>JAICWH010000211.1 GCA_025934895.1 Nocardioidaceae bacterium | reverse complement strand
TTGAAGTGGTCATCGGCTGGTGGGGGGCTCGGACGTCTCTCGTGGGCTACTGCTCGAGCCCAACGGCACCACCTGGCCAGAGATCGGGACACAGCCACCGCATCGGCGGTCGTCTGGTAGGTGCGCACGTGCACGAGGTCAAGGAAGGAGAGCGCAGGAGTCAACCTGCCCGACGACGAGACCCGCCCACCTTACTCGCGACCCTGGTTAGCAGGCGCGCCAGCGCCAGCCGTCGTCGCTGTTGAGCGGGCAGGAGCGCCGCCAATCTTCACTGCTGGTTGAGCAGCGAGGAGCGCCAGCGACGAACGTGTCAGAACCAAGGGTCCCTCCTCCGTTTGACCTCAAGTCGACCTGAACTCGTACGATCTGGGATCGTGACCCTGATGGCCGAGACCGCGACGACGCCACGTCTGTTGAGCCCGACGTACGCCGCCATCACTGTCGGCATGTGCGCGCTGATCGGCTTCGTGGCGTTCGAGGTGATGGCGGTCACCACGGTGATGCCGACCGTGGCGCGCGATCTTGACGGCGCCGACCTCTATGCCCTGAGCTTCGCCGCGCCCCTGGCCAGCGGCGTGATCGGCATGGTCGCCGCGGGGTTGTGGAGCGACCGGCGCGGTCCTGTCGCGCCGCTGATCTGGTCGATGGTGCTGTTCTCGGTGGGGCTGCTGATCTGCGGCACCGCCCCGACGATGGAGATCCTCGTCGGTGGCCGACTGGTGCAGGGGATCGGCGGCGGCGCCCTGACCGTCGGGCTCTATGTCCTCGTCGGGCTGGTCTTCCCGGCTGTCCTGCAGCCCGGCCTCTTCGCCAGCTTCGCCGCTGCGTGGGTGCTGCCGGCGCTGTTCGGACCGGGACTTGCCGCCTTCATGGCTGACGCCGCCGGCTGGCGCTCGGTGTTCCTCGGCGCCGTCTTCTTCGTGGCCGCCGCGGCCGTGCTCATCGCGCCCTCCTTGCGAGGTCGCAGGACCGACACCGGGGTGTCGGAGGCGAGCACCGGACGCCTCGCGTGGGCGACGGCCGGTGCCGTCGCCGTCCTTGCCCTCAAGCTCCTCGGTTCGGCCCGGGGCATCGCCGGACTTGGGGCCCTCGGGGTACTCGCTCTCGCCGTACTCGCCCTCACCAGGCTGTTGCCGCCCGGCTCGCTCACGGGTCGGCGCGGTCTGCCGTCGGTGATCGCGACGCGCGGCCTGATGAGCGCGGGCTTTTTCTGCGCCGAGGCCTACATCGTCTACGTGCTACAAGAGCAATGGGGACTGACGCCCGGGCGGGCCGGCATCGCGCTCAGCGGGGTCGGGGTGACGTGGGCGCTCTCGAGCCAGCTGCAAGCCCGGCTCGGCCAGCGGATCTCCCACGTGCGTGCGATGGAAATCGGCTCGTTGCTCGTGCTCGCCGGCGTGCTTTCGCTGTCACTCACGGTCTGGCTCGACGGCCCGGCGATCCTGGCCGGCGCGACCTACGTGCTGGCCGGCGCCGGCATGGGCTTCGGCTATCCGCGCACCAGCGTCGCTATGCTCGACGTCTCGACCGATGCCGACCGCGGCTCCAACTCCGCCGCACTCACCATCGCAGACTCGCTCGGCGCCGCCCTCGCTCTTTCGATCTCCGGCGTCGTCTTCGCGGGTGCGCAACGCCAGGACGCCAACCCGTTCCTAGCGGTCTTCGTCTTCGCGATCGTTCTCGGCGGGCTCGGCGTCGTCACTTCGCGGCGGACCGCGCCCGTCCATGCGTGACAAGATCAGAAGAATTGTTGGCACGCCGGACCAGTCATTCACGCTCACTGGGTCCAACACCGTCAGGTCTGTCAAGGACGCGCACCGGCATGGGTGCGAGGAGCCGCGCTGCGCCTTGTTGGGGCTTGCCGTCGACGACGTCGTCGAGGGTCGCGGAGAGCGCACGGTGCGGGCGCTGTACCTGGAGGTGCCACGCGAACTCGGGCAGCGCTTTCGGACGTGCCGAAATCTTCCTTGAGCAAATCCTCGCCGGCCGGACCGGCTGAGTCCGCCGTCGCTGAACTGACGCCTCGTCCCGAGCCACTGGAGGTCCCGAAGTCCGCCAGCACTAGGGGTCGGGTCTCGATTGCCAGCCCCGAAAGACCAACCTGAACCGAACAGGTCTGCTCTCGTCGGTCAATCTCGCTGTGCGGGCAGTCGCGTGCAACGTTCCAGCCGGGCGGCCACGACCTGCGTTCGGGAGTCGGTTTTCACGAGACGACCTTCCGCGTGAACGTGAGGTGGGTGACGCCGCTGGGGGAGGAGACCGCCTCGACGCCGTAGGCATCCTCGAGGGCCTCCAGGCCGTCCCAGACACGGACGCCGCGGCCCAGCACGATCGGGACCTGGACGAGATGCATGTGGTCGACGAGCCCGGCGGCGAGGAAGTCGCGTACGACGGTGGGGCCGCCGCCGATCCGGACGTCCTGGCCATCGGCTGCGTCGCGGGCGGTCTCGAGCGCCTCGGACGGGGCGGCGTCGAGGAAGTGAAACGTGGTGCCGCCCTCCATCTCGATCGAGGGCCGCGGGCGGTGAGTAAGCACGAACGTCGGCGTGTGGAACGGCGGGTTCGGGCCCCACCAACCCTTCCACTCCGGGTCGTCCTGCCAGCCGGGCGGGCCGAACTTGTTGGCGCCCATGATCTCGACGCCGATGCCGGAGCTGTGGCGCTCAGCGAAGGCGTCGTCGACTCCGGCGGTTCCGCCCGCGTTCCAGAACCGGGTGCCGAACATCCACTTGTGCAGGCGCTCGCCCGCATGGCCGAACGGTGCATCGGCGGTCTGTGGCTCGCCGGTGGCGAAGCCGTCGAGGGAGATGGACAGATTGTGGATCCGTGTGCGTGACATCCGCGCTCCTCGATTGATGATGGCGCTTTGCAATCGGTTCTGAAGAGACTGACCAGGGTGACCGGAGTCTCTCATCGGCCGCCAACGTCGGGATGCAAGGTCAACGCCACCATCGGCCTCGGCGACCTGTGGTCGATGCTCGTGCTGCGCGACGTGACCGTCGGCAACGGCGCCACTTCCTCAAGCTGCTCCAGGGCTTGGAGAAGAGATCGCGTCCGACCGGCCCCCGGCCATAGTGGTGGAAGGACGCCGGTTCTCGGGTCACCCGCGTCGCACCGTCCCGCAACGAACCCGTTTCGGTGACCCGCTGGTGGCGTGTCGCTTCGGACCTCGTGAGGTTCTTGGTTCCCGCAAGCGCGGCTTGCGGGACTCTTGCTCCCCGATGCGGCGTCCGGAGTCGGGGTCGTCGGCGCCTTCAGTGGAGCGAGCCGGGTCCTGGCAGCAGATCCACGTCACCTGCGTGCATGGGTTCGCCGCAGTTCGCGCAGCGTAGGTCGACCTGGCTCACCTCCCCGCAGGCACGGTGACGGTAGAGGACGGGCGGGCCGGCCTCGCCCGCGAGCCAGCGGTCACCCCATCCGACCATCACCATCAGCAGGTCGACGAGCTCGCCGCCCTTGTCGGTGAGGTGGTACTCGAAACGCGGACGGGTGTCGTACTTGCGGCGTTCGAGGATCTCCTGCTCGACGAGGTGATTGAGCCGCTCGGTGAGCACCTTGCGGGAGATTCCGAGGTCGGCCTGGATCTGGTCGAAGCGGTGGACACCGGCGAACACGTCGCGCAGCACTAGGGGCGACCAGGGTTCCCCGATCACGTCCATCGTGCGTGCGATCGAGCACGCCATCTCACCGAACTGCGTGCGCTGCATTGGTAGTCAGGGGCGCAGGGCCGTGTCCGGCCTGTTTCCCCATCCCCCTTTCAATCCGTGCATGCGGTTCTCCCGCACACGGCTTACCGATGGTCTTCTCGACATGGTTACGCTGCCTTGGGATAACGGATGGTGCCACGGAGCCGATAGAGCCCTAACTCGTTGAACCAGTCGTCCGTCCACTGATTGGCCTGACCCGCGTGGAGGTTGCGACCCCGCTTCTTGACTTGGAGTCGGAACAACCGCCACACCACATATCGGTCAACCTGACGGAACTTATCGGCGGCGTTTCCGGTGCGGAAGTAGTTTCCCCAGCCGCGCAGGATCGGGTTGAGATCCTCAATGATCCACTCGATGCGAGTGCCTTTGCGGTTGGCACCGGTGCGGTCCCGGACCTTCTCCCGGAGCCGCTTCATCGCCCGCTGGGACGGCCACCGGTGCAGGTAGTAGCGCACAATCCGCTGCTGCTCCCACAGCCGACACGACATCCGCGCACGGAAGTGACACCCAAGAAAGTCGAAACCCTCCCGGCCCTCCCGAAGGTCCACGACCTTCGTCTTACATACAGGGCATGTAAACGCCGATCCTTCGACTGCTTGGCCGCAGTCCATAGCCGACGTTGCAGTTCTCGCACTTTCACCGCCGACGGCGCACCGTCCACGGCTACGACAGGCTGTGGCCTGTCGGGGTAGTTGGACCGGACCGGACCGGTCATG
>JAICWH010000156.1 GCA_025934895.1 Nocardioidaceae bacterium | reverse complement strand
GTGCTCCTGGTAGCGGCCGTAGGCGTCGCGGGTGGACGGGAGGTCGGCGACCTGGCTGACCGGGACGTCCCACCAGGCCAAGCTGTCGGGGGCGTAGATCATCGGGTCGGTGGTGACCTGGATGACGATGGGCCCGGCGTCGTCCGGGGACTGCTTGGCCACCAGGATCGCCTTCTCGAGCTCGTCGCGGGAGCCGGCCTCGATGACGTGCACGCCGAGGCTCCGGGCGTTCGCCGCCAGGTCCACGGGCAGCAGGTCCCCGTCCAGGCGACCGTCGGCGCCTCGGTAGCGGTATCGGGTGCCGAAACGCTGGGAGCCCAGCTCCTCCGAGAGCGAGCCGATCGAGTGGAAGCCGTGGTTCTGCACGAGGATCACGATCACCTTGATGCGCTCCTGCACGGCGGTGACCAGCTCGGTGGGCATCATCAGGTAGCCGCCGTCGCCGACCATCGCGAACACGTCCCGAGTCTCGTCGGCCAGCCGGATCCCCAACGAGGCGGGCACCTCGTACCCCATGCAGGAGTAGCCGTACTCGACGTGGTAGCCCTTGCGATCGCGCACGCGCCACAGCTTGTGCAGGTCGCCGGGCATCGAGCCGGCCGCGCAGAGCACGACGTCGCGTGGAGCACTGGTCTCGTTGACCACGCCCAGCACCTCGCCCTGGGTCAGCAGCCCCGGACCCAACCGGTCGGTGACCGAGGCGGGCGGGTGGTGGGCAAGGTTGACCTGGGCGTCCCACTCCTGCCACAGACGTGCCTGCTCGGCACGGTAGTCCTCATCGACGGCGTGGTCGCCGAGCGCCTCGGTCAGTGCGGTCAGCGCCTCGCGCGCGTCGGCCACGACGGAGAGCCCGGACTGCTTGCCGGCGTCGTAGTCGGCGATGTTCACGTTGACGAACCGGACATCGGGGTTCGCGAAGACGGTCCGTGACGCGGTCGTGAAGTCGCTCCAGCGGGTCCCGACCCCGATCACCACGTCGGCATCGCGAGCCAGGGCGTTGGCGGCCGTCGTGCCGGTCGATCCCACGGCTCCCATCTCCTGGGGATGCCCGTGCAGCAGGGAGCCCTTGCCGGCCTGGGTCTCCCCCACCGGGATCCCGGTCGAGGCACACAGAGCCGCCAGCGCCTCCTCGGCGCCCGAGTAGTGCACCCCACCGCCGGCCACCACCATCGGCCGCCGGGCGTTGCGGATCATCTCCACCGCCGCGGCCACCCGGGCCCGCTCGGCCGGCGGTCGGGCCACGTGCCAGACCCGCGCCGCGAACAGCTCGACCGGCCAGTCGTGCGCCTCGGCCTGCACGTCCTGGGGCAGCGCGAGAGTCACCGCACCGGTCTCCGCCGGGTTCGTGAGCACCCGCATCGCCGACAGCAGTGCCGCGGGCAGCTGCTCGGCCCGCCACACCCGGTCGAAGTAGCGGGAGACCGGTCGGAACGCGTCGTTGACGCTCACGTCCCCCGCGTACGGCGCCTCCAGCTCCTGCAAGACCGGTGCCGAGCGGCGGGTCGCGAACGTGTCCGAGGCGAGCAGCAGCACAGGCAGCCGGTTGATCGTGGCCAGCGCCGCCCCGGTGACCATGTTCGTCGAGCCCGGACCCACCGACGCGGTGCACACCCAGGTCTGCAGCCGGTCCTTCTGCCGCGCGAAGGCGACCGACGTGTGCACCATCGCCTGCTCGTTGCGGGCCAGCACGTAGGGCAGCCGGGGGCGAGCCCCGGCCGCCAGGGCCTGGGTCTCGTGCTGGAGAAGCGCCTGCCCGACCCCGGCGACGTTGCCGTGCCCGAAGATCCCGAAGCACCCGGCGAACAGCTTGCGCCGCTCCCCGTCCCGCTCGGAGAGCTGGGCGGCGAGGAACTCCACTGTCGCCTGGGCGACGGTCAGTCGGATCGTCCTCTGGTTCGTCTGGGTCATGCGGGCTTCCCTCCTAGGGGGAGTCTGGGGTCGACAGCGACGCCTGCCCAGGTCTGGCGGACCCAGCCGTGGCTCGGGTCGTCGCAGATCAGCCACGCGCGCTGGGCGCCCGGGCCGGCCATCACGTTGAGGTAGTACAGGTCGTAGCCGGGCGCAGCCATCGACGGTCCGTGCCAGCCGTGCGGCACGAGCACCACGTCGCCGGTGCGCACCTCCGCGAACACGTCGATCGGCCGTTCGGTCGTCCCGTACACACGCTGGTAGCCCACCGGATCCCCCGACCCGGCCACGGGGAGACCTCTCGCGGCTCCCTCCACCTGGGTCTCGAAGTAGTAGATCTCCTCGAGCTGGGTCTCGATCCCCTCGCGCTCCTCGTCGTGCTTGTGCGGCGGGTAGGAGCTCCAGTTGCCCGCCGGCGTGACCACCTCACAGGCGATGATCGAGACGGCATCGAGGGACTGGGGGACGCCGAAGTTGCGGACCTCGCGCGAACAGCTGCCGGCGCCCCGGAGCTCGACCGGCACCTCGTCGGCCGCGACATGCCGGAACCTGGCGGCTGCACCCTTGTCCGTCACCCGGGCCGCGCAGACCGCGATGTGGGACCGCGTCGCCGAACCGGTCACCGTCAGCATCGACCCCTCGGGTGCATAGGCGACGTCCGTGGGTCCGGCGAAGACAGAGGTCCGTCCCGTCAGCTGCGCCTCGTGCCTGTCTCCGCTCGCGTCGGAGCAGGTCACCGAGGCCGCACCGGACAGGGGCACGACCAGGTGCTCCCAGCCGGCCTCCTCGAGCGACCAGCTCTGGCCGGCGTCCAGGACGACGACGCGCAGGCCGGTGTGCTGCCAGCCAGGGAGGGAGTCATCGACCACCACGTCGCATCCGCCGCGTCGGGTGGAGCCATGCGGCAGGAACCACCGGGTGTCCTGCGCCGTCTCCTGGGCGGTCATCGTGGTCCCGGGTTCAGGCCGTGCACGAGCTCCGCAGCGATGTCGACGGCGGCGGCCACGTCCCCGTCGGGCGGGAAGAGCAGCGCGCGACCGACGACCAGACCGCGCACGGGAGGCAGCTCGAGTGCCTTCCCCCAGGACGCATACGTGTGCTCCGGGTCCCCCTGCGGGTCTCCGCCGAGGAGCAGCGTCGGCATGGTCGTCGCCTCCATCACGCGCGCCAGCTCATCGACGACGGGCAGCTTGAGCCAGGTGTGAGCGCTGCTGGCGCCGAGGCCGGCGGCGATGTGGATGGAGCGGATGGTGTTGTCCGGGTCGAGGAGGTTCGTCACCCGCCCCCCGGCCTTGACGGACATGAACGGCTCCACCATCGCGATCAGCCGGTGCCGGGCCAGCTCGCTCACCGCCCGGCCGGTGCTCTCGAGCGTTGCGGCCGTGCCGGGGTCGGCCAGGCAGATGCGGGTCAGCATCTTGCCCCCGTCGAGACCACGAGCAGCGATCTCGTCCGCGGTGTAGGCGGTGAACCGGTCATCGAGCTCGAAAGTCGCGCCCTGCAGCCCGCCACGGTTCATCGACCCGATGACCACCTTGTCGTCCAGGACGCCCATCAGCAGCAGGTCGTCGAGGATGTCGGGAGTCCCGAGGACCCCGTCGACGCCCGGGCGGGTCAGCGCCGTGGCGAGCCGCTCCAGCAGATCCGGACGGCTGGCCATCGCCATGGTCTCGGCGCGCACGCCCAGGGCACCACGGGCCGGGTGGTCCGCAGCGACGATCAGCAGCCGCCCGTCCGCGCCGAGGATCTGGCGCTTCCTGCGGGCCTCCCAGCCCTCGGCCACCCTCTGCGGCTCGCGGGCCCGGATCTCGGTCAGGTCGACCATCGCTGTCACGACTTCCTCTCGACGGCAAGGCTGGCGAGGGCACGCTCGATCTCTCCCTCGTTCGGCATGGCGGTGGAGCACTCCAGCCGACCGGCGACCAGGGCGCCGGCCACGTTCGCGAACTCGAGGATGCGGCTCAGGTCCCAGCCCGCCAGCAGCCCGTGCACGAGAGCTCCCCCGAAGGCGTCACCGGCGCCGAGACCGTTGACGACCTGGACCGGGAACGGAGGCACCTCGACCCGCTCGTCCGCGGTCACAGCCAAGACCCCCCGGGGGCCCTGCTTCACGACCGCGACCTCCAGACCGCGTTCCAGCAGGGCGTCGGCCGCACGCTGCGGATCGGTCTCCCCGACCGCGACCTCGCACTCCTCACGGTTGCCGACCGCGACCGTGACCTGCTCGAGCGCCCTGCCGACCTGCTCGGTCGCATCGGCCCGGTCCGTCCAGAACATCGGTCGATAGTCGAGGTCCAAGATGGTGTGCCGCCGCCGGGCCCGCTCCTGCCACGCGGCGAAGTGGGCGGCGCGGGACGGCTCCTGGGACAGGCCCGTGACGGTGGCCCAGAACACCCCGGCCTCACGGATCGCCTCCAGCGGCAGGTCGGCCGCCGTGACCTGGAGGTCCGGCGCGGTGGGGTGGCGGTAGAAGTACAGCGGGAAGTCGTCGGGCGGAAACACCTCGCAGAACGTCACCGGGGTCGGGGGTCCGTCTCCGGCCGTGATGAACCCCGGGTCGACCCCGAGGCGCTCAGCCTCCAGGCGCACGTAGCGCCCGAACGGGTCCAGCCCGGTGCGCGTCACCAGGGCCGAACGGCGGCCGTAGCGCGCAGCGGCCACCGCGACATTGGTCGCACTGCCGCCCAGGAACTTCTGGAACGTCCTGACCTCCTCGAGCCCCACGCCATGCTGCAAGGGGTAGATGTCGACGCCCGTGCGTCCCAGTGACACGAGGTCGAAGGGCACAGCCTCCCGAGCCCGCCCTGCTTCTGCCAGTCCGCTGCTCATGTATCGGATATCTACTCTCGTCGCGTGTGATGGTGACCAGTCGTCGACGGTCTCGACGGGTAGACTGCCGGGCTTTCGCCGGTGAGTCAATACTTTGTTCTGACGTTATTACTTGACCACGATCTAACCTTGGTCGGCTACCATCTGCGCTATGGGCGCGCTCGAGGTCAAGGTGACGATCGACAGGCGGTCGCCCTCGCCCCTCTACCACCAGGTGGCCGAGCAGCTGACCAGCGCGATCACCGACGGCCGGTTGAAGCCAGGTGACCCGTTCGAGAACGAGATCGCGCTCGTGGAGCGGCTCAAGGTCTCCAGGCCCACGGTTCGACGAGCCATCCAGGAGCTCGTGGACCGAGGTCTCCTGGTGCGTCGCCGGGGGCTCGGCACCACGGTGGCCAACAGCAAGGTGCATCGGAGGTTCGAGCTGACGAGTCTCTACGACGACCTCGTGCGAGACGGGCGTCAGCCGCGCACCGACGTCCTCACGCACGAGATGACCGTCAACGAGCGAGCCGCCGCGGCCCTCGACCTCCCGGTCGACACCCCGCTCCTGCACGTCGCCCGCGTCCGGCACGCCGGTGAGATCCCGCTCGCGCTGATGAGAAACTGGCTGCCACCGCACCTCAGTGACCTGACGCGCGAGGACCTGGAGACCTACGGGCTCTACGCCATCCTGCGCGAGCGCGGCATCCGGCCTGTCGTGGCCCAGCAGAGCATCGGAGCGCGCATGCCCACCTCACTCGAGCGCCGGCACCTCCACATCAGGGGCTCGCAGCCTGTGCTCACGATGACCCGGATGGCGTTCGACGCCTCCGGGAACGCCGTGGAGTTCGGCGACCACAGCTACCGAGCCTCCGACTACACCATCGAGCTCATGGTCGACGAGCGCTGAGGCAGCACCCGAGGCGTCGCTAGCGGGTGCGGTGCACCACCAGCGCCGAGCCACCTCCGCGCCGCGTCGGCTCGGCGACCGCGGTCAGGTGACCGTGCCTGCCGAACCCGATCGCCGTCGCCGCGCCGATCTCCGCTGCGCTGGTGAACGCGTCACCGGCCGGCACGAGCTTGTGGCCGTACGGCGTGAGCAGCGCGCCGTACTCGTCGATGAACGGCTGTTCCGCGCTCGCCGTGGGGGTGTTGCGCTGGGAGGCGCGGGGCTCGGCGATGGCCTGCGGCAACGACATCCCGCGGTCGATCCTGTTGAAGATCATCTGCGTGACCGTGGTGATGATCGTCGAGCCACCCGGCGAACCGAGGGCCAGGAACGGGCGACCGTGGCGCAGGATGATCGTCGGCGAGATCGAGGAACGGGGGCGCTTGAGGGCCTGGATGCGGTTGGGATCCTTCGGGTCGTAGATCGCCGAGAAGTCCGTGAGCTCGTTGTTGAGCAGGAAGCCACGACCCGGCACCAGCATCCCGGACCCGCCGGTCTGCTCGATGGTCAAGGTGTACTCAACGATGTTGCCCCAGCGGTCGGCCACCGTCAGGTTGCTGGTCTCGACGTTCTCGGTGTCGCGCGCCGCCCGGCCCGGAGCCGCGGAGCCGTCCCCGCACCTGCCGCTGTGGTCGGTGACGTCGCCGGCCGGCACGGGTGGGGTGAACGCCTTCTTCTCGTTGATCAGGCAGGCCCGCTGGGCGGCGTAGCGGTCGGAGAGCAGGGTCCGCAGCGGCACGTGCACGAACTTCGGGTCACCGACGTAGGCGGCCCGGTCGGCGAAGGCCAGCGCGGTCGCCTCGAGGTAGTGGTGCAGCGCCGCGGCGGGGTCCATCCGGCGCAGCGGGAAGCGCTCCATGATGTTCAGCGCCTCGCCCACCGTGGAGCCACCGGACGAGGACGGCGCCATCCCGTAGACCTGGTATCCCCGGTAGCCGACCCGGGTGGGCCTGCGGCCGATGGTGTGGTACCTGCCGAGGTCTCGGGCGGTCAGGTAGCCCGAGGGCACGGGGAGCGTGGTGGTCGGGCTCTTCGGCGGGTGCCGGACCAACGATGCGATCTGCGCGGCGATCGGCCCGTGGTAGAACGCCCGCATGCCCTTCCTGCCGAGCATCCGGTAGGTCCTGGCCAGCGCCGGGTTTCGGAACACCGACCCGACCTTCGGAGCGTCCCCTCCGGGCAAGAACAGCCGGGGGGTGGTGGTGTAGGCCTGGAAACGGGTCCTGTTGTCGAGGGTCTGCTGGCGGAAGGTGTCGTCGACGACGAAGCCTCGCTGGGCGAGCGCGGCCGCCGGCGCGAGTGCCTTGCCGAGGTCGTAGGTGCCCCACTGCCGCAGTGCGCGGCTCCAGGTGGCGGGGGTCCCGGGCGTGCCCACGGAGACGCCGCTGGTGACCAGCTCCGGTGTGAAGTTGTAGGGCGCGCCCGTCGACGGGTCGATGAAGGCGTCCCTGGGC
This sequence comes from Nocardioidaceae bacterium, assembly GCA_025934895.1. Lineage (GTDB taxonomy): Bacteria > Actinomycetota > Actinomycetes > Propionibacteriales > Nocardioidaceae > Nocardioides_B. Next base: position 552 of record JAICWH010000156.1, on the reverse strand, counting down.
ATCGACCGGGGCGCCGTCTCCCGGCCGTCGATGGTGTGCACCCGACCGGACCGCGCGTCGTAGTACACGAAATAGCCGCCCCCACCGAGGCCCGAGCTGTAGGGCTCGGTCACGCCGAGCGCGGCGGCGGTCGCCACCGCCGCGTCCACGGCGTTGCCGCCATGCTTCAGCACCCGGAGGCCGACCCGGGAGGCCTCGGGGTCCACCGAGGTGACGGCGCCACCGAAACCGCGGCTCGTCGGGATCTTCGTGGTGTAGTAGCCGGTCGTCGGCGGCGGGTCGTGCCGGGCCTGGGCCGGAGACGCCACCAGGGCGACACCCGCGAGCGCGGTGGCCCCGACGGTTCCCAGGACTCCGAGGGTGGACAGCCGACGCGTGTGTGAGCGCTTCATGGGATCCCTCCCGGCAGTGGGCCTGCCGGGCTCTCTACCCAGCCACGCGAGCGGCAATCTCCCGAGCCGCCCGCTCTGCGCGGCCGGGGTCGTCCCAGTCGACCCAGGTCACCCGGGAGTCCTTGTCGAACCAGGAGCCCTGACGTCGGGCGAACCGGCG
>JAICWH010000085.1 GCA_025934895.1 Nocardioidaceae bacterium | reverse complement strand
CTAGACGGCAAGCAAGCAACAGCATGATCCGGCCGCCAAGGACCACTGCGGGCGGTGAGCCAATGCGCGATCCGGGGCATGCCATTGGCACTTGTCGGCGAAGGTCATCGCATGGCCGAGACGATCTGGGCACGACTCGAGGAGTGTGTGGCGCACCTTTTGGAGCCCTTCCGTGCCTCCGACATCGTCGGCTGGTTCCGCCGCCATTACCCGGACGTGAAGAAGCAGTCGCTTCGGGCACACATTCAGGGTGCGGCCTCGAACGCGTCCATCGAATCGCGCGGCATATGCGCGAACCGGGAGCCGCTCATCACGCGGATCGAGCACGGGGTGCACGGCCGCTACGTCGGCGATCCAGGATCCCTGCAGCCGCAGTCCGATGCCGACCGAGGCAAGGTGATGATTCAGCGGACGCAGGAGATGGACATCGAGAATGCCTACGACGTAGACGGCATTGACCTGGTTCACCGAACCGCGCTCGATGTTCGCCGTGCGCTCCGCCCCGTCGAAGCATCCGACATGTTGGTCACCAAGGTGATGCTTGGCGTCTTCGGCTGCGTTCCGGCGTTCGACACCTACTTCAAGAAGGGGTTCGGCGTCTCGACCTTCAGCAAGGGATCGTTACTGGCGACCGGAGCCTCCGCAGCATCCCTGGAGTCGAGCCGTGGCGGAGCCGCGCGGGGAGTCTCACGGACAGCGGACGACGCGCGGTGAGCGGCTACCCTGGCGCCCCACTCGATTCGCTGCTCGACGATCTGGGCCAACAACCCTCCGACTGTTCCGCGCTACACGTGCTGCCTCGTTGAACACGGAGACCCAAACGCCGTAGGCCGACGACGATGGCCGCCTCGCACGGTCGCCGAGATAGCGGAGGTCGGTCAGCCCGGCGACGTACTGCTCACGCAGGGTGGCAAGGACGAGGTTCACGGGAATCACGGCGGCGGACGTGAGCGCCTCAATGACCGGCGGACTTCGCGAGTAGCTCTCGCCGACTCGATGTATTGGTCTTGCTGAACACTGACTTGAGGTGATCCTGGACGGTGTGCTCGCTGATCGCCATCAGCCTGGCCACAGTGCGGGTGTCGACTCCCTCGGCGAGGTGGCGTAGTAGTGCCTGCTCACGTGGTGTTAGCGCGTGGGAGCGGGAGAAGAGGTCACGGCGTTCCGTCGGCGAGGTTTCCTCCATCGTCACGACTATGTCCCGGTTCTCGACAGGCTGATTGCCAGCGACTCGGTCTGCCCGCACAGTCAGCCAGTTGCCGCCGCCGAGATGGACGCGCGCCTGCGTTGGATGGGAATCAACACCTGCTTCGGTAGCGAGAAGCTGGGCCGCCACGTTGTACGCAGCGGCCGGTACCGGAGCTCGCCCGGACTGGGGCGGCACCAGCGCGGTCAACCAGTCCTGGGTCTGCGGCGTCTGAGCATGAACAGTGAGGGCGGGAGAGAGGACGAGCGCACCTGCCCCTCGTTGCCCCGCGACAACCCCGGCAACGGTGAACCCGGCAGCCTGCCCGTCGCGTAACCGCGAGGTGATCGTGAGCCGTGCGACGCCCAAGGCATCGAGCTCGTCGTTCGTGAAGCTGCTCCCGCGACGCCACAGGTCCAAGAATCCCCACCAGCCGAAGCGGTCTCTGAACACCACGGAGGCCACATCGAGGATGCCGAGGTCGGCCAGGTGTTCGCGCCACAACAGGCTCTCTTCTGGACGCCCGCATGTTGCTTGTTGCAAGGACGCGCAACCACTCGTGGGGAGCTTGGTCCACCTGTTCACCGAGGTGAGGTACTTGAGGCGAATCAGGTGCGGCAGTGTGGCGAGGTCCGGGACCTCGGCCAGGGGTGAGCACCCAACGGTGGTGGCGGGGTCGGTGAGCAAGAAGGCATAGGAATCGAACGGCACGAAGCGCTGGATCATCTCTAGGACGTGCGAACGGTAGGCCCGATCCTCAGCGCCAGTAGCCGCAATGTGCTCGACGGCCGCTGTGAGACGCGCAGCCAAGGTGCGACCTGTCACACAGTGAGCGTACGCCGGCAGGCACCCCCAGATTGTAGGGATGGTGACTGCCCTTCGTCTCGCCTAGCGTCGAGAGCACCTAGCCAGCTCAACGTAGACCGGGAGGAACCATGCCCACACTGCTCATCGAGCACTCCATCAGCGATTTTGAACTATGGCACGACGCGTTCATGCGCTTCGCCACGCGCCGCAAAGAGGGCGGCGTGCTCCGCGAGCGGATCATGCAACCGGTCGACGATCCGCATTACGTGCTCATCGATCTTGAGTTCGTCACTCTGGACGCGGCGCGAGGGTTCCAAAAGTTCCTCGAGACCCAGGTGTGGTCAACGCCGGCCAACTCGCCCGCTCTTGTGGGCAGCCCGCGTGCACGTATCGCCGAGGTAGCGCAGCGAGGTTGAGTCGACCGACTGCTGCGTCATTCCGGCTCCCCTCTGTTGTCAAAACCGCGGTTTCGGCGTCTTGGAGCGTGCGCCGGCGCTTGTCGCCGTCAACGTCGTTCGTCCGGTGGGGCGCCTGCCCAGGAAGAACTTCAGCCACGAGCCTGCGTTGGTCACCGGCATCCACTTCTGCCTCGGCGCACCCCTCGCGCGGCTCGAGGCCCGGATCGCGCTTCCGGCCCTGGTGAGGCGGTATGACGGCCTAGCCATCACCGGCGTTCCCGAACGACGCAACAGTCTCACGCTGCGCGGCTTCGTGCGCCTGCCCGTCACCGCAGCCTGGAGCCTGCCATCTGAGCGTGCATAACTTCCGCCTGCGGCGGGACCCCTTGATCCTCGCGGCCGCGGACGACCAAGGTCAGGAACCAACTCGGCCAGCGTGGCCTCGTCGGCTTCGTCGGCCGTGAGTGAACCGGTCGGCGGTGGCGCCACAAGGGGCGTTAGTACGCCTTGCGCTACTACAGCGCTCAGCACCACCTGAGCGGCGAGGACGGTCCCCTTTTCGATACGCTCCACGCCTTGAGCAGCTGCCAGCGGCGACGCTGAAGCCACGTCCGGGCAGCAGGGGACTGCTTGCTGCCAAACAGGCTCCGTCGCTCGTGCGACGGCCGGGGGGTCGCCACACTCGCGGCCCGCGATGCCGGCGACCGGGAGGCGGCTTCGTGCAGAAGGCGACATTGACGACGGCACGCTCCTTTGGTTGGCTCAGTGGTGGAGGTCTCGAGGCCAGGAGGCAGTCGATGACGACGGAATTCGAAGCTGAGAAGCCAGACGAACAGGGTGTTCTCGCGGGTCTGGACTCGCAAGTGACAACAACGTTTTACTGGTACCTGGCAGTGCTGTCGTGCATTGGTGGGTTCCTGTTCGGATATGACACCGCCGATATCGGTTCGGTGTTGGCTTTCATTCCTTACAAGCTCAACAGTTTCGCGACTGGCTACCTGGTCGCTGGAGCGTCTATCGGGGCCGCGGTCGGAGCTCTCGCGGCCGGGCCGTTGACCGATCGATTCGGACGGAAGTCCCTGTTGATCGCCGACGCGGCCATCTATGCCGTCGGCGCGATCCTCTCAGCGGTCGCCTGGGACACCGGCATCCTGCTTTTCGCGCGCACCCTGATTGGACTGGCTGTCGGCGCCGACTCTGCCATCGCCACCGCATACATCGCCGAGTTCGCCCCCAAGAGCCGCCGTGGGGCATTGATGATCATGCAGCAGTGGATGATCACCGTCGGCATTCTTGTCTCGTACGTCGTCGCGGTCATCATCTTCAAGGTTGCTCCTGGGTCAGCCACCGGTCTGGACTGGCGGCTGATCCTCGGCCTGGGAGGCGTCCCGGCGCTCATAGCACTCGCCTTGCGAACGAAGATGCCCGAGTCCCCCCGGTGGTTGATGCTCAACGGACGCTATGGGGATACCCAGAAGGCGCTCGGCTCACTCGGTATGGAGGTGACCGAGGAGGAGGTGCAAGACACCGCCGAAAAGCTGGCCGAGAGGGAGCGTCGCTTGGAGCTGAAGACTCTGTGGACGCCGGGTGTCAAACGAGCGCTGATGGTGGTCTGCGGTTTCTTCGCCTTCCAACAGATCACGGGCATCAACATCCCCTTCTACTACGGTCCGCAGATCATGGGCGGCTACCTCCAGTCCGGGCAATCCGCGGTCGATGCTGCCGTCGGTGGCGTCGAAGCGGCGATGATTCTGGGCGCGGTCAACGTGATCGCTACGTTCTTCGCCTTTCGTTACATCGACAGGATCGGGCGCAAGAAGCTGGCCATCGGCGGCTTCCTCGGGATGGCGGTGTTCATTCTGATCGCGGCCTACGGTGTCGCCTTCATGACAGGTGTGCCGCGCGTGTGGGTGATCATGATCGGGTTCTCGATGTTCATCTCGTCGTTCGCGATCGGTGTAGGCGGTACGGGCTGGCTGATCCAGGGAGAGGTCTTCCCGACAGCGGTGCGCGGTCGGGCGGCAGCGACCTGTGCGAGCGTCGACTGGTTGGCGAACTTCGTCATCGTGCAGTGGTTCCCCACTTTGCAGTCAGCGTGGGGGCTGGCCTGGGTGATGGTCTTGTTCGCGGCTCTTGCCATCTTGGCTATCGCCTTCGTCGCACGCTTCCTGCCCGAGACCAAGGGGTTGCCGCTGGAGGAGGTCACAGCCGTCTTCGAGAAGACGGCTACGTCGTAACGGCACACGGAGGGCGGTCCACTCCACCGGTCCCAGAACGGGCGTGGCCTACCCCGCCGCTGGTCAAACCGGGCCATGGCGCCCGCTTCGGTCTGTCGCACACTGTGGTGAAAAGGAAGGGCAGCCCCCATGAACAGAATTGCGGTCGCCGTCGTCGGCGCCACGACCTTGGTTGCGATGATCTCGGCGGTCCTCGTCACACCGGCAACGGCGGCGACCCCGACCGGCACGTGCACGAAGAGCTACAGCGCCTACACGGAGAGCGAACTGGCGTTCGACCCGGCAGCGCAGGCGATCTTCACGGTGATCGACGCCAACGGCAACGGCATCATCTGCTTCAAGTACTATCCCAACGGCCCGCACGCAGGGCACGCGGGCAACCTCGTCGACGACAAGGCTGCGCCGCACGAGTAGAGCGTCGGGTGGGCCGCGCCAGCCGATTGCTCCGCGTATGCCGAAGCTGCATCAGATCGCGTGCCGGTCGGCGCCCAGCCGCGAGGAGATCGAACGTGTGTCAGCGAGCGACGTGGGTCCGTGAACGACGATCGCCATGGATGCAATTGCGGCCGAGGCGGTGCTGGCGCCCGACCCCCGAGAGCCCCGCATGTCCGGTGCACGTGGGCTATCCCTCTTCCAGCGTTCTAACCAAAACTTTACTTTATTGTGATGAACTCGGAGGACAGTCGTACCCGGACCATGTGCGACACGAATCCATCGTGGAGGTTCTGGACATGGACGAGGCGGAACCATCGGCGATGCCGAGGCTGACCGCGGTGCCGGTGCAGGGCAGTGGTTCATCGCCGCACCACCACGACCACGCGTGGCGCCGCGTCCCCGACGGCGCCCACCAGGGTGGCCCCGTCGAGTACCGGTGCGACCTCTGCGAGCTGTGCTGGTTGACGTAGGCCAACCTTCCTCCTCTGCGTCCGCGCCGAGCGACCCGGCCCGTGGCCGTCGTGGTCACCCGGACCCGGTCTCAACGCGCTGAAGGGTCGCTCCTGTGGTGGCCGACGCTGCACCTGTCCCGGCCACCACCGCACCCCCGGCGAATGCAGCTACTTCAGGTGCCGGCGCGGCGTTTGACCTATACGCAGGCTCGAGCCCGAGGAGGCCCGCACGGCGGCAGAGGGTCGTCCATCGACCCGACCGGACGCCGGTGGGGGCGCGTGCGAGCCCGATCCGGTCCGGGGCCAGAATGCACCGGGTGACGTCGACGCCCACGAAGGAGCCGACCCGAAGGCGGGCCTGGTCCGGCCTGGTCCTGGTCTGCTCGGCGGGGGTCGTGTGGGGCACCATCGGCCCGACCGTCGACGTCGTGCACGAGCGCTCGTCCCTCTCCGTGCTCATCATCGGGGCCTACCGCGCGGTGGCGGCCGTCGCCGTGCTGGCCCTCGCGGCGACGGCCGCTCACCGGTGGCCAGCATGCCGAGCGCTGGTCCGGGCCCACGGACAGAGGGTCGTCCTGGTGGGGGCGCTCACCGCCGTCTTCCAGCTGCTGTTCTTCGTGGCGGTCGTAGCGACCGGGGTCAGCGTGACCACAGTCGTCGCCCTGGGGTTCGCACCGGTCCTCCTCCTTATCGTCGCAAGCGTCAAGGACCGCCGCCCACCGTCCGCCGCCGAAACCCTCACGGTGGGGACCGCCCTGCTGGGACTCCTCCTGGTCAGCACTGGCGGAGGCGGCGATGTGCACGCGCCGCACCCGGCGTTGGGGGTGCTCGCCGCGCTCGGCTCCGGCGCGGCGTACGCGCTGTCCGCTGAGGTGGGGGGCTCACTCACCCAGGAGCACGACGCACTCGCCGTCACCACCTGCACCATGTCGGTCGTCGCGGCCGTGCTCGTGCCCGGCGGCCTGGGGCTTGCTCTGCTCCGGGGTGGATCCGTGGGAGCCTCCGACGTCGGATCATGGGTCCTGGTGGTCTACCTGGGAGTGGTCACCATGGCCTTCGCCTACGTCCTGCTCTACGCCGGGTTGCGAACCACCCCCAGCGGTACGGCGGTGGTCGCGACCCTCCTCGAACCGGTCACCGCGGTCCTGATCGCCGTGCTGTTCCTGGGCGAGACGCTGTCCGTGGCCGGTGTGCTCGGATCCCTGCTCATCCTGGGCGCGATCAGCAGTCTCGGACGTCGGGTGCAGCAGCCACAAGCGCAGTGACCTGCCGGTACACCTGCGCACAGATCCGCCGTTCGGGGGAAACACAAGGACATCGAGCGGGCCTCGCTGCCCGCGGCGCCCTCCGAGCGTCGTTAGCATGGGTGCCGGCTGGAGGAGGCGGGCTCCCAGAGGAAGGAACGACGCGATGAAGACCATGACATGCCGACAGCTCGGCGGGGCGTGTGACCTGCAGTTGCAGGGCAAGACTGCCGACGACGTCATCAAGGCTCAGGACCGGCACCTGAAGGATGCGGTGCAGGGCGGAGATTCCGCCCACGAGCAGGCGCAGCGGGACATGAAGAACCGCTGGAAGCATCCCATCGCGTCGATGGGCTGGTACCGCGACACCAAGAAGGCCTTCGCGGAGCTACCTGAGGACTGACGACCGGCTGACTTCCCACCCCCTGAGCGGTTCGCCACGAACTGACCACCCTTGCTGGGAAACATGGGTCGGTCTCAGGGCGAATCCCGGGCGTCGCCCGGCCAGGTGGTCACGGGCCGTCGGCTGGGAGGACCGGCTTGATGTCGATCACCGGGGTTCCGTTGATCGCTTCAAGAGGACGGACGTGCAGGTTCCCATCTTCGATGGCCATGATGGTGGCGCGGTGCAGGCCGACCGGGTTGGGCCGGGCAGGCGACCGAGTGCTGAAGACTCCCAGCTCGGGGCTGGCCGGGTTGTCACCGGGGCGGGTGGCCAGCTCGTCGCGACGAGCACGGTGCAACCAGGTCAGCACCAAGATGTCCGAGCCGACCTGGAGATCGCGGATACCCTCGCGGACCTCTGGGTTGATCACAAGCCATGCGTCCGGCGCACCTTGCTGACCCTGATGGGGTGCATCCGTAGGGTCGACAAGGCTGGAGTTCACCCGTCCGATCGGTCGCACGAGGTACTGCATCGTGGCTGAGGAAGCGTCGGTCAGGTCATCGAGGCGCGCCTCGGCCCGAGTGGGTTCGAACAACTCGACCGGGTTCCCGGACGGATCCTCGATCAGGATCTGCTTGCCTCCCACACCGTTGACGACGTCGTTGCGGAACCGGGTACCGGCCGCCCGTAACCGGGCTACGGCGCCTTCCATGTCATCGACCTCGATCGAGAACCGGTTCCAGCCACCCGGCTCAGGCCGCGTCCCGTCCGGCATCGACTGGCCGCCGCCCGGCCCGCCCCCCGGCGAGCTCAAGACCAGACGGAGGTCGCCGCGGGTGAGCATCGCGAAAGACGGCCCCGGATGCATCTGCTCGCTGAACCCGAGACGAGAGCAGTAGAAAGCGATCGCAGCATTCACATCGTCAACGATGTAGCGAATGCTCACCGTTGCCACGGGCCACCTCCGTTCACGCTTTCCCTCATCATGTAGTCAAGGCTCGCTCACGTCCACATCCCAGCACCCGGCTCATCGGCCGTCGTACCTGGCAGGACTTCATCACCGCATGGGAAAGGCGGACAGATGGGGACCCGTTCAGCACACCCAATGAGACCGATGTCTATCCACCGCCGCGAGTGCCCCTGGACGAGCGACGAGTCACCCGCCGGGAAGCCCGGCGGGTGACTCTTCGCTCGTCCTTGAAGGGACTCCACCAACATCAGTTCAAAGTGGTGTCCGCCGTCGTGCGGGGGGCCCGGACGACGTTGCCCTTCGTGGGAGCACCGGCCCGGTGCCACAGCGGTGGCAGCCGGTGGGTGGCGACGAAGGCGAGGGCGCCGACCAGGAACCCGACGAAGTAGGAGAGGTCTCCCCACTCGGGGTGGGCCTTGGCGACGGGGCCGACGTAGAAGGACAGGTTCCAGAACGGGCTCGACGCCGCGGCTCCGACGACCCAGGCGACGAAGCCCCACTCGAGGATCCGTCGTGAGTCGTAGAGCTCGGCGATCCGCTCTCGGTCGTGGCGATGTCCCAGGACATAGTCGAGGAGCAGGATGGCGCCGAAGGGTGCGATGAGGTAGGCGCCCAGGAACAGGAAGTTCTTGAACTTCGCCTCGAACCCTGCGTCTGCCCAGAGGCTGATTGCGTACGCCGCGGCGCAGATGATGATGACGGCGGTGCGCCGGCTGACGGGGATCCGCAGCGTCTGCACGGAGATGGCGCCGCCGTAGACGTTGAGGAAGTTCTGGGAGAAGGAGGAGATGAGCACGACCAGCAGCGCCGGGACCGAGAACGGGCCGGTCAGCCGCTCCAACGCCTGGATAGGCGTCTCACCACTGGCTGCCGAGCTCCCCAGCAGGGCACCCGCGACGCCCAGCCAGGACAGGGAGATGAAGTTCCCCGCGAACGTCCAGAAGCCTGCGGCACGGTTGACGTGGTCCTCGTCGGGCAGGTAGCGCGAGTAGTCCGAGGCGAACGGCCACCAGGCGATGAGGAAGGACAGGAAGTAGCCGGAGAACGTGATCCAGCCGCCGACCCCGCCGACCCAGAACGAGGCCTTCGGGTTGGTGGCGAAGGAGCCCTGCCAGCCGCGCGAGACTGAGACGATCGTGATCATCAGGAAGCCGAAGAACAGCACGACGGCCAGGATCCGCTCGAGGTAGTGGATCATGTTGTAGCCGTACACCGCGACGAGCAGCTGGATCAGCACGAGCGCGAGCCCGGCGAGCCAGAACGGGATCACCGAGGCGATCGTGTGCAGTGCCTCGGCCCCCAGGATGATCGTGACCGCGGCCCAGCCGATGCCGGCGAAGATGTTGACATAGGCGACCGGCACGAAGTTGCCGAAGAAGCCCAGCGGACCTCGGGCCTGGATCTGCTGGGCGACCCCGAGCCGGCCACCCATCCGGGAGAGCACTCCCATGACGACTGCGCCGACGAACGACCCGGCGATGATGGCGGTGACCGAGGCGGTGAGGGACAGCCCGAAGCTGATGGCCAGGAACCCGAGAACCATGATCGGGAAGTTCATGCCGGCGGCGAACCAGATGAAGAACTGGGAGACTGGTCGGCCGTGCCGCTCGGAGTCGGGGATCGCGTCCACGCCGTACGGTTCGACGGTGCTGATGCTGTCGCGGTAGCCGTAGTCGACGGTGGGTTCACCGGTCGACGCACGGGAGATGTCAGGGCTCATCTCATCCATCTTTCGTTGATGTTGGGTTGGGTGTGTCGTGAGTGCAGGGGGCAAGGGGCGCAGTGGCGACAGCCCTCACTTGTGAGAGGCCGTCCTCACAGGATCTGGTGTGTCGGGGTCTGGTGTGTCACGTGAAGGCGGGCACTACCTCGTTGATGAAGAGCTCGAGTGACTTCTTCTTCTCCGCGTGCGGAAGGCTGTTGTCGCACCAGAAGCTGAACTCGTCGACACCGAGCTCTTCGTAGTGCTGGATCCGCTCGATCACTTCGGCGGGGGTGCCGATCATCGCCGTCTTGTGCAAGGACTCGGGCTCGAACTCCGGCCGGTCAGCGAACTTCGACTCGGGGCTCGGGTCCAGGAATCCGTTGACGGGGGTGGTCGAGTTGGCGAACCAGGCGTCGAAGGTGCGGTAGAAGCGAGAGATGGCTTGGGCTGCCGGCAGCCAGCCCTCGGGGTCGTCCGCCGAGTGGACGTGGGTATGGCGCAACACCATCAGCTGGGGGCGACGCTGGTCGGGGTGGTTCGCGAGAGCGGCCTCGAACTTGCGGGTCAGGTCGAGCACCTCCTCGTCCCCCTTCATCAGCGGGGTGACCATCACGTTGCAGCCGGAGGCCACGGCGAAGTCGTGCGACGCAGGGTCTCGGGCTGCGATCCACATGGGTGGCGTGGGCTGCTGGATGGGCTTGGGCACGCTGGTGGACGTGGGGAACTGCCAGATCTCGCCGTCGTGGGCGTAGTCACCCTGCCAGAGCTGCTGTACGGCGGGCACCAGCTCCCTGAGGTGGGTCCCTCCGCTGCTCGCCGGGATGCCACCGGCCATCCGGTCGAACTCGAACTGGTAGGCGCCGCGGGCCAGTCCGACCTCCATCCGGCCGTTGCTGATGACGTCGAGGAGCGCGCACTCCCCCGCAACCCGGATCGGGTTCCAGAACGGGGCGATGATGGTGCCCGCACCCAGGCGGATCGTGGTCGTCTGCCCGGCGAGGTAGGCCAGCAGCGGCATCGGACTGGGCGAGATGGTGTACTCCATGGAGTGGTGCTCGCCGATCCAGACGGTGCCGAAGCCGCCCGCCTCGGCCATCAGCGTGAGCTCGGTCAGGTCCTCGAACAGCTGACGGTGACTGACCTGGTCGTCCCAGCGCTCCATGTGCACGAACAGTGAAAACTTCACTGGGGGTCCTTTCGGGGTGAGGGTGGAAGTGGCTGCGTAGGTGGCGACGCTCGACTACGACCGCAGGACGAACGGGTCGCCCTGGGGCTCGTCGCTGGTGTTCACCCACACGGACTTGAGCCGGGTGTACTCGGCGATGGCCTCGGTGCCGTGCTCGATGCCGGCACCGCTGTTCTTGAACCCGGACCGCGGTGACATCGGGGACATGGCCCGGTAGGTGTTCACCCAGACGGTGCCCGCGTCGAGCGCCGAGGCCATCCGGTGGGCTCGGCCGAGATCTCGGGTCCATACGCCGGCGGCGAGGCCGTACTCGGTGTCGTTGGCCATCCGGACCACCTCCTCGTCGGTGTCGAACGGCATGATGGATGCGACCGGACCGAAGATCTCCTCACGGCTGACTCGCATCTGATTGTCGGTGCCGACGAACACGGTCGGCTGGTAGAAGAAGCCGTCGAGTCCTACCCGTGCGCGCTCACCGCCGGTGACCACCTGACCGCCTTCGTCGCGGCCGATGGCGACGTACTCCTCGACCTTGGCGAGCTGGGACGCCATGGCCAGCGGACCTAGCTCGGTGGTAGCCTCCAGCGGGTCGCCGATCCGGATGGTGCGGGCTCGTTCGGCGACCCGCTCGACGGTCTCGTCATAGACGTCGCGGTGCACGAAGACCCGGCTCCCTGCGACACAGGTCTGACCGCCGGCGGCGAAGATCCCGGCCACGATCCCCATGGAGGCCGAGGCGATGTCCGCGTCCGGGAAGACGATGTTCGGTGACTTGCCGCCGAGCTCGAGGGTGGCCTTGATGAACCGCTCACCGCAGGCGCGACCAATCAGGGCACCGGTCGCCGTGCTGCCCGTGAACGACATCTTCTGCACGCGGCGGTCGGCTACCAAGGCGCTGCCGGCCTCGCCGCCGTACCCGGTCACGACGTTGACCACCCCGGGCGGGAACCCGGCCTGGTCGAGCAGCTCGACGAGCTCGAGGAGGGAGGCGGAGGTGTGCTCCGACGGCTTGATGACCATCGTGTTCCCCGCGGCGAGCGCAGGGGCCAGTTTCGTGGTGGTCAGCATGAGTGGCGAGTTCCAGGGCGTGATCGCGCCACAGACGCCGAGCGGTTCACGCAACGTGTAGTTCAGCAGGGTCCGGCTCGCTCCGGGGATCACGTCACCCTGGATCTTGTCGGCCAGTCCGGCGTAGTAGTAGTAGTAGTCGGGTAACGCGGCCATCTGGGCCCGCATCTCTCGCAGCAGCTTGCCGTTGTCCAGGGTCTCGGTGCGCGCCAACTGCTCGGCGTTCTCACCGATCAGGTCACCCAGCCGGCGCAACAGTCGTCCACGGCGAGTCTGTGAAAGGTCCCGCCAGGACGGGTTCTCGAAGGCCCTCTGCGCCGCGCCGACCGCCTTCTCGACATCGACAGCGCTCCCCCGGGCTGCCTCGTAGATGGGGGCTGCGGTTGTGGGACTGATGCTCTCGAAGAACTCGCCCTCGACCGGCGCGACGTGCTCGCCGTTGATGAAGTGCAGGCGCCTGGGCAACGTGGAGGCCTTTTGCTCGCTCGCGGGGATGTCGGTGTGGAGGGTCATCACGTGGTCCTTTCGAAGTGCTTGGTCAAGGCTGCGACCAGTTCCTGGGGTCGCTCCAGCGGCAGCAGGTGCCGGGCTCCTTCGACGACCACTGGCTGGGCGTCGGGGATGGCCTCAGCGAGGCGGTACGACATCTCGGGGGTGGAGCCGGGGTCCTCACTGCCGGTGATCGCCAGCGTCGGCGCGGTGATGTCACCCAGAAGGGGACCGACTTCCTGGTCGCCGTTCGCGAACACGGTGTAGCAAGCCAGGTAGGACGCTGGGTCGTTGGACAACAGGGTCCGGTGCACGTCGGCCACCAGGCCCGGTTCGCGCTGCCGCCAGTCCTGGTCGAACCACCGACCGATGGCCGCGTCGACGGTCCCGGGCAGGTCGGACCTCGCCGCCTCCAGCCGTCCCAGGACCGACTCCCGCTCCTGCGGCGTGCGGAGGGCGACGCTGCTGACCAGGGCCAGCGTCGCAACCCGGTCCCGATGCTGGATGGCGAGATGCGCAGCCACCAGGGCGCCGAGGGAGAACCCGACGACATGAACGTGCGTGGCACCCACGGCGTCGATGACCTCCAGCACGTCGTGGGCGAGGTCCCCGAGAGACGTCCCACGAGACGCAGGCCCCGACGTTCCGTGTCCCCGCAGGTCCACCGTCGTCACCCGATGGTCAGCGACCAACCCGGGGAGGCACCTGTCCCACAGCGTGCGGTCCAGGCCGACACCGTGCAGGAGCACCACGTCCGGGCCGGCGCCGGCGACCGAGTGGCTGAGCATCACGACCTCACCGCTCCGTGGACAGCGGCGCGAGCCGGGCCTGCGGGCGGCCCTGCTCGGCGGCGGCCAGCCCAACCACGATCTCGTTCGGGTGCGGGGCGTCTGCCACCCGCACCTCGATGCTCTGGTGGTGTGAGCGGATCGTGGCGTCGGTGACGTGCTTGAGCGGGATGTCGAACACGCTGCCGGCTCCTGCGCGCTTCTCGACCGCAGGCAGCAGGGTCGACGCCTCGGCCGCCTTGCGGAAGTGGTCACCGAACTTGAGCGTGTGGATGAGCGCCGATCCGTGCTCGACCTCTCCGTCCAGCCCGACGATCGCCGCCTTGCCGAAGGCCTCCACGGGTCCACCCAGGGCTTCGACGACCCGTGCGGCCAAGAGCTTGCCGAGGTCGGAGGCGGTGGCGTCGATGCCGGGAGCCAGGTCCTCCACGAATCCCTGCCCCGCCCACGGGTTCTCGATGACCGCGACGACGACGGCGGTGCGTGCGGGTGGGTCGACCGGGCGGCCACCCTCGGTGAGGACTTCGTCGACGTAGGTGCTGATCTTCCGGATGTTCATCGCACTCTCTCCAGGCTGTTGTTGATGTGGCGGTCCAGGGGCAGGTCCGCCAGGCGTACGTCGGGGTCGCTGCTGCGGTCCCCGATCCGGGCATTCGGTCGGCCACCGGTGGACCCGGCGGCCACCACGACGATCTCGTCAGCGCGGGGGGCGTCGGGGACCCGCACAGCGATCGTCTGGTAGTGGGACCGGGTCGCTGCGTGCAGCTTGTGCCACATGGGCACCGTGAGCGAGGCTCCGGCGTCCGCCCGGTCGTCGGAGAAGACGATGATCGACTCTCCCTCGGTCAGCTCGCGCAGCAGGTTTCCGAAGTAGGGGGTGTGGATCAGGGCTCCGGCGTGCTCGATCTCGCCGCCCGTGCCGACGATGGCCGCCTTGCCGAACGCCTGCACGCGGTCCACGCCGCCGAGCGCGTCGACAAGGCGCGAGGTGAGCTGGTGAGCGACGCTCGGAGCGACCTCAACGACCTCGTCATCGAGCGTCGCCACAACCCCGCGGCCCGCCCACGGGTTCGCGATCACGGCAGCGACCGCCGCCCGACGTACCGGAGTCGCGACCGGGCTGCCGAGCTCGCTGTGGAGATCCTCGACGATCGTGCAGACCTTGCGGATCTGAGCACTCATCCCTTTGCTACCTGTCCCTTTCCCTGAGCCAACGGCACGGTTGTGCCATACCAGTGGAGCTACCACCATGCTGTGGCATACAAGAGACCGTAGGGGTTCTCGATGGTGGAGGTCAACCCACTGATCGAAAAAAGTCGAGGGAATAGGCCGTTCTCAGCGCCAGGAGTGCGTGAACGGCCCACCCGGGACACCCCTCGTCCGGAACCCCTTGACGCCCAGGATGTGGTGTGCCTAACCTCTCCTGGTATACAACAGATGGCTCACGGTCGGACGGGCCGTCGACAGTCAGCCCTCGAGCCGAAGCACCAATGAACGAGGAGGACGCAGTGAACGACGACCGCAAGAAGCAGGTCATCGAAGCCTGGGCCGCGGCCTGGGATCGGGGGGAGGTGGACGCCCTCGACCGCCTGCTCAGCGCCGACTATCGCCGACGCACCTCCTCAGCCGACAAGGGCCTGTCCCGTGAGGAGTTCAAGGCTTCCATCCTGACCACCCGATCCGCATTCCCGGACCTGGTCACGAACATCGACGAGATCATCGTCGAGGACGACCGGGTGGCGCTGCGCTGGCACAGCCTCGGAAGGCACGACGGCTCCTTCCTCGGCGTACCTCCGACCCACCGCACGGTCGAGGTGCACGGCTCGACCTTCGCGCGGTTCGAGGACGACGCCATCGTCGAGGAGTTCGTCACCTGGGACCCGCGCGCAATGCTTTCCGCACTTGGCATCATCAGCGTCGGAGAAGACCGATGACCACACCGACCGCACCTCAGCAGGAGACACCCATGAACGACATCGCGGCGAGGCCCGACCCGGACCTGATGAAGCAGGTCAACCGACAGTTCATCACCGGCGTGACGGTCGTGACCGTCATGGACGGCGATCGTCCCCGAGGGCTGGCGGTCAACGCGTTCGCCAACATCTCTCTCGAGCCGCCGACCGTGATGGTGTGCGTTCAACGGACCTCCTCGACGTATGAGTCCCTGTTCCGCGCCTCGCACCTGGCGATCAACATCCTCTCGACCGAGCAGCTTGACGTCGTCAACCGCTTCGCCTCCAAGGTTGCGGACAAGTTCGAGGGCCTCGACTGGACGTCGAACCAGTTCGGCAGCCCGGTGATCGCCGGCAGCAGCGCCCACATGGAGGTGGAGATCCGCGAGCGGCTCCAGGCGAGCACGCACACGGTCTTCATCTGTCGCGTGGTGGATGCGGGCGTTTCGTCGCGTCCGCCTATGGTCTACAGCGCCGGCCGCTTCTTCGACGGTGACGCCTTGACCCCGCTCAGCTGAGCCGGAGCCCGCACCCACCAGGAGGATCAGTGAGCCAGTTCACGCAGCAGTCGGGCGCAGCTCCGAACATGCACGACCGGGTCGTCGCCGAGATGCGTCGTCGCATCATCAGCGGCGAGCTCCCCGCCGGGGTCAACCTCTCCGAGGTTGCTCTGGCGGAGTCCTTCGGAGTGAGCCGGACCCCGGTGCGTGAGGCTCTCAAGCGGCTGCAGAGTGAGGGACTGGTCACTATCCGCCCGCGAGTGGGCACGTTCGTCACCACACCCTCCCGGCGCGAGATCACCGAGCTGTTCGAGATGAAGGAGCTGCTCGAAGGGGCCGCCGCACGGCTCCTCGCCCTCCGGGGCCGAGTGCCCGAGCTCGACCGGCTCGAGCAGAACCTCGTGGCGGCCGACCTGGCGGTCACCAGGAACGACAGCGCCCGCTACGCGGAGCTGGTGCAGGAGTTCCACGACCTGCTGATCACCGGTGCGGACAACGCGAAGCTGGAAGCGCACTACCGGACGCTCATGAACCAGCTGGCCTACCCGCGGCTGGTCACCACGTCCTTGAGCCAGCCGGGTCGTCCCCTGCAGTCGGACGAGGAGCACCACCGAGTCCTGAGGCTCATCGTCGAGAAGGACGGGGACAGCGCTGAGCGGGTGATGCGTGAGCACGTTCGCGCCAGCCGGATGGCGTTGATGGCGGGTCTGGACGCAGCTGACGACAGCCGACAGGCGCGGGGCGCATGAAGATCATCCGTCGGCGCCCCGACGGCTCGAGGTCGGCGCCATGGGTCGACCACCTGACCGGGACTGCCTGGATGAACCTGCTGCTGCGGGATCCGGCGACCGCACGGGCAGCACGGGCAGCACGGGCAGCACGGTGACCATGACGTCGGCCACCTCTACGCCTGGGAGCCGCATGACGAGCCAGTCGACATAGCCGACGCAAACAGCTGACCCCGCGACGGCGTACGGCCGCCGGCGCCTCAGACCCTCACCGTCAATCCAGACAAAGGATCCGCCATGAACTCCGACGACTCCGTGACCAAGCACGTCGCGTCGCTCGAACCCGCGTCGGCCGTCTTCGTCGCGGGCCGATGGACGAGCGCGGCCTCGACTTTTGAGGTCGACGACCCGGCCACCGGCGCGGTGATCGCCTCGGTGAGCAACGCCACCACGACGGAAGCGGCCGCAGCCGTGAACGCCGCGAGCGATGCCTTGCCTGGCT
>JAICWH010000162.1 GCA_025934895.1 Nocardioidaceae bacterium | reverse complement strand
GCGGATCCAGCAGGCCGTCGAGCAGTACCGCAACCGGCGCGCAGCCGGGCGCGCGCCCGGGACCCGCTGAGCAGAGACCCTAGCCGCGCGGCCCCCGGGTCCACCGACGACGGGCCTCGTCCCGCTCGGGGCGGGGCACCGGGAACTCCTCCAGACCGCTGATGTCCCGCAGGTGCTCGGGCTGGGTGTCCGAGAGGTGCACCCGGGCGTGGTAGCGGAACCGCCATACCTGGACGGCGCCGACGACCCAGCCGACGTACTGCACACTCATCGCCAGCCGGTAGGCCTCGGCGCTGTAGTGGTTCGAGGACCCCGGCGTGACCACGTCGAGCACCACCCCGATCGCGAAGATCGTCAGCAGCGAGGCCACGAAACCTCCGACGTTGACGATCCCGCTCGCCGACCCGAGGCGGGACGCCGGCGCGAAGGTCCGCGCCACGTCGAAGCCGATCATCGAGCCGGGACCACCTGCGCCGGTGACGACCACCAGCACCACCAGCAGCCACAGCGGGGCGTCTCCGGGTAGGAGCAGCACGACAGCCCAGGTGAGCGCCATGGCCGCGACGATGCCGAGCACCACCGTGGACCGCTGCCACGGATGCCGGCTGATGTAGCCCCCGATCAGCGGGCCGCCCACGATGAAGACGGCCACGAGCAGCGAGAGCAGGGCGCCGGCCTCGGTCTCGGACCGGTGCTCGGCGTGCACGAAGAACGGGTACCCCCACAGCAGGCCCATCACGTTGGCCGCGAACTGACAGGTGAAGTGCGACCACAGGCCCAGCCGGGTGCCCGGGTCCTGCCAGGCCAGCCGCAGGTCATGACCGATGGACCGGACGTCCTTGACGGATCGGGACGGCGGTGCGCCCGGCGGCACGTCACGGACCACCAGCAACGTGAGCAGCCCGAGGACCACCCCGACCGAGGCGCTGACCACGAACGTCGGTGTCCAGCCGTACGACGCCAGCGCGCGGGACAGCGGGATGGCCGCGACCAGCGCACCGCACTGGCCGATCATCGCGGTGAAGGCGGTGATCATCGGGTTCCGCATCGGCGGGAACCAGGACGCGATGATGCGGAGCACGCTGATGAAGACCATGGCGTCGCCCATGCCGACGAAGATGCGGGCGACCAGTGCGCCGGCGTACGTCCCGGTGAACGCGAACCCGAGCTGAGCGGCCGTCATGAGGACAGCGCCCGCGAAGATCAGCCGCTGGGGACCGAACCGGTCCAGGAGCACACCCACCGGGATCTGCATGGCGGCGTAGACGAGCAGCTGCAGCACCGTGAAGGTCGAGAGCTGCGAGGCGCTGATGTGGAACCGCTCGGCGGCCACCAGGCCCGCGACACCGAGGGACGAACGGTGGAAGATGGCCAGGAAGTAGACCGCGACGGCGGTGAGCCACACCGCATAGGACCGGCGGCCGCCCAGCGGGTACGCCGCGGCGGCATGCGAGGGCAAGGCATCGGACGTCATCGCCCCTCATCTTAAGTGCGCGGAGCGGACCCTCCCGCCACGTCTCAGAGCAGCAGGGCGCTGCTCGGGTCGTGCAGCACCGCCGCCACGTCGGCCAGGAACCGGGACCCCTTCTCCCCGTCGACGAGCCGATGGTCGAAGGACAGCGCAAGGGTCGTCACATCGCGGATCCTGAGCTTGTCCCGACCCCTCTTCGAGTGCACCCAGGGCTGCCTGCGGACCGCTCCCACACACAGGATCGCCGACTCCCCGGGGTTGATGATCGGGGTGCCGGCATCCACCCCGAACACCCCCACGTTGGTGATCGTGAACGAGCCGCCGGCCATCTCCGCCGGCTGGGTCCGGCCCTCGCGCGCCGTACGCGTCAGATCCCCGAGCGCCGCCCCGAGCTCGGCGAGCGACAGCGTGTCGGCGTCCTTGATGTTGGGTACGACGAGCCCGCGCGGTGTCGCGGCGGCGATGCCGAGGTTCACGTAGGACTTCAGGACCACCTCCTGCGCCTCCTCGTCCCAGGTCGCGTTGACCTCCGGGGTGCGGCGCACGGCGAGGCAGACCGCCTTCGCGACCACCAGCAGCGGGGACACCCTGACGTCCCGGAAGTCCCGATGCTCCTTGAGCCGGGTGACCAGCTTCATGGTCCTCGTCACGTCGAGGGTGACCCACTCGGTGACGTGCGGCGCGCTGAAGGCGGAGTCGACCATGGCCTGCGCCATCATCTTGCGCACGCCCCTGATCGGCTCCCGCACCTCCCGCGCTTCGGACCTCGCACCCGACGGTTCAGCCGCTGGCGTCGTCCCGGCGACCTCAGCGCCCGAGACCTCGCTGGCGGCGGCGTGCACGTCGTCGCGGGTCACGGTCCCGCCGGGGCCGGTGGGGGTGATGCCGCCCAGGTCGAGGCCGAGGTCCTTGGCCAGCTTCCGCACCGGCGGCTTGGCCAGCACCCGCGCCTGCGCCAGCGCAGCCGTCGACTCAGACCCCGCCGGTGGCGCGGAGACGTCGTGACCGGTGGGCCGGACCGCCGGCGTCGCGGGCACCGGGGGCTCGTCGGCCTCCACCACGTCGGAGCTCTCCGCGGCTCCCTGGCCGAACGCCCCCTGGAGCTGCAGCTGGGCCGCGGCTCCGGCCTCGGTCGCCGGGCTGGCTCCGCCACGACGTGCGCGCCTCCTGCCGCTGGACACCCGCGGGCCGTACCCCACCAGCGTCTGGTTCTCCCCCCCGCCGGTGGCCGCCGGGTTCGACATGTCGATCTCGGCGGACGCAGGTGTGGCCGGCGCATCCGTCGGCCCCTCCGCCGGGGCCGGAGCCTCGGCCGGAGCCTCGGCCGTCGCGTCGGCGGGGTCGCCGATCGAGATGATCGGGGTGCCCACCGGCACGGTCTCCCCCTCGGGGACGTGCAGCGCCAGCACCGTGCCGGCGTACGGCGAGGGCAGCTCCACGAGCGACTTCGCGGTCTCGATCTCCACCACGATGTCGTTGACCTTGATCACGTCGCCGACGGTGACCTTCCAGGTGACGATCTCGGCCTCGGTCAGGCCTTCGCCGACGTCGGGCAGCTTGTAGTCAGCCACGGTGCAGACTCCTGGTGATAGAACGAGACGTCAGTAGGCGAGCGAGCGGTCGACGGCGTCGAGCACCCGGTCGAGGTCGGGCAGCCACTGCTCCTCGATCCGGCTCGGCGGGTACGGCGTGTCGAAGCCGCCGACGCGGAGCACCGGCGACTCGAGTGAGTAGAAGCACTGCTCGGTGATCCGGGCCGCGACCTCGGCGCCCATCCCCAGGTTGACGTGCGCCTCGTGGGCGACGACCGCACGGCCGGTCTTGCGGACCGACGCGTAGACGGGTCCGAGGTCGAGCGGGGAGAGGGTGCGCAGGTCGACCACCTCGATGCTCTTGCCCTCACCGGCAGCAGCCTCCGCGCTGGCCAGGCAGGTCTTCACCATCGGGCCGTAGGCCAGCAGGGTCAGGTCACTGCCCGCGCGGACCACCCGGGAGGTGAACAGCGGCTGCGGCTCGGCCGACGTGTCGAGGTCCGCCTTGTCGGCGTGGTACTGCCGCTTGGGCTCGAGGAAGATCACCGGGTCGTCGCACGCGATCGCCTGCTGGATCATCCAGTAGCCGTCGACCGGGTTGGAACAGGCCACCACCTTCAGGCCGGGCGTGTGCGCGAACTGCGCCTCCGGGCTCTCGCTGTGGTGCTCCACCGCGCCGATCCCGCCGCCGAACGGGATCCGGATGACCACAGGCATCTTCACCCGGCCCTTGCTGCGGAAATGGATCTTGGCCACCTGGCTGACGATCTGGTCGTAGGCCGGGTAGACGAACCCGTCGAACTGGATCTCGCACACCGGCCGGTAGCCGCGCATCGCCATCCCCACCGCCGTGCCGATGATCCCGGACTCGGCGAGCGGCGAGTCGATGACCCGGTCCTCGCCGAAGTCCTTCTGCAGGCCGTCGGTGATCCGGAAGACGCCGCCGAGCTTGCCGACGTCCTCGCCCATGACCAGCACCTTGGGGTCGTCCTCCATGGCCTTGCGGAGGCCCGCGTTGAGGCCTTTGGCCAGCGTCACCTTGGTCATCGCGGGCTCCCGGTCTCGGCGGGCACGTCGAAGGAGTCGAGGTAGTCCGCGTAGCCGGCCCGCTGCTCGGCGAGCTCGGGAGTCTGCTCGGCGTAGACGCGGTCGAAGACGTCGAGCGGGCTCGGCTCGGGAAGCGCGTGACAGCCCTCGCGCAGGTGCTGGCCGAGCTCCTCGGCCTCGATGTTCACAGCCTCGAGGAACGCCTGGTCCGCGAGCCCGTTGCGGGTGAGGTAGGCCTTGACGCGCTGGATCGGGTCCTTGAGCTTCCAGGTCTCGAGCTCCTCGGAGAGCCGGTAGCGGGTCGGGTCGTCGGTGGTCGTGTGCGCCCCCATCCGGTAGGTGTAGGCCTCCACCAGGGTCGGGCCCTGGCCGTCGCGGGCCCGCTGCAGGGCGGCCTTGGCGACGGCGTACGTCGCCAGCACGTCGTTGCCGTCGACGCGGACACCGGGGAAGCCGAAGCCGAGGGCCCGATGGAACAGCGGGATCTTGCTCTGCCGCTCGATCGGCTCGGAGATCGCCCACTGGTTGTTCTGGCAGAAGAACACCACCGGCGCGTTGTAGGAGGCCGCGAAGATGAACGCCTCGTTCACGTCGCCCTGGCTGCTCGCGCCGTCGCCGAAGTAGGCGACCACGGCAGCGTCCCGGTCCGGGTCGCCGGTGCCGACGTCACCGTCCCGCTGCAGGCCCATCGCGTAGCCGGTGGCGTGCAGGGTCTGGGCCCCGATCACGATCGTGTAGAGGCCGAAGTGGGCCTGCTCGGGATCCCAGTCGCCGTGGTCCACGCCCCGGAACAGCCCCAGCAGCTGGAGCGGATCGATGCCGCGGCACCACGCGACGCCGTGCTCGCGGTAGGTCGGGAAGGCGAAGTCCTGGCGCCGGAGCGCACGTCCGGAGCCGATCTGTGCCGCCTCCTGGCCGAGCAGCTGCGCCCAGATGCCGAGCTCTCCGTGCCGCTGGAGGGCGGTGGCCTCGGTGTCGATGCGCCGGGTCAGCGTCATGTCGCGGTAGAAGCCCCTGATCATCGCCGCCTCGTCGTCGCCGGAGAGGTCGGTGCCGAACGAGAAGTCCGGGTGCTCGACCCGCTCACCCTCCGGGGTCAGGAGCTGGACCAGGTCCGGGCCTCCGTCGGCTGCGTGCGGTCCGAAGACCTCGCTGATGTCCGGGCCGAAACCCGAGCCGGCCCGCGAAGGGGCGGCTGGGACCGGAAGGGGGCTCTCGCTCAACGGTGCTCCTTCGTCTCGACCGGCGTGCGGGGTCTCCGCTGCCGGCAGCCTTCGGTGGCGTCACGACCGCCGTACGACGCGCGCGGGGTGGTGCTCGCTGCCGTGAGGCTGGTCGTGCTGTCGCCGGTCCGGATGGTCCGCAGACCAGGCGGTCACGTTGTGACCACCACCACACCGACCCGGCGACGCTCCTACCGTACCGAAGTGGAGGGGGCGGCGCCTCCCCACCGCTGTCTGCCCCCGGATCTGCCCCGTCCGCCAGGTGTCGACGCATCCTCATGGGGCTGTCGGAGGGCACCACTAGGTTGGCCGCATGCGCCGTACCCCCGACCTCAGCAGGACCGTCTCGGAGCGGACGACGATCGCGGCCCCTCCCGAGGTCGTGTTCGCCATCCTGGCCGATCCCCGGCAGCATCCCCGGATCGACGGCTCGGGATCGGTGCGCGAGCTCCTCACCGGGCCCGAGCACCTCGGTGACGGTGCGCGCTTCGGGGTGGCGATGAGACTCTTCGGGCTGCCCTACCGGGTCAGCAACCGGGTGGTGGAGTTCGAGCCGGACCGCGTGATCACCTGGCGGCACTTCGCGGGGCACCGCTGGCGCTACGAGATGGAGCTGGACACCTCGGGTGGGACCGTGGTGACCGAGACGTTCGACTACTCGCGCTACGGCGCGGCCTCCGCAGCCGGCCTGCGGCTGGCCGGCTTCCCGCGGCGGAACCGGGCCGGCATCACCGCGACTCTGGCGCGGCTGAAGGAGGCTGCCGAGGCGGACGCACAGAAGGCAGGATGAGATGGCGGGAGAGACAGGAGTCCAGCTGGGAGTCGATCCGGCTGCGCGTTCCCTCGGCGGACGGGTGGCGCTGGTGGCCGGCGCGACCCGGGGTGCTGGTCGAGCGATCGCGGTGGAGCTGGCCCGGGCCGGCGCATACGTCTACGCGACCGGGCGGAGCAGCCGGGTGCACGGGCGTTCCGAGATCGACCGTCCGGAGACTGTCGAGGAGACCGAGGAGCTGCTCGTTGCCGCTGGTGGCCGCGGTGCCGCCGTGCGGGTGGACCACACGGAGCCCGCCGAGGTGCGCGCTCTGGTCACCCGCATCGAGGCGGAGCAGGGGCGCCTCGACGTACTCGTCAACGACATCTTCGGCGGGGACCGCTACGCGCAGTTCGGCACCAAGATCTGGGAGCACGACGTCGCAGGCGGCCTGCGGATGCTCCGGATGGGCATCGACACGCACCTCGTCACGGCCGCCACGGCCGTGCCGCTGATGCTGCGCGGCACGGGGTCCCTGCTGGTGGAGATGACCGACGGCACGACCGACTACAACCGGGCCTACCGCGACGGCGTTGGCTGCTACTACGACCTGGTGAAGGCAGCGGTCGGGCGGATCACCCTGGGCCTCACCGCCGAGCTCCGGGGCACGTCGGTGACGCCGGTGTCCGTGACGCCCGGCTGGCTGCGGTCCGAGACGATGCTCGACCACTTCGGGGTCACCGAGGACACCTGGCGTGACGCCGCCGTCGGGGAGCTCGCCGGGTTCCTGATCTCCGAGACACCCACCTACGTCGCGCGCGGCCTGGCCGCACTCGCCGCGGACGACGGCCTGGCTCGCTACGCCGGACAGACGCTGACCAGCGCCGAGCTGGCCCGGATCTACGGCGTGAGCGACGTGGACGGCAGCCGCCCCGACGCCTGGCGCTACATCGAGGAGGTGGAGCGACGCGGGCTGTCCACGCGCGTGGAGCGATATCGCTGACCCCCGCCTCGACGACGCATCACCCCGTCATGGCTTGCCCATGGGCGCATCCGGGGGTTCCGGGTGCGACCCAGTTCCCGTCACGACGAGCGAGGGGTCCAGGTGAGAACGCCGCTGCCCCGCCGATCCGGGGTGGCGGGCTTCAACAGCCACGAGGTCAGCCCCTGGCGGCAGATCGGTGCACTGCTGCGTGCCTGCCGGCGCTCCGTCCTAGGCTGCTCGTGGCCCGAGGCCGAGATAGGTGCCTGCCGCACGCGCTGCTGGGGACGTAGCAGCGTTCTCCCTGCCCGGAGATCGGCCGTCGGTCGGTGCCTCGTCCGGGCGGCGGGTCGTCGTACGGCGCCCCGACACCCCGGCACCCCGTCGTACGGCGCCCAGGCCCCCCGGCACCTCGCCGAGTCGGCGCATCCGCAGACCCCCTCGGGCACCCGGCACCCCGGCACCGCGCCGAGTCGGCGCATCCGCAGACCCCCTCGGGC
>JAICWH010000117.1 GCA_025934895.1 Nocardioidaceae bacterium | reverse complement strand
TCGAGTTCCGCGTCGGCGGGGAGTGGGACTTCGTGCTGCACGGACCGGACGGGACGGACTACCCCGAGTGGATCTGCTGGACCGAGATCGCCCCGCCGGAGCGGATCGCACTGCTCCACGGTGAGTCCCGCGGCGACCCGAGATCGCTCGGTCGACGGTGGAGCGCTGATGGCCGGGAAGGTGTTCTTCAGCGTGTCGATGTCGCTGGACGGCTTCATCGCGCCCGAGTCCCTCGAGGAGTTGATGGGGCAGCAGTGGACGGAACTGCAGCAGTGGATCTTCCCGCAGCGGTTCTTCCGTGAACGCCAGCCCGGTCGACGAGTTCACGATCGCGCTCTCTCCCGTGCTGTTCGGCTCCGGAATCCGCCTGTTCGAGGGGGTGGACGCGGGCCGCGTGGCCCTGGAGCAGGTCCGCGCGGAGCCGACGCAGCGGGTGACCCACCTGAGCTACGCGCTCCGGGAGCGGTGACTGTCTCGGACTCAGCGATGCAGTCGCGTCGGCGAGTGTCCGGCCGAGCTGTCGCCCGGGTCGCTTCGGCTGGCTCGGTCCCGCAGCGAAGGCCGGGTCAGCACTCCTCGATCGGGCACCGAAGGTATCGCGGCGCAGGGTGCACGGTGCGCGAACCGGCACACGCTGTTGTGGCTGCCCACGCCGGTTCTCGAAGTGTCCCCCGGCCGATCTGATCGACCTGGCCGAGGTGCGAGCCACCGGTGAACCGCAGGCCAGGGAATGTTTCAAGGGTGCCCCCGGTAGTGTCCCCCGAAAGTGTCCCCCGAAAGGATTCGAACCTACGCCACCCCTGCAGGTCAGCGCCTGGTTTCGTAGTGGGACAGGGTCACGCCGTCCGGGAAGGTTCTCGTCTCCACGAGGCGCAGGTTCACCCAGCTGTCCAGCGCGCTGAAGAACGGCGTGCCGCCGCCGACCAGCACCGGGTGCGTGACCACCTGGTACTCGTCGATCAGGCCGGCGCGCATTGCCGCGCCCGCGAGGACGGCGCCGCCGATTTCCATCGGCGCGCCGTCCTCGGCCTTCAGCCGGGTGATCTCGGCCACGGCGTCGCCGGTGACCAGGCGCGCGTTCCCGCCGACCTCGTCGAGGGTCGCGGAGAACACCACCTTCGGCGTCTTCTGCCAGACGCGGGCGAACTCGACCTCCACGGGCGTCGCGTCCGGGTCCTGGTCGGCGGTCGGCCAGTGCGCGCTCATCACTTCCCACAGCTTGCGGCCGTACAGCGAGACACCGATCTCGCGGGCTCGGTCGTTGAACCACTGGTGCAGCTCGGCACTGGGCACGCTCCAGCCGATGTCGTCGCCGGGCGCGGCGATGTAGCCGTCCAGGGTCGCGTTCATCGCATAGATCAGTCTCCGCATGGTGTCAGCTCCCGTCAGCTGTGTCGGTCTCCCGTGTACCGATGTTCCAACCCGGGTTCCGGCGCTCGAAACCGGGAGTGCTGTTGCCCGACGGTTCTGGTGTTCCCCCGTGGTCCCCCCGACCAATGTGATCGACCTGGCCGAGGTCCGGGCAAAGGGTAAAACCGCAGGTCGGCGCCGCGATTCGAAGGGTGCCCCCGGTAGGATTCGAACCTACGCCACCGCCTCCGGAGGGCGGTGCTCTATCCCCTGAGCTACGGGGGCTCACGGTGCGCCACGAGCGTACATGACGCAGGAGGGGCCCTCACCACCCTCAAGCGCATGGAGCCCAGCGGGTCATCCAGCCCCCTCGCCGGTGGCCCTGCCGGACCAGTCAACGGGCTCCGGTGGGCGACCGGGCGGCGGATAGTCTGTGCCGGTGACACCCGAGGAGCTCTCCACCACGATCGCGCGTGCCCTGGCCACCCTGGTCGACGAGGGCACCTTGCGGCTGCCCGACGGCGTCCCCGCCGACGTGGTCGTGGAACGACCACGGAACAGGGACCACGGCGACTACGCCACCAATGTCGCGCTCCAGCTGGCCAAGAAGGCGGGTGTCTCACCACGTGAGCTGGCCGGGATGCTCGCCGAGCGGCTGACGGGGAGCCCGGGGGTCGCGTCGGTGGACATCGCGGGTCCCGGGTTCCTCAACATCAGGGTCACGGCCGACGCGCAGGGAGTGCTGGCCGCGCAGGTCGTGGCCGCCGGCCCGTCGTACGGCACGTCGCAGACGCTCGCCGGGACCAGGTTCAACGTGGAGTTCATCTCCGCCAACCCGACCGGACCGCTGCACCTGGGTCACACCCGGTGGGCGGTCGTCGGGGACGCGATCGCGAGGGTGCTGGAGGCCGCCGGGGCCGAGGTGACGCGGGAGTTCTACATCAACGACCGCGGCAGCCAGATGGAGAAGTTCGGCGCCTCTCTGGAGGCGGTCGCGCTCGGCCGCGCCGTGCCGGAGGACGGTTACCACGGCGCATACGTGCACGACCTCGCCCAGCTCGTGGTGGCGGAGAACCCGCACATCGTCGACCTGCCCGAAGGAGAGCGGACGGTCGCGTTCCGGGAGGCGGGCTACAAGCTCCAGCTCACCCAGCAGCAGCAGCAGCTGTCCGCGTTCCGGACCGACTTCGACATCTGGTACTCCGAGCGGAGCCTGCACGACGGTGACCGGGTCGCGCACAGCCTGGAGCGGCTGCGCGAGCAGGGGCACCTGTTCGAGGCCGACGGGGCGCTCTGGATGCGCACCACCGACTTCGGCGACGACAAGGACCGGGTGCTGGTGCGCAGCAACGGCGAGCTGACCTACTTCGCCTCCGACACCGCCTACTACGTCGACAAGCGCGAGCGGGGCTTCGACGTCTGCGTCTACCTCCTCGGTGCCGACCACCACGGCTACGTCGGGCGGCTCAAGGCGATGGCGGCCTGCGCGGGTGACGACCCCGAGGTGAACATCGAGGTGCTGATCGGGCAGCTGGTGAAGATCCTGCGGGGCGGTGAGGAGATCCGGCTGAGCAAGCGCGCCGGGACCATGGTGACCCTGCAGGAGCTGGTCGAGATGATCGGCGTCGACTCGCTGCGCTACACGCTCTCGCGCTACCCGGCCGACTCCCCGCTCACCCTCGACGTCGAGGAGATCACCCGGCAGGCCTCGGACAACCCGGTCTTCTACGTGCAGTACGCCCATGCGCGGCTGTCCGCGATCCTTCGCAACGGCGCCGAGCTCGGGATCACCCCGGCCGGCGCCGGCGGTTCCGGGTTCGACCCCTCGCTGCTCTCGGACGAGCTCGAGGGGGAGCTGCTGCGCTCGCTGGCCGACTTCCCGCGCGTCGTGGCGACGGCCGCCCAGCTGCGCGAGCCGCACCGGGTGGCGCGCTACCTGGAGGACACCGCCTCGAAGTTCCACCGGTTCTACGACTCCTGCCGCGTGCTGCCGATGGGCGACGAGGAGCCGACCGCGGTCCACAGCGCGCGGCTGCTGCTGGTGGCCGCCACCCGCACGGTCCTCGCCAACGGCCTCGGCCTGCTCGGGGTCGGCGCCCCCGAGCGCATGTGACATGCACGCCCACGAGGCCGGCTGGGCGCACGCCGAGGGAGCCCGCGGTCCGTCCTGGCTGCAGCAGCTCACGGACATCAACGACCTGGTGCCACTGCTGTGGTCGAGCACGGCCCGCAAGAACGACGAGGGTGCGCTCGAGGTGGGCGGCGTCGACCTGCGCGACCTGGTAGCCGAGCACGGGTCGCCTGCCTACGTCTTGGACGAAGCCGACTTCCGAGCCCGCGCCCGGGCGTTCGCGGAGGCGTTCGGCGACTACGACGTCTTCTACGCAGGCAAGGCGTTCCTGTGTACGACGGTCGCCCGCTGGGTCGCCGAGGAGGGGCTGTGCCTGGACGTGTGCTCGGAGGGCGAGCTGACCGTCGCGCTGCGAGCCGGGTTCGACCCGGCGCGCATCGGCCACCACGGCAACAACAAGACCCTCGCCGAGCTGCGGCGGTCCGTCGTGGCCGGCGTGGGTCGTATCGTGGTGGACTCGTTCGCCGAGATCGACCGGCTGGTCGCGGTGACCGCCCAGACCGGCCGATCGACCAGGGTGATGGTGCGGGTGACGGCCGGCGTGGAGGCGCACACCCACGAGTACATCGCCACCGCCCACGAGGACCAGAAGTTCGGCTTCTCGATCACCTCGGGCGCCGCCCTGGCCGCCGTACGGAAGGTGCAGGAGACTCCGGGGCTCGAGCTGCTCGGTCTGCACTCGCACATCGGGTCGCAGATCTTCGACACCTCCGGCTTCGAGGTCGCGGCCCGCCGGGTGCTCGCCCTGCACGCGCAGGTCTCGACCGAGCTCGGGGTGACGCTGCCCGAGCTGGACCTCGGCGGCGGGTTCGGGATCGCCTACACCACCCAGGACGACCCGGCGGACCCGGCGCAGCTCGCGACCGAGCTGACCAAGATCGTCGAGCACGAGTGCCGCGCGCTCGATGTGCCGGTGCCGAAGCTGTCGATCGAACCCGGGCGGGCAATCGTCGGGCCGTCGATGTGCACGGTCTACGAGGTGGGCACCGTCAAGGAGGTCGGCCTGGACGCGGGGGCCGCGCGCACCTACGTCTCGGTCGACGGTGGGATGAGCGACAACATTCGGACCGCCCTCTACGACGCCGACTACTCGTGCACCATCGCGTCCAGGCGCTCCGAGGCGCCCGCGGTGCTGGGCAGGGTGGTCGGCAAGCACTGCGAGGCGGGGGACATCGTGGTCAAGGACGAGTTCGTCCCCGGGGACCTGTCCCCGGGGGACCTGTTGGCGGTGCCGGCCACCGGGGCCTACTGCCGGTCGATGGCGAGCAACTACAACCACGCGCTCCGGCCACCGGTCATCGCGGTGCGAGACGGCGTCCCCCAGGTGGTGGTCCGCCGGGAGACGGAGGAGGATCTGCTGCGCACCGACGTCGGCGCCTGAGAATGTCGTCCGAGGGTCTCACTGACCGGACGCACGCCACCGATGGCAGACCGCACACCCGAGTGCGAGAAGATGGCCCGGTGGACAGGCCTGCATTGAAGCTCGCCCTGCTGGGCTGCGGCTCCGTGGGCAGCCAGGTCGTGCGCCTGTTGCAGGAGCACCGGCACGACCTCACCGCCCGGGTCGGGGCGCCGATCGAGCTGGTCGGGGTCGCCGTACGACGTCCCGAGCTGCAGCGCGATGCCGGCGTGCCGCGGGAGCTGTTGACCACCGACGCCACCGGGCTCGCGGCCCGTGAGGACGTCGACCTGGTGGTCGAGGTGATCGGCGGGATCGAGCCGGCTCGATCGCTGATCCTCACGGCACTGGAGAACGGAGCGTCGGTCGTCACCGCGAACAAGTCCCTGCTGGCCGAGGACGGCGCCACCCTGTTCGCGGCGGCCGAGAAAGCGCAGCGCGACCTCTACTTCGAGGCGGCGGTGGCGGGCGCCATCCCGATCCTGCGCCCCTTGCGCGAGTCGCTTGCCGGGGACCGGGTGCGTCGGGTGCTGGGCATCGTCAACGGCACGACCAACTTCATCCTCGACAAGATGGACAGCCTGGGCAGCGGCTTCGCCGAGGTGCTGGAGGAGGCGCAGGCACTCGGCTATGCCGAGGCGGACCCGACCGCCGACATCGAGGGCTACGATGCCGCCGCCAAGGCCGCGATCCTGGCCAGCCTCGCGTTCCACACCCGGGTGACGGCCGCCGACGTCTACCGCGAGGGCATCACCGAGGTCAGTGCCGCTGACGTGGCGTCGGCCAAGGAGATGAACAGCGTGGTCAAGCTGCTCGCCATCTGCGAGCTGCGCGACGGCCCGAACGGGCCGGCCGTCTCCGCGCGCGTGCACCCGGCGATGATCCCGCGCTCACACCCGCTGGCCAGCGTGCGCGAGGCCTACAACGCGGTCTTCGTGGAGAGCGACGCGGCCGGCCAGCTGATGTTCTACGGACCCGGAGCGGGCGGGGCACCGACGGCGAGTGCCGTGCTCGGGGATGTGGTGACGGTGGCGCGGAACCGGCTCAACGACGTCCGCGGTGCGGGGGAGTCCGCCTACGCGCAGTGTGAGGTCCAGCCGATGGGCGACACCGAGACCCGCTACCACGTCGCTCTCGACGTGGATGACCGGGCCGGGGTGCTGGCCTCGGTGGCCCTCGCGTTCGCCGAGCACGGTGTCTCCATCCAGACCGTGCGGCAGGAGGGCCGTGGCGACGACGCCCAGCTGGTTGTCGTCTCCCACCGGGCGACCGACGCCGCCCTGTCGGCGACCGTCGAGGCGCTGCGCACGATGGACTTCGTGCACGAGGTGTCCTCGGTGATGCGCGTCGAGGGTGACCCGAATGAGTGACCCGGATGAGTGAAGCCGAGTGAGCGCCCACCAGTGGAGAGGCGTCCTGGAGGAGTACGGCGACTGGCTGGACGTCCCGGACTCCACCCCGGTCATCACCCTGCGGGAGGGTGGCACGCCCCTGGTCGAGAGTCCCTGGCTCTCCGAGCTGACCGGGGGCGAGGTGTGGCTCAAGGTCGAGGGCGACAACCCCACCGGGTCGTTCAAGGACCGCGGGATGACCGTGGCCCTCTCGGTGGCCGTCGGCGAGGGGGCCGAAGCGGTGGTCTGTGCGTCCACCGGCAACACCTCGGCGTCGATGGCCGCCTACGCCGCCCGTGCCAGGGTGAAGCCGCTGGTGCTGGTGCCGCAGGGCAAGATCGCGGCGGGCAAGCTCGCGCAGGCGATCGTGCACGGCGCCCAGGTCATCATGGTGCGCGGCAACTTCGACGACTGCCTGCGGATGTCACGAGGGCTGGCCGAGGACTACCCGGTGGCGCTGGTCAACTCGGTGAACCCGATGCGCCTGGAGGGTCAGAAGACGGCCTCCTTCGAGATCGTCGACTTCCTCGGGGACGCCCCCGATGTGCACGTGCTGCCCGTCGGCAACGCCGGGAACATCTCGGCATACTGGAAGGGGTATCTGGAGTACCACAAGGCCGGCCTGGCCACCCGCACCCCGCGCATGCTGGGTTGGCAGGCGGACGGCGCCGCTCCGCTGGTGTCCGGCGTCCCCGTGCCCGCGCCGGAGACCGTCGCCTCGGCCATCCGGATCGGCAACCCCGCGTCGTGGCACCTGGCGGTGGCTGCGGCGAACGACTCCGGTGGGTGCTTCCGGGCGGTGTCCGACGAGCAGATCCTCGCCGCCCAGCGCCAGCTCGCAGCCCGGGACGGGGTCTTCGTCGAACCGGCCTCCGCCGCCGGGGTGGCCGGTCTGGTCACCGAGGTCACCGGGGTGTCCGGCGCCCCGGTCGGCAGCCTGTACGCCGGGAAGCGGGTCGTCGTGACGGTGACCGGCCACGGGCTCAAGGACATCGACACCGCCCTGTCGACGTTCACCGACCTCGTCGACACCGTGGTGGACGCGGACGTCGACGCGGCAGCCGCGGCCGCCGGGCTGCGTTGACCGGCCTGCTCGACGGGCCGGTCACCGTGACGGTCCCGGCCACGAGCGCGAACCTCGGACCGGGCTTCGACTCCCTCGGCCTGGCCCTGGAGCACCGCGACCGGGTGAGCGCGCAGGTCCTCGACCGGCCCGGCGTCACGATCACCGTGCGCGGACACGGAGCGGGCGTCGTACCGCTCGACGAGCGGCACCTCGTCCACGCCTCGATGCGCGCGGCGTTCGACCGGATGGGGGTCTCGGTCCCCGGCCTGCGACTGGACTGCGACAACGTCGTGCCGCACGCCCGGGGCCTCGGCTCGTCGTCGGCGGCCATCGTGGCCGGAATCTGCCTGGCCCGCACTCTGGTGGCTGACGCGTCGTCGCGGCTGGACGACCACGCGGCACTCGACCTGGCCGCGGATCTCGAGGGCCACCCGGACAACGTGGCGCCGGCGTTGCTGGGCGGGTTCACGGTCGCCTACCGCGACGGCTCCCGGTTCCGCGCGGTGCGGGTCGACGTCGACCCGGACGTGCGGGTGGTGGCCTTCGTGCCACCCGACGGCGTGCAGACCTCCGTGGCGCGGGGCCTGCTGCCGGCGTCGGTCCCTCATGCGGACGCCGCGGCCAACTCCGGTCGGGCGGCGCTGCTCGTGGCGGCGCTGAGCGCACGGCCCGACGTGCTGCTCGCCGCCACCGAGGACCGGCTGCACCAGGACTACCGCGAGCCGGCGATGCCGTCGTCACTGCGCCTGCTCCGGTCGCTGCGCGCGGACGGCCTTGCTGCGGTGGTGTCGGGTGCCGGACCGAGCGTGCTGGTGCTGACCGACGGGACTGGCCTGGAGACCGCCGCTGCCCGCGCCCCGGACGGCTGGGACACCCTCCTGGTCCCCATCGCTCGGTCGGGGGCGGAGGTGGTCCGACCGGGCGCCGTACGGGGGGAGTAGCGGCCGCTGCTGGACGACTCCCGAGATAGCAGTGTGAGAAGGATCTAGTGCTACGCTCCTTGTGCGCCGGTGTTCGTGATGCGTTGTGACGCATGTCGACGACACGCAGGTCGCACTCACCTCTTCGTTGTCTCCTTTGCGACGTCCCCTGCCGCGTGCCTGACGGACGTGGCCCCGGGGGCTTCGGGGACGAGGCGCGGAACCACATATGAACGAGGCCGCCGGCACCAGCCGGGAAGGGCCCGATACGTGGGAAGGAACCTCACGTGACCGAACCGACCGACACTCCCTCATCCGGCTCATCCGGCTCATCCGGCTCATCCGGCTCATCAGGTTCTGAGACGGCCACCCGGACCGGTGGGGGCCGCGCCACCAGGCAGCGGCGCGCGTCCGGACTCTCGGGCATGCTGCTCCCCGAGCTGAAGCAGATGGCGGGTGGACTGGGCATCAAGGGCGTCGCTGCCATGCGCAAGAGCCAGCTGGTCGACGCTATCAAGGCGGCCCAGGACCGCGTCCAGTCCAACGCGTCAGCCCAATCCAGCGACCAGTCCAGCAACCAGTCCAGCCAGGTAGCCGCGTCCGCTCCCTCCACCCGATCCGCCAGCGAGGGCGCTGGCGGGGGTGCTGCAGCAGACGGCCCCGCACAGCTCCAGGACGGCCGCCCGGCGCGCATCGAGAACCGCACGAGCGACCACTACCAGCCCGCGGACCGAGCCGGCGTCCCGTCCGGGGAGCAGAGCGACGGTCGCCCGGACCAGCGGAGCGGCCCCACCCGGGGTGGAGACCGGGAGGACGGTGACCGGACGTCGGGAGGGCGCGACTCGAGCGACGGCCGCACCCAGGTCGTCGACCGCAGCCGGTCCGGCGGACGCGGCCCGGGCGGCCACGGCGACCAGGGCAGCAACCGGACCCAGGGCGACCGGACCCAGGGCGAGCCCTCACAACCTGACCGGACGCAGGGCGACCGGGGCCGGACCCCTGCTCCCGACCGCTCCAGCCAGAACGACCGCAGCCAGAACGACCGCAGCCAGAACGACCGCAGCCAGAACGACCGCAGCCAGAACGACGAGGACGGCAGCCGCCGCAACCGCCGCCGTCGGGGTCGCGACCGCAACGACCGGACCGATCGCAACGACCGGACCGACCGCAACGACCGCAACGACCGGGGCAACCCGCGCAACCGCAGCGAGCCGGACACCACGGTGCTCGAGGACGACATCCTCGTGCCGGCGGCCGGCATCCTCGACGTCCTCGACAACTACGCCTTCGTCCGGACGAGCGGCTACCTGCCGGGCAGCGAGGACGTGTACGTCTCGTTGTCGATGGTGCGTCGTCTCGGCCTGCGCCGCGGTGACGCCGTCACCGGCCAGGTTCGGCAGCCGCGAGAGGGGGACCGCAAGGAGAAGTTCAACCCTCTGGTGCGCATCGACACCGTCAACGGCGCCGATCCCGAGACCGCGAGGAACCGGGTGGACTTCCAGAAGCTTACCCCGCTCTACGCGTCGGAGCGGCTGCGGCTCGAGACCGACTCGACCAACCTGATCGGCCGCGTCATCGACATCGCCGCACCGATCGGCAAGGGACAGCGAGGGCTGATCGTGTCCCCATCGAAGGCCGGCAAGACGATGATCATGCAGTCCATCGCCAACTCGATCACCACCAACAACCCCGAGTGCCATCTGATGGTCGTCCTGGTCGACGAGCGGCCGGAGGAGGTCACCGACTTCGAGCGCTCGGTCAAGGGGGAGGTGATCTCCTCGACGTTCGACCGCCCCGCGAGCGACCACACCGCCGTCGCGGAGCTGGCCATCGAGCGGGCCAAGCGGCTCGTCGAGCTCGGTCACGACGTCGTCGTGCTCCTCGACGGCATCACCCGCCTCGGTCGCGCTTACAACCTCGCGGCGCCGGCGAGCGGCCGGATCCTCTCCGGCGGCGTGGACTCGGCAGCGCTCTACCCCCCGAAGCGGTTCTTCGGGGCCGCGCGCAACATCGAGGACGGCGGCTCGCTGACCATCCTCGCCACCGCGCTCATCGAGAGCGGCTCGAAGATGGACGAGGTGATCTTCGAGGAGTTCAAGGGCACCGGCAACATGGAGATCAGGCTGCGCCGCGACTTCGCCGACAAGCGGATCTTCCCAGCCATCGACGCGGTCCAGTCCGGCACCCGCCGGGAGGAGCTGCTGATGAGCAAGGAGGAGCTGTCCATCGTCTGGAAGCTCCGTCGCGTGCTCAGCGGCTTGGACAGCCAGCAGGCCCTCGAGCTGCTGTTGGAGCGGCTGCGCAAGTCCTCCAGCAACATCGAGTTCCTCACTCAGGTGCAGAAGACCACGCCGACGGTGGACAACAGCCGCACCGGCGGCTGACCGGGAAGAAACCACCGCCGCACGCGGTTGACGTCCACGTCAGGACGGCCAGCGGCACCCCGCACTGGGCTGCGAGCACCACCCCTGGCAGACTGGCCGGCTGGTTCCGGTTCACGTCATCGCGCGATCGGCGCGACGACGACCCGGCGACCGAGACCCCGAGAGGACACCATGAAGAAGAACACCCATCCCGAGTACTACCTGACCCACGTCACGTGCACGTGTGGCAACGAGTTCACCACTCGCAGCACGGTCGCCGGAGGCAGCATCCACTCCGACGTCTGCTCACAGTGCCACCCGTTCTACACCGGCAAGCAGAAGATCCTCGACACCGGTGGTCGCGTCGCCCGCTTCGAGAAGCGCTACGCCCAGAAGACGGCCCAGCAGCCGACCGAGAAGGCGCAGAAGAAGTAGCTCCGCCCGTCGCGGCGGGCCCCCCCCCCCCCGGGGCCGGCGCGGCGGGTTGTGACACCCCGCGCCGCGCCCCCCCCCCGGACAAGCGGCAAGGCGGGGCCGGGTCGACGGCCTCGACGGCCAGCTCGCGGGCGGCGGCCAGGTCGTCGCCGGCCCGCCGCCACTCCCGCCAGGTGGTGATGATCGCCGTCAGCTCGGCGTACCGCTGGTTGAGAGCCTTGGCCGTGCGGGCATCGGCGTGCGTCTCGGGGAGGGCGAGACGCGTTTCGAGCTCGGCGTGCTCACCGAGTAGGCCCTCGACGGCCTCGAACATGACTCCTCCGCTCCCGGCTGTGACTCTGGCACGACAGGTGGCTCTGACACGACAGGTGACTCTGGCAAAACAGATGAAACGGCGCCGCCCCCATGGACGAGGGCGACGCCGTTCGTGGAGCTACTTGGACGCGTCGGCCTTCTGCCCCGCCTCGTCCTGGGCCTGGTCCTGAGCCTTGTCCTGGGCCGCCTTCTGGGCCTTCGCGTAGCGCGCCTC
>JAICWH010000234.1 GCA_025934895.1 Nocardioidaceae bacterium | reverse complement strand
GATGCGCGGGTCACCGACCTCCGGTGCCCCCACCAGGTCATCGAGCGGCACCCGGTACGTCTGCGCCAGCGGAAGCAACAGCTCCAGGCTGGGTTTGCGCTGCCCCGTCTCGAGCCGCGACAGCGTCGACTTCGACATCCCGGCCAGTGCCGCGGCTTCGGTCAGCGTCAGCCCGCGCTGTCCGCGCACCCTCCGCAGCCGAGACCCCACCAGGTCCAGCGCGGCCGCGATGCGCCCATCCCCACCGGCCGCGCCACCAACCGCACTACCGTCCGACCCGCCGGCTGCCTCGCTGTGGCTGCTCGCACGTTCAGTCATGAGCGGATTGAACCGCCTGATCCCAGAAACAGCAACAACCGTTGTCGACCGCGATCGAGCGCGTCACTCTCGTTGTCATGAGCACGAACGAGATCCAGGACCCCCACACTGCTGCTGGCGCCGTTGGCCGCGCGTACGACGCCGTCATAGTCGGCGGCGGCGCAGCCGGACTCTCCGCTGCCCTGGTGCTCGGCCGTGGCCGCCGCCGCGTCGCCGTCGTCGACGCCGGTCATCCGCGTAACGCGCCCGCCGCGCACATGCAGGGGTTCCTTGGTTCCGACGGCCTCGCGCCAGCTCAGCTCCTCGCGCGCGGTCGCGCCGAAGTCGCCGGCTACGGCGTCGAGCTCGTCGCCGGCACCGTCACCGCCGTCGCGCCGTGCGAGAGCGCACCGAAGTCGACGTCAGCGCAGCGCAGGTTCCAGGTCACCCTCAGCGACGGGTCCCGCCTACAGACGCGGGCCGTCCTGGTCACCACCGGCCTGCGAGACGAGGTCCCCCATGTGCCCGGCGTTCGGGAGCGGTGGGGGCGCGACCTCCTCCACTGCCCCTACTGCCATGGGTACGAGGTCGCCGACCAGCCCATCGGCATCCTCGCCGGCGACCCTGCCACGACCACCGAGTCACTGGCCCACGCCCACATCATCCGGCAGTGGTCCGACGACGTCGTCTTCTTCGCCAACGGAGCCAACCTCACCGCAGCCCAGCGCGAACAGCTCGTCGCCCGCGCCATCGGCATCGTCGACGAACCCGTGGTCAGCCTGGCTGTCGAGGACGACCACCTCACCGGCGTCGTCATCGACGGCGGCCGCATCGTGCCCCGCACCGCGGTGTTCGTCCGACCCCAGTTCGTCCCCAACGACACCCTCCTCGTCGACCTCGGATGCACCGTCCGAGACACCGGTTGGGTCCAGGTAGACGGCACCGGCGCCACCAGCGTCCCCGGCGTCTGGGCCGCAGGGAACGCCACCAACCCCCGCGCCCAGGTCATCACCGCCGCCGGCGAGGGG
Source organism: Nocardioidaceae bacterium (assembly GCA_025934895.1). GTDB lineage: Bacteria > Actinomycetota > Actinomycetes > Propionibacteriales > Nocardioidaceae > Nocardioides_B. The sequence goes on along the minus strand of JAICWH010000234.1, from coordinate 1,549 downwards.
TCCGCTGCCGCCATCGCCATCAACAACAGCCTGGTCGACGAGGATCTCCCCATCGCCGTCACGAACGTCAGGCTCGGCCTCCCCGCCTGACCCGGACCCAGCCCTTGCCGCACCCACGCCCGAGCCGGCCCCACAACCCACCCGCCCACCGACCCGGTCCGGTCCACCAGGTCCACGACGCCCGAACAGGGTGCGGTCCATCAGCCACGCCACGCGCGGCTCACCGCGCATCACGTCCCAGTCACGGGCGTTCACCGACGCGGCGTGCACCCGCACCAGTACCTCTCCGGAACCGGTTCGGGACGGGGACGCTCGGTCACCCGCAGCACGTCGGGGCCGCCGTACCTGATTTTGCGCTACAGCCCGTCCAGAGACCTTGCTCGGGTGGTTCGTGGGCAACACTTCACCTCCGAGCGGAGCAGGTTCACGACCGCGACCATCATCGGGACGACCAGCCACACCAGACTCGTGAGCGCCAGGTGTGACCAGCCGTCGCCGACAAGCTGGCCTCGCAGCACCGCGTCCTGGTTGTACTTCGCTTCCACCCATGGGCGCGCGTCGGCGAACCAGTCCTGGTTGAACGCCAGGAAAGCGAGCAGCCCGAGGACGAACCCGACCAGCAACAGCAGCGTCTGGCCGCCAGCAAACTAGCCGACCTCGACCAGGGACTGGTCCCAGACGGCGGGGATGTCGGCCAACGCGGTCCCGATGACGTTGCCGACCGCGCCGAAGGCGAACGCGACCGCGGTTGCCGGGACCGTGACGAGGACGGCTGCGACGGCCTTGGCCGGCACCACGCGTCCCCGGTGCGGAACGAGGGTGAACGTGGTCAGCCCGGAACTTTGGCTCCACTCCGAGGTCACCGACAAGACCGCGATGATGGGCAGGGTGATGGTCATCGGGACACCGATTGCCAGGGTGACCTCGCTGTAGGCGAGCGCCGCCCTGGCGTCCGGGTGCGCGGCCGGCTGCTCGGTCGCGCGGCTGCAGTGACCACGTCGCCAGTCGCTGCGGTTGAGGACAGATAGGGAGTCATGCGACTGCTCCTTGCGGGATGGCGGCCGGGTGCCGGTCGCGTTGGGAGTCGGCGGTCAGAGTCAGGAACATCTCCTCCAGGCCGGCGCCGTCGGCAGGTCGGAGTTCGGTGAGGGCGAACCCGGCCGTCCACGCGACGTGGCCAACATGCTGGCGTCTGCGTCCACGCGGAACACCGCAAGGGTCGACGTCCCAGCGGCGCAGCCGGTGTCGTCGGTGTGGTGGACGAGCCCAGCGCTGGTCAGGGCCTGTGCGAGCGACGCGGGGTGTCGGGGGCGACGGAGGAGCCGGCGCCGGCCAGCAGGTCGTCCTTGGTACCGGCCGCGACCACGTGCCCGTGCCCGATGACGACCAGGTCATCGGCGACGACCTTGATCTCGTGCAGCAGGTGGCTGGACAGGAGGACGGTGGCGCCACGGTCGGCGTAGCCGCGCAGCAGGTCCCGCATCCAGCGGATGCCGGCGGGGTTGAGGCCGTTGGCCGGCTCGTCGAGGACCTCGTCGACCCTGCGGCG
>JAICWH010000047.1 GCA_025934895.1 Nocardioidaceae bacterium | reverse complement strand
GAGGCAGTTGGCACCGGTGCAGCCGGTGCGCATCTCGCGGGCCGGCCACTGACCTCCCGTCATCTCGCGGGACTAGTGTGTCAGTCAGAACCCCCTCGCGTGGACCGGGTCGCACCGGGTCGGGACGTGCGAGGCACGGCAAGGAGCGAGACATGTTCGAGCGGTTCACAGACCGAGCCCGCAGGGTGGTCGTCCTGGCGCAGGAGGAAGCCAGGATGCTCAGCCACAACTACATCGGCACCGAGCACATCCTGCTGGGCCTGATCCACGAGGGTGAGGGCGTCGCGGCCAAGGCCCTGGAGAGCCTCGGCATCTCGCTGGAGGCGGTCCGGGCGCAGGTCGAGGAGATCATCGGCCAGGGTCAACAGGCACCCAGTGGGCACATCCCGTTCACCCCTCGGGCCAAGAAGGTCCTCGAGCTGTCGCTGCGCGAGGCGCTGCAGCTCGGCCACAACTACATCGGCACCGAGCACATCCTGCTCGGACTGATCCGTGAGGGAGAGGGCGTCGCAGCCCAGGTGCTGGTCAAGCTGGGCGCGGACCTGAACCGGGTCCGCCAGCAGGTGATCCAGCTGCTGTCGGGCTTCCAGGGCAAGGAGACCGCCGCTGCCGGCGCTCCGCAGGAGGGTGCGCCGTCCTCCTCCCTGGTCCTCGACCAGTTCGGCCGCAACTACACCCAGGCCGCGCGCGAGGGCAAGCTCGACCCGGTGATCGGGCGCGAGAAGGAGATCGAGCGGGTGATGCAGGTGCTCTCGCGACGCACCAAGAACAACCCGGTGCTGATCGGTGAGCCCGGCGTCGGCAAGACGGCCTGCGTCGAGGGTCTGGCGCAGGCGATCGTGCGCGGCGACGTCCCGGAGACACTCAAGGACAAGCAGATCTACAGCCTCGACCTGGGGTCGCTGGTGGCCGGCTCTCGCTACCGCGGTGACTTCGAGGAGCGCCTGAAGAAGGTGCTCAAGGAGATCAAGACCCGCGGCGACATCGTGCTGTTCATCGACGAGCTGCACACGCTCGTCGGTGCCGGCGCCGCCGAGGGGGCGATCGACGCAGCCTCGATCCTCAAGCCGATGCTGGCCAGGGGGGAGCTGCAGACGATCGGTGCCACGACGCTCGACGAGTATCGCAAGCACCTCGAGAAGGACGCGGCCCTCGAGCGGCGCTTCCAGCCGATCCAGGTGGCGGAGCCGACCATCGCGCACACGATCGAGATCCTCAAGGGCCTGCGGGACCGCTACGAGGCACACCACCGGGTGACGATCACCGACGAGGCACTGGTGGCGGCGGCGACGCTGGCCGACCGCTACGTCTCCGACCGGTTCCTGCCCGACAAGGCCATCGACCTGATCGACGAGGCGGGCTCCAGGCTCCGGATCCGTCGGATGACCGCCCCACCGGACCTGCGGGACTTCGACGACAAGATCGCCGACGTACGCCGCCGCAAGGAGGGCGCCATCGACAGCCAGGACTTCGAGCTGGCCGCGTCCCTGCGGGACGAGGAGAAGAAGCTCATCCTCGCCAAGGGTGAGCGTGAGAAGCAGTGGAAGGCCGGCGACATGGACGTCGTGGCCGAGGTGGACGAGGAGCTTATCGCCGAGGTGCTCGCGGTCGCCACCGGCATCCCGATCGTCAAGCTCTCCGAGGCGGAGTCCACCCGGCTGCTCAAGATGGAGGACGAGCTGCACAAGCGCGTCATCGGTCAGGACCAGGCCGTGAAGGCGCTGTCCCGGGCGATCCGGCGCACCCGTGCCGGCCTGAAGGACCCGAAGCGCCCTGGTGGCTCGTTCATCTTCGCCGGCCCCTCAGGGGTGGGGAAGACGTGGCTGTCCAAGACGCTGGCGGAGTTCCTGTTCGGCGACGAGGACGCCCTGATCCAGCTCGACATGAGCGAGTTCAGCGAGAAGCACACCGTCTCCCGGCTGTTCGGCTCACCTCCCGGCTACGTCGGCTACGAGGAGGGCGGCCAGCTCACCGAGAAGGTCCGTCGCAAGCCGTTCTCGGTGGTGCTGTTCGACGAGGTCGAGAAGGCGCACCCGGACATCTTCAACTCGCTGCTGCAGATCCTGGAGGAGGGTCGGCTCACCGACTCCCAGGGTCGGGTGGTCGACTTCAAGAACACCGTGATCATCATGACCACGAACCTCGGCACCCGCGACATCTCCAAGGGCGTCAACCTCGGGTTCAACCAGCAGGGCGACGTCGCCGGGTCCTACGAGCGGATGAAGGCCAAGGTGTCCGAAGAGCTCAAGCAGCACTTCCGCCCCGAGTTCCTCAACCGCGTCGACGAGATCGTCGTCTTCCCTCCGCTGTCGAAGGAGCAGATCGTCTCCATGGTCGACAACATGATCGCGGGGGTGGAGCTGCGGCTGCGCGACCGCGACATGTCGATCGAGCTGACCCAGGTCGCCAAGGACCTGCTCGCCACCCGGGGGTTCGACCCGGTCCTCGGCGCCCGGCCGCTGCGCCGCACGGTCCAGCGGGAGATCGAGGACGCCCTGGCCGAGAAGATGCTGTACGGCGAGGTCCGACCCGGCCAGATCATCCTGGTCGACGTGGAGGGTGAGGGCGTCGACGCGGCGTTCACGTTCAAGGGTGAGCCTCGCGCTGAGCTGCCCGACCTCCCGCCCATCGAGGAGCCGGCCACCACGGCCGAGTCGGAGTAGCCCGGCAGCACCTAGACGAGGGCGCCACCCTGTGCCGGGGTGGCGCCCTCGTCTGCGTTCTCGACGAGTGATCGGCAGGTCACGCCTGGGCCTGCCTCATCCGGGTCAGCGGGCGGTGCCGTGCAGGTTCAGGATCAGCACCCCGCCGATGATCATCAGCAGGGCGACGCCCTTGAGGATCCCCCAGTCCTCGCCGAGGAACAGCACGCCGACCAGGGCGATCCCCGCAGTGCCGAGCCCGGACCATGCTGCGTAGGTGACCGAGACCGGGATGTGCCTGACCACCAAGGCCAGGAACCAGATCGAGAGGGCGTACCCGGCCAGCACCAGCGCCGTCCACGCCGGGTCGCGGAAGCCCTGGGTGCGGGGCATCGCGGCCGTGGAGGCGACCTCCACGGTGATCGCCACGAGCAGCAGGGACCAAGCCGCCAGCATCTGCCCCCACCTCCTCATGTAGCAGCTGCTACATCGATAGTGTAGCATCTGCTACACCAGCACCGGCCGGCGACCGAGAGGAGATCTGTGCCACGGGAAACGACCCGTCGCGAGCAGCTGGCTCAGGCAGCGACCGACTACGTGCTCACCCATGGGCTGGTCGGCCTCAGCCTGCGGCCGCTGGCCGCCGAGCTGGGCACCAGCGACCGCATGCTGCTCTACCACTTCGCCGACAAGGACGACCTGGTCTCGACCGTGCTGCGGGTCTCGAACGACCGGTCGGTGGCCGACGTGCGGGCACTGCCTGCGGCTCCCGACGTACGGCGCGCGGTGCTCGACCTGTGGGCCCTGGTCGCCTCGCCACCGCTGGCGAGCTGCCAGCGCATGTACGTCGAGGCGGCTGCACTCGGCCTGTTCGGGCAGGAGCCCTACGCCAGCGTGGTGCGCGAGGCCAACCTGGTGTGGGAGGCGGCGCTCGCCGACCACCTGGTGGCGGCGGGGACCCCGCGGGACCGGGCCCGCCGCGCCGTCGCGCTCCTGGACGCCGCCCTGATGGGCTTCCAGCTCGACCTCCCGCTCGACGCGGGCGACCCGGCCCAGGAGCAGGCGGTCCAAGACCTCGCGGACGCGGTGGCCGCAATCGCCCGCGCGTCGGGTGGGCCCGGGGGTCAGGGCAACGCGTAGCCGTTGTCGGACACCCGGGCGACGAGCCCGTCGTCGACCAGCCACTGGAGGCACCGGTCGCGTTGGTCGGCGACCGGCCAGACGGCGTCCAGGACGCTCCGGGGCACCGGGTCCGGGTGCTCGCGCAGCACGCCCAGCAGCCGGCCGCGGCACTGCCGATCGGTGCCGTCGTAGGACTGGCCCCTTCTGGCCGGTCCGTCGTGGGGCGGGTAGCCCGCGCCACGCCACACACACAGGTCGCTGACCGGGCAGGTGGAGCACCGGGGAGTCGCGGCGACGCAGACGAGTGCGCCGAGCTCCATGGTGGCGACCGCCCAAGCAGCCGCGGTCGGGCCGTCCGGCGGCAGCATGGCCGTGGCCAGGTCGCGCTCGGCCCTGGTCACCGCGGTCGCCGGGAACTCGACGCCACGCACCGCGCGGGCCAGCACCCGGCGGACGTTCGTGTCCAGCACGACGTGGCGGCGCCGGTAGGCGAACGACGCCACCGCCGCCGCCGTGTAGTCGCCGACACCGGGGAGGGCGAGCAGGTCCTCATAGGAGTCCGGCACGTCTCCGCCGTGCTCGTCGAGGATCGCGGTCGCCGCCGCATGCAGCCGCAGCGCCCGCCGCGGGTAGCCCAGTCTGCCCCAGGCGCGCACCGCGTCGCCGGCCGGCGCGGCTGCCAGAGCGGCCGGCGTCGGCCACCGGGTCAGCCACTGCTCGTAGACCGGAAGCACCCGGGAGACCGGGGTCTGCTGAAGCATCAGCTCGCTGACGAGCACCGCCCACGGGGACGCCGACGGGTCCCGCCACGGCAGGTCCCGCGCATGCTCGTCGTACCACTGCAGGAGCCGCTTCCGCAGCTCGCAGCACCCGTCCGAAGGCCTGCCGGGCGGGCTGCCGGGCGGGCTGCCGGGCGGGCGGTCAGGCGGGCGGTCAGGCGCGGGCACAGTGGGTCCCACCCTAGCGACCGCGCGACCCAGGACCTCCTCGGTGTGGCAGCCGGAACTGAGGAGCGGGCCCGCATACGGTGAGGGCCATGACCGCTGTGACGCGCCCGAGGGGGCCGCTGCCGCCTCGGGTGTACTGGACTCGTCGGCTGCTCCTGCTCGGTCTCGCGCTGCTGCTGGTGTTCGGGGTCGCCCACCTGGTCGGCGGCGGGAGCCCGGCCAGCGGCCCGTCCGCGCAGCCCGTGGGCGCCGCCGAGTCGACGCCCGCGTCGATGTCAGCGACGTCCGGGTCGCCGACGCCGTCCGTGCCGACCGGCTCGACCCCGCCGACCGGGTCGACCGCGCCGACCGGGACGCCGACCAGCGGGTCGGACGGTGCGCTCACGGGTCCCACGCCCACGGCGACCGGCCGGGGCGGCAGCTCTGCGAGGGGGCTGGCGCAGCCGACCGGGCCGTGCCCGAGCAGCGACGTGGTGGCGGTTCCCTCGGTCACCGGCCGGGCCTTCGCCGTCAAGCCCGTCGTGCTGACCGTCAGGCTCACCAGCCGAGCGACGCCGGCCTGCACGTGGGAGGTCTCTCCTTCCTCGCTGGCGCTGAAGATCACCTCCGGAGCGGACCGAGTCTGGTCGACCCAGGACTGTCCCGCCTCGGTGCCGCGGCGAGCCGTCGTGCTCCGCCGCGACGTACCGACCGCGGTGAACATCATCTGGAACGGCCAGCGTTCCGACACGGGGTGCACGCGGACCACGCCCTGGGCACTGCGGGGCTACTACCACGCCGTCGTCGCGGCCTTCGGCGCCGATCCGAGGGACGTGCAGTTCCGACTCGGACTCGCCCCGCCCGACACCGAGACCGCGTCGCCCACGCCGACCGGCTCGCCGACGGCGTCAGCGACCGCGAGCCCCACGCCGACTCGGAGCAGAAGCCCTCACCCAGGCGCTCCGCACGCCGCCACGGGATCGAGCACCCCGACTCCGACCCGCAACGGCGGCACCCCGACTCCGCACCGGTAGGCCGGCGCGGCGACCCGGCCGACGACCGGCCGACGACCGGCGCGGCGACCCGGCCGACGACCCGGCCGACGACCCGGCCGACGACACCCGGCGCCCCTCCGGCCCGGTGGCGGAACCCTCGCCGCCCGCCGTGACCGTGAGAGCCGCGAGACCTCAGACGTAGCGTTCGAGGATGCTCGACTCAGCGAGCCTGGACAGCCCCTCGCGGACGCTGCGGGCTCGGAGCTCTCCGACCCCGTCCACCGCCTGCAGATCGTCGATGCTGGCGGACAGGAGCTTCTGCAGGCTCCCGAAGTGCTCCACCAGCCGGTCCACGACCGTGCCGGGCAGCCGCGGCACCTTGGCCAGCAGCCGGTAGCCGCGGGGCGTGACCGCGCCGTCGAGGTGCTCGGTCGCCCCCAGCCCGAGCGAGGTGGCAACGGCGGCGATGTCGAGGAGGTCCGTCGGGCTGAGCCTCTCGAGATCACCGAGCACCTCTTGGGGGGCGCGCCTGCCGGTGACTCCTGGCTGGTAGTCGCGGACCACGAGCTCCCGCTCGTTGTCGACCCCGGTGACCAGCTCGTCGAGCTGGAGCGAGAGCAGCCGGCCGTCGCTGCCGAGCTCGAGCACGTAGTCCTCGATCTCGCTGGCGATGCGGGTGACCATCTCCAGCCGCTGGGCGACCACCGCGACGTCCCGGGTCGTCACCAGGTCCTCGATCTCCAGTGCGGACAGCGTGCTGGAGACCTCGTCGAGTCGTAGCTTGTAGCGCTCCAAGGTGGCGAGCGCCTGGTTGGCCCGAGACAGGATCTGTCCGGAGTCCTCCAGCACGTAGCGGGTGCCGCCGACGTAGACGGCGATGATCTGCATCGACTGGGACACCGAGATCACCGGGAAGCCGGACTGTCGGGCGACCCGGTCCGCGGTGCGGTGCCGGGTGCCGGTCTCGTCGGAGAAGATCGCCGGGTCGGGCATCAGGTGCACGGCGGCGTGCAGGATGCGGGAGGCGTCCTTGTCCAGGACGATCGCACCGTCCATCTTGGCCAGCTCCCGCAGGCCGGTCGCCGTGAACGGGATGTCCAGGAAGAACCCGCCGGTGGAGATCGAGTCCACGACCTTGTCGCTGCCGAGCACAAGGAGGGCCCCGGTGCGGCCGCGCAGGATGCGCTCCAGGCCATCGCGCAGGCTCGTGCCGGGCGCGATGTTCGCCAGGGTCGCCCGCAACCGGAGGACTTCCTCGGTGCGGTCGTTGACTGCCACGTCGCTCCCCCAGTGTCGTGTTGTCGTCGCTGTGGCCAGTGCTCAGTCTAGGGCGAGGCCCACCCGACACGTCATCACCGGGACTCGGTGGCTCACACCACGCCCAGCGCGGGACGTCCCGGCTCGGTGCGGTGCACCTTGAACAGCGGCCTCGAGTCCGTGACACCTAGGTCGAGCACCCGCAGCGCCGCGTCGACGTCCGGGACGCCCACCACCGTGAGCCCGTCGACCTTGCGAAGCACGCCCGCCTCGCTGTGCGACTCCGCCGGCACGATCGCCGCCCGGAACCCGAGTCGAGCCGCCTCCGCCAGCCGCTGCGGTGTGTCTCGCACGCGTCGCAGCTCGCCGGCGAGGCCGATCTCGCCGATCGCTACCAGGTCGGTGGGAATGTCGCGCTGCTTCCACGCCGACGCGACAGCGACCGCCGCGGCGAGGTCCGCCGCGGGCTCGGAGATCCGCATCCCGCCGACGGTGGACGCGAACACGTCATGCGTGTGCAACCGGATCCGGGCACGCTGCTGCAGCACGGCGACCAGCATCGCGATGCGAGAGCCGTCCAGCCCGGAGGTCGTCCGGCGGGGTCGCTCGGCGGTCGCGGGGGTGACCAGGGCCTGCACCTCGGCCAGCATCGGCCGGCGACCCTCGAGGACGACGGTGACGCAGGTCCCGGGGACCGGCTCGTGGTGCCGGGCCACGAACAGGCCGGTCGGGTCGGTGACCGCCACGATCCCGTCTCCGGACAGGTCGAAGCAGCCCACCTCGTCGACGGGTCCGAAGCGGTTCTTCACCGCCCGGACCATCCGCAGCCGCGAGCTGCGCTCGCCCTCGAAGTGCAGCACCACGTCGACGAGGTGCTCGAGCACCCGCGGACCGGCGATGCTGCCGTCCTTGGTGACGTGCCCGACGATCATCGTCGCGATGTTCCGGGTCTTGGCGACCCCGACCAGGGCGGCCGCGACCTCCTTCACCTGTGTGACGCCTCCGGGAACCCCTTCGACCCCCGCCGCGCCGATGGTCTGGACAGAGTCGACGACGAGCAGCTGAGGCCGCACCGCCTCGACGTGGCTCAGGATCGCGCCGAGATCGGTCTCCGCGGCCAGGAACAGCTCCTCGTGGACCGCGGAGGTGCGGTCGGCTCGCAGCCGGACCTGCGAGGCGGACTCCTCGCCGGTGACGTAGAGGACCCGCAGCCCGGAGTGTGCGGTCCGAGACGCCACCTCGAGCAGCAGCGTCGACTTCCCGACACCGGGCTCACCCGCCAGCAGAACCGCCGCGCCCGGCACCACGCCGCCGCCGAGAACGCGGTCGAGCTCCGGGATCCCGCTGGTGCGGGAACGGGACTCCTCCACGGGCACCCGGCCGATCGGGACCGCTGGAGAGCTGACCGGTCCGGCGGCGGTCCGACCCGCGGGCAGCGCCGCCGCCTCGGCGACGCTGCCCCACGCCTGGCACTCGCCGCACCGACCGACCCACTTGGCCGTCTCCCACCCGCACTCGGAGCAGCGGTGGCTGGCGCGGGGCGCTCGTGCTTTGGTCATGCGCTGACGCTAGGCCAGCCCGCCGACATTCCCCGGCAGGCTCGTCACCGGCTCCGGCCCTCATGGTTTCATGGAGGTCGACCAACGACCGTGCGAGCAGAGCCGACCACCTGGGGGAGCGAGGCCATGTCCATGTCGTCGTCCACACCGTCGACACCCTCGACACCCTCGACACCCTCGACACCCTCGACACCCTCGACACCGTCGCCGTCCTCGGCGACCGGGCGGCGGATCACACCCGTCGCGTCGGACGGGCCCCCCTCACGCCACGGGGACACTGTCCCGACCCTGGCCACCGTGGCGCAGGCGGCCGGAGTGTCGCGGCAGACGGTCTCGAACGCGCTGAACAGCCCGGAGCTTCTGCGCCCGGACACGCTGCTGCGAGTGCAGCAGGCGATCGAAGAGCTCGGCTACTCGCCGAACCGGGCGGCGCGCAGCTTGCGGACCCGGTCCTCGCAGCTGATCGGGCTGCGCGTGGACCCCGCGGTCGAGGACAGCGCGAACGCGCTGATGGACCGCTTCGTGCACTCGCTCGTCGAGAGCACAGAGGTGGCGGGCTACCACGTCCTGCTGTTCACGGCGGCCGGCAACCACGACGCCAACGACCCCTACGACGAGCTGCTGCGCTCCGCGGCCGTGGACGCGTTCGTCGTCACCGACACCTTCCGCGGCAACCCGCACGCCGCGTGGCTGAGCCAGCAGGGGGTCCCCTTCGTGGCGTTCGGCCGGCCCTGGGACGACCCGTCCGCGCGGCACCCGTGGGTCGACGTGGACGGTCGGGCGGGCGCGGTGCTCGCCGTCGACCACCTCGTCGAACGCGGCCACTCCCGGATCACATGGGTGGGGTGGCAGAAGGGCTCGTTCATCGGCGAGGACCGGCGCAGCGGGTGGGTGGACCGGATGCACGAGCACGGGTTGTCCACGAGCCGCCTCTCCGCACGGGGCGACGACACCATGGAGTTCGGGGCCCGTGCGGCGCACGCGCTGCTCGACGTGTCGCCCGAGGAGCGGCCGACCGCGTTCCTGTGCGCGAGCGACACGATTGCGATGGGCTTGCTCCGGGCCCTCGACACCATGGGTCTGCGGGGCGGCCGCGACCTCGGCGTGGTCGGGTTCGACGACTCGATCGCCGCCCAGGTCTGTACGCCGGCCCTCACCTCGGTGCGTCAGCCGCTGGAGCAGGTGGCGGTCGAGGTGGTGGGCCGCCTCGGGGCTCTGCTCGCGCACCGGCCGATCCCCGAGTCCGGCTGCGTCCTGTCCCCTACCCTGAGCGTCCGCGCGACCACCTGAACCGATCGCTAGGCCCGCCGGGACCCTCGCAGGATCCCAGGCAGGATCCCAGGCAGGATCCCAGCACCATGCCGACCGACGCCGGCACGGTCCGGTAGACGGAGATGTCGTGGATCCGCGAGTGGTTGCTGAGCACCAGCATCGAGGCGGGTGCGATGAGGATGGGGACGGACAGCACCGCCGCACCGAGGACGTGGCTGACCGCGTGGAAGTCACCGTCGACGCGGGACCGCGCGATGCCGAGCCCGACGTGCGCGGCACCGGAGCGGTGGGCGACGCCGCCCGGTCGGGTCAGTAGCTGTGCCGCACACTCATCACGTCGCGGACCGTCGTCGGGTCGAACGGCTCACCCAGCCACGCGAACAGCTCGTCGAGGTGCGAGATGTCGCTGACGTAGTCGTCGTAGTGCAGCCGGTATGCCGCGTCGCCGAGCCCCGTCGAGAGCTCCAGCATGGCGCTCTCGGCGCGCTCGAGGCGACCGTCGCGCGGCTTCGCCCTCCAGAAGGCGCTGGCCAGCACGGCCTCGTGGTCCCGGGTGTTCACGATGAAGCGGGCTCCCGGGAAGACCTGCCGCAGGAACGCCACGAACTCCCGCAGGTCCTCCTGGTGCCACCGGATCTCCTTGAACCCGGAGACCCTCGTGTCGGGCCCGGGCCGCAGCAGGGTCTCGGTGACCAGCCCACGCAGCAGCTCCAACGACCGGTCGGCGGGGAACGAGTCCATCCCGAAGAACGGGTGGGTGACCGGGAGCAGCCTGCCGTCGCTGCGCCTGACCCGTCGCGCCTCGTCGGTGCAGGTGCGGTGGAACCGGTAGAGGTGGTAGACGGACTCCCGGTTCTCGCCGCGGACCAGGTAGCCGGGGATCGCGTTCAGGATGCCCTGGAGGAGTGTCGACCCGGAGCGTCCGTAGGTGATGATGAACAGGTACTGCAACGCGGCTCCCCTCGTGGTCACGGACGGCCGTTGCGACGCAGGTCGGCATCATCTCACCGCAGTTCGCTCGGAGCGTGAACGGGCCGGGGTCTGGCATCGGTGGCTCAGAAGCCCTTCCACCACAGGTTGACGGCGTAGTCGACCCGGGTGCCGACATGCTCGGCCAGCACCGCGGAGGCGACCTGCTCCTCGAGCTCGATCCGCACGACGGCCTCGAGCTCGCAACGCGTCGCGAACCGCCACTCGATGTCCAGCGGCTCCCGCTGCCAGCCGTGCAGGGACCAGAACCGCTCGACCTCGACGCCGTCAACCATCGGGTAGCCGCGCCGGAACCACGAGCCGAACGTGCTCCTCGTCGAGTCGTTGTCGATGACGAAGGCGGTGCCCCCGCGACGCATCACCCGGTCGAGCTCCCGCAGCCCCGGCTCACACCCGGGACCCAGGAAGTAGGCCCACCTGGCGTGCATGACATCGATGCTGGCCGGCGGCACCGGGATCCGCTGCGCCGTACCGACCGTGACCGTGACGTTCCCCAGTCGCGCCGTACGACGGGCAGCCACTGCTGCCAGGCCCGGATGCGGCTCCACCCCATGGACCGACCGAGCGTCGGAGGCCCAGCGAGGAAGGTGGAACCCGGTGCCGCACCCGAGGTCGAGAACGTCTCGTCCCGACCAGTCCGCGATCCCGCGCATCGCGGACTCGATCACCCCGTCCGGGTCGGTCGCCCGGTTCTCGAGCTCGTAGGTCTCCGGGTGCTGCCAGATGTTCGGGCTCGGGACGACGCCGTCGAGCACGCTAGACGCGCACGACGCCGTGCGGGGTGCAGAACCGCACCGCGACCACGCCGGGGTCCTCGCTGCTCACCCACTCGACGTCCACGGCCTCGAGCGGACCCTCGGCGGAGCTGCCGAGCCACTCGCTCATCCGGTGCGGGTCTCCGGCGATCTCCAGGGCATCCAGTCGCAGAGCCCCGGAGCCGCCGGCGCTCGGGTGCTGCTCGGGAGGGGACTGCCACTGCACGAAGAACGGCAGCTCGGGGTCGGCCTGCAGCCCGAGCAGGCCGATCTGCCGCCAGAGCAGCTCGATGCCGTCGGGGCGGTGCCGGTTGCCCGGGACCGAGGCGCGTCCCAGCCGTTCCTCGACCCTGGCGATGTCGTCGACGGCGACCACCCAGGCCAGCCAGCCGCCACCGAGCGCCGAGCGGGCCCGGACGGCCTGCCCGAACGGCACCTTGTCGGAGGCGGGGTGGTCGAGCACCTCGACGATCTCGACATAGGCGCCTCCCTCCATCGGCAGGACCATGTTGCGGGTGCCGAAGCGAGGGTGGATGCCGCCGTCGGAGAACCTCTCGCCGAGCAGCCCGCCGATCCGGTCCGCCGTCTCGGCCATGCCGCCGGGTCCCGCGGCGTACGACACATGGTCAAGGCGCATGCACAGCATTCTGGCCAGGGTGGGCCGGCCCGGGGACACCGGGGTGCAGCCACGGCGTCGTGGGCCTTGTGCTCGGACGTGGCCAAGGTGAAAGGTGGTGGCGAGCTCTCGGCACCAGGAGGCGACACGTGGCAGGCAGGCAGGCATCGGGCCCGAACGTCAAGGAGGGCACCCCGGTCGCGGCGCACGCGGCAGCGATCCGCAACGTGGTCCTCGTCGGGCCGGCCGGATCCGGCAAGACGACACTGGTCGAGACCCTCCTGGTCTCGGCCGGTGTGCTTAACCGGGCCGGCACGACGTCCGAGGGCTCGACCGTCTGCGACTTCGACGAGTCCGAGCAGCGCCAGCAGAGGTCGGTCGGCCTCGCGCTCGCGCCCCTGGCGCACGACGGGGTGAAGGTGAACCTCCTCGACACCCCCGGCTACGCCGACTTCGTCGGCGAGGTGCGGGCGGGCCTGCGCGCCGCCGACTGTGCGATGTTCGTGCTCGCCGCCAACGAGGGGGTCGACGAGCCCACGCGGGCCCTGTGGCGCGAGTGTGCGCAGGTGCAGATGCCGCGGGTCGTCGTGGTCACCAAGCTGGACCACGCGCGTGCTGACTACGACGGTGTGGTCCGCCAGGCCCAGGAGGCCTTCGGCGAACGGGTGCTGCCGGTCTACCTGCGGGAGGGCGGCGCGCTGGTCGGCCTGATCACCGGTGACCACGGTCATGACGAGGAGCGGGACGCCCTCATCGAGGGGGTCATCGAGGAGTCCGAGGACGAGACGCTGATGGAGCGCTACCTCGGCGGGGAGGAGGTGGATGCCAAGCTTTTGGTGCAGGACCTCGAGCGGGCCGTGGCGCGGGGGTCCTTCCACCCCGTCGTACCCGTGGACTCCTCGACCGGCCTCGGCGCCTCGCAGCTGCTCGACCTCGTCGTCGCCGGGTTCCCCTCGCCGCTCGAGCACCGGCTGCCCGAGGTGTTCACCCCTGCGGGCAAGAAGGGCCCGGAGCTGCGCTGCGACCCCGACGGACCGCTGGTCGCCGAGGTGGTGAAGACGACCAGCGACGCCTACGTGGGCCGGGTCAGCCTGGTCCGGGTCTTCTCCGGCACCCTGCGTCCCGACGCGACGGTGCACGTCTCCGGGCACCGCAGCGACTTCGCCGCCACCCACCAGGTGGGCCCGTCGGACGCGGCCGGTCTCGCCGGCCACGAGGACCACGACGAGGACGAGCGGATCGGTGCGCTGTCCATCCCCTTGGGCAAAGTGCTGCGACCGGCCGACCAGGTGGTCGCCGGGGACATCTGCGCCATCGGGCGGCTCAGCCGCGCGGAGACCGGCGACACCCTCTCGGACAAGGACTCGCCCCTGGTCCTACGCCCCTGGGACATGCCGGAACCGCTGCTGCCGTTGGCGATCCAGGCACGCGCGAAGACCGACGAGGACAAGCTGAGCTCCGGTCTGCAGCGGCTCGCGGCCGAGGACCCGACCCTGCGGGTCGAGCAGAACGCGGAGACCCACCAGCTGGTGCTGTGGACCATGGGGGAGGCGCACGCCGACGTGCTGCTCGACCGGCTCGAGCACCGGCACGGCGTCGCCGTCGACGAGGTCCCGGTGCGCGTCCCGCTGCGCGAGACCTTCGCGGCGCCCGCGGCCGGGCACGGCAGACACGTCAAGCAGTCCGGAGGGCACGGTCAGTACGCCGTCTGCGACATCGAGGTGGAGCCGTTGCCGCAGGGGTCGGGCTTCGAGTTCGTGGACAAGGTCGTCGGAGGCGCCGTGCCCCGGCAGTTCATCCCCTCGGTCGAGAAGGGGCTGCGCGCGCAGATGGACCGCGGCGTCGTCGCCGGCTACCCGGTGGTCGACATCAAGGTCACCCTCAAGGACGGCAAGGCCCACAGCGTGGACTCCTCGGACATGGCCTTCCAGACCGCCGCTGCTCTCGCCCTGCGCGAGGCCGCTGCGGCGGCGCCGACGACCCTGCTCGAGCCGGTCGACGACATCGCCGTGCTCGTCCCGGACGACCTGGTGGGCACCGTGATGAGCGACCTGTCCGGACGACGAGGACGGGTGACGGGCAGCGAGCCGGTCGGTGAGGACCGCACACTGGTGCGCGCGGAGGTGCCCGAGGTGGAGATCAGCCGTTATGCGGTGGACCTGCGCGCGTTCTCGCACGGCGCCGCGTCGTTCACCCGCAGCTTCGCGCGCTACCAGCCGATGCCCGACCAGGTCGCCGACCGCGTCGTCAGGTCCTAGGTGGGCCCCGGCCGGGTGGCCACCTGACAGCTCGGCTCCTGGTCAGGGCGGGTCGGCGGGGTGCAGCGCGAGGGTGGAACGTGATGCCAGGTGCGCCTCGCAGTGGTCCACCAGCTCGTCGTACGCCGCGCGGCCCATCAGCTCGACCAGCTCGGGGCCGTTGGAGACATAGACCGGCTCCTGGGCGATGTGCGCCTCGGTGTTGCCCGAGCAGTACCAGTCGAGGTCGTGGCCGCCGGGTCCCCACCCGCGTCGGTCGTACTCGCCGATCGTGACCTCCGTGAACGCTGTCCCGTCGGGCAGCTCGACCTCACGGAAGGTACGCCGGATGGGCAGCTGCCAGCACACGTCCGGCTTCGTCTCCAGGGGGTGGCGACCGGTGCGCAGCGCGAGGCCGTGCAGGGCGCAGCCCTCCCCACCGGCGAAGCCGCGGCGGTTCAAGAAGACGCAGGCGCCCTCGTGCACGGCCGTCTTGCGGTCCCCCTCGTCGTCCGTCTCGACCCACGAGGTCCTGTGCCGGGTGCCGGCCTCGTGGTGCTGCCAGTGCTCCGGGTCGAGCATCCTCACGAACGTCGTCACGCGCTTCTCGTCGTCCCTGTCGGAGAAGTGTGCGCCCAGGGTGCAGCAGCCGTCGTCGGGCCGCTCGGCGTAGATCCCTCGGCAGCCCCGGCCGAAGATGCACATCCACCGCGACGTCAGCCAGGTGAGGTCGCACTTGAAGACCTGCGCCTCGTCCGAGGGATCCGCGAACTCGACGAAGACGCGCGGGATCACCAGGTCGGTCTCGGGCACGCTCGCCACGATACGTCGGCCACTACGCTGGGCTGCATGAGGCTGTTCCCGTGAGACGCGTCGGGTGAGAGCGGGCGTGCCGGACATGGGTGTGCCGGACATCGGCTCGAACGTCGAGGTCCTCCTGCGGCTGAGCCGGATCGGGGTGCGCGGTTGATCGCTCTGTCCACCGCCTCGGTGTATCCCGAGTCGACCGCCGACGGGTTCGCCCTCGCGGCACGGCTCGGCTACGACGCCGTCGAGGTGATGGTCGGCATCGACCCGATCAGCCAGCAGGTGGACGCGGTCCGCGACCTCTCCCACCACCACCGGGTCCCGGTCTGTGCGGTGCATGCGCCCTGTCTGCTGATCACCCAGCGGGTCTGGGGCCTCGAACCGTGGGGAAAGCTGATGAGGAGCGCCGACATGGCGCGTGCAGTCGGTGCGGACGTCGTCGTGGTGCACCCGCCGTTCCGGTGGCAGCGGGAGTATGCGCGTGGGTTCGTCGACGGGATCGCCGAGCTCGAGGACCGCACGGGCGTGGCGTTCGCCGTCGAGAACATGTACCCCTGGCGGGCCTCACGGCGGGAGATGCAGGTCTACGTCCCCGGCTGGGACCCGTCTGACCAGGACTACGCGAACACCACGATCGACCTCTCGCACTCGGCGGTCTCCCGCGCGGACCCGGTCGCCATGGCGCGGCGGCTCGGGCCGCGGCTGCGGCACATCCACCTCACCGACGGCACCGGGTCGGCCAAGGACGAGCACCTCGTGCCGGGCCGCGGCAGCCAGCCCGTCGTCGAGCTCCTCGAGCACCTCGCGGCCGAGGACTTCGGCGGACACGTGGTGCTGGAGATCAACACCCGCAAGGCGGACAACCGCGAAGCGCGAGAGCTCGACCTGGTCGAGGCGCTGGCCTTCGCCCGGCTCAACTTCGCCTCCACCCCCGAGCCCCGATGAGCAGCGACGGCGCCAGGGGCCGGGGCCGTCGACCGGGAGGTCCGGACACCCGCGGGCAGATCCTGACGGCCGCCCGGAAGTCCTTCGCCGACAAGGGTTTCGGGCGTACGACGATCCGCGCGGTCGCCGGCGACGCCGAGGTGGACCCGGCGCTGGTGCATCACTACTTCGGGTCCAAGGACGACCTGTTCCTCGCAGCGCTCGACATCCCCGTCGACCCGAGGAGACTGGTGCCGAAGGTGTTCGACGACGGCGTTCAGGGAGCCGGCGAGCGACTGCTCCGACTGTTCCTGTCGGTGTGGGACGACCCGCACACCAGGCTGCCGCTGCTTGCCCTCGTCCGCTCCAGCCTGGTGCAGGAGACGCCGGAGACCCTGCTGCAGCAAGGGATCCTGCGGATGATCCTCCAGCCGTTGCGCGCAGCCCTGCCGTCCGACGAGGCGGACCGGCGCGTGCAGCTCGTGGTCAGCCAGATGTCCGGCCTGGTTCTCACCCGCTACCTGCTGGCCCTCGAGCCGTTGGCCTCGATGCCGGCCGAGGAGCTGGTGGCGTGGGTGGCCCCCACCCTGCAGCGCTACCTGGACGGTCCGCTGCAGGAGCCCGGCGACACGGAGGGCCGCCCGGATCCGACCCGGAAGCACCCTTGACCTGGGCGCCGTCCCGAGACAGAATTCACCACATGATGAAAAACGACGGGATGGTCGCCGTCCGCGACCTCGTGGTGCAGCGCGGCACCGTCCGCGCGATCCGCGGACTCAGCTTCACCGCACCGGCCGGCCAGGTCACCGGGCTGCTCGGCCCGTCGGGGTGCGGGAAGTCCACCCTGATGCGCGCGATCGTGGGCGTCCAGGTGGTCACCAGTGGCACGGTCGAGGTGCTCGGCCTCCCGGCCGGCGACAAGCGGCTGCGGGACAGGGTCGGCTACGTCACCCAGGCGCCGAGCGTGTACGACGACCTGACCGTCGCGGAGAACCTCCGCTTCTTCGCGCGGGTGCTCGGCGCCGCGCCGACCGAGGTCGACCGGTGCATCGAGGCCGTGGACCTCTCCCAGGCGCGGGACCAGGTCGTCGCACGCCTCTCCGGTGGCCAGCGCTCGCGGGTGTCCCTGGCCGTCGCGCTGCTCGGCAGCCCGGAGCTGCTGGTGCTCGACGAGCCGACCGTGGGGCTGGACCCCGTGCTGCGTCGCGACCTGTGGGCGATGTTCCACCGGCTCGCGGCCACCGGTGCCGGTCTGCTGGTGTCCAGCCACGTGATGGACGAGGCGGAGCGCTGCGACCGCCTGCTGCTGATGCGGGAGGGCGAGCTGCTCGCCGACGACACACCCGCGGCCCTCCTCGAGCGGACCTCGACCCCCGACGTGGAGTCAGCGTTCCTGTCCCTGGTGGAGCGGGCGAGCCGGGAGACCGTGGCATGAACGCGCGGATCACGCTCGCCATCGCCTCGCGGGTCCTCATCCAGCTGCGGCGTGACCGGCGCACGCTGGTCATGCTCCTGGTGCTCCCGTGCCTCATCCTCACGCTGTTGTGGTGGATGTTCGAGGGAGGTGGCGGAACCGGGCACGGCTTCGACGCCCTCGGACCGCCGCTGCTCGCGCTGATCCCCTTCGTGGTGATGTTCCTGGTCACCTCGGTGACCACGCTGCGCGAGCGGTCCTCCGGGACGCTCGAGCGGCTGCTGTCGATGCCCACGGGGAAGGGCGACTTCCTGGGTGGCTACGCGATCGCGTTCGGCATCGTCGCCGCGGTGCAGTCCACGCTGGCCGTGGCGCTCTGTCACTGGGTGCTCGACCTCCAGGTCTCCGGCCAGGTCTGGATGCTGGTGGTGGTGGCCGTCGTGGACGCGGTCCTGGGCACGGCGCTCGGGCTCTTCGTCTCGGCGTTCGCCCAGACCGAGTTCCAGGCGGTGCAGTTCATGCCGGCCCTGGTGATCCCGCAGATGCTGCTCTGCGGGCTGTTCGTGCCCCGTGACGCGATGCCCCGGGTGCTCGAGGTCCTCTCGGACGTGCTGCCGCTGTCCTACGCGGTGGACGCGATGAGCGGCGTGGTCACCGCGACCGGCGACGGGTTCGGTGGGGTCGGCGGTGAGGTCTGGTCCGACGTCACGGTGGTGCTGGCCTTCACGCTGGCCGGGCTGGCCCTCGGTGCGGCGACCCTGCGCCGGCGTACTCCCTGACCGGCACCCTCGCGTGGGAGGCGGTCCGGACCAGGTCCGGGTTCTGCTTTGGCGTAGCCTTGCCTCGCTGCCGGCCGGCAGCGGATCGCTCACCGTGGAGGGGACCCGTGCTACGTCAGCCGTTGCTGATGCTCTCACGCAGCGACAAGGTCAAGAACCTGGTCACCGCCTTGCCGGTGTCGAGCGGGATCGTCTCCCGCTACGTCCCCGGGGAGGCCACCAGTGATGCGGTGCAGGCCAGCGGCGAGCTGATCGAGGCCGGGCTGCACGTCAGTCTGGACTTCCTCGGCGAGGACACCCTGGACCGCCAGCAGGCCGACCACACGGTTTCCGCGTACGTCGACGTGCTGGTCGCCCTGAGCGAGAAGGGCTTCTCGCGCAACGTCGAGGTGTCGGTGAAGCTGTCCGCGATCGGGCAGGCTCTCGCGGACTCGGGGGAGAAGGTCGCCCTCGAGAACGCCCGCACCATCTGCCACGCCGCCCGCAACGCCGGCACCACGGTGACGGTCGACATGGAGGACCACACCACGACCGACTCCACGCTGGGCATCCTGCGCGAGCTGCGCAAGGACTTCCCGGAGACCGGCGGGGTGCTGCAGGCCTATCTGAGGCGCACCGAGGCGGACTGCCGGGACCTCGCCTACGAGGGGTCCCGGGTGCGATTGTGCAAGGGCGCCTACAACGAGCCCGAGTCGGTTGCCTTCGTGGACCGGCTCGAGGTGGACAAGTCCTACGTGCGCTGTCTGAAGGTGCTGATGGCCGGTGCCGGCTACCCGATGGTCGCCACCCACGACCCCCGCCTGGTCGACATCGCAGGCGCGCTGGCCACCCGCAACGGCCGGGTGCAGGGCAGCTACGAGTACCAGATGCTCTACGGCATCCGCCCGGACGAGCAGCGTCGGCTGTCCGAGGCGGGTGAGAAGGTAAGGGTCTACGTGCCCTACGGCCAGGAGTGGTACGGCTATCTGATGCGCCGCCTCGCCGAGCGCCCCAGCAACCTGTCGTTCTTCGTGCGCTCGCTGCTGTCCAAGAAGTAGGAGGACCTGCGTGAGAGAACCGTTGACCGGGCCGACGGTCGCCATCATCGGGGCCGGCGTGATGGGCGAGACCCTCCTCTCCGGGCTGATCCGCGCCGGCCGTCGCGCCGACGACCTGCTGGTGGGGGAGAAGCGCCGGGAGCGGGCCCACGAGCTGGAGGAGCGCTACGGCGTCAGCGTGGTCAGCAACGTCGACGCCGCCCAGAAGGCCGGCACCCTGGTGCTGGTGGTGAAGCCGCAGGACATGGGCGACGTCCTCGACGAGCTGGCGCCCGTCGTACGCCCCGGGCAGCTCGTCGTCTCGCTGGCGGCCGGCATCACCACCTCCTTCGTCGAGGCCCGGCTGCCCGAGGGGGTCGCCGTGGTCCGCGTGATGCCGAACACGCCGGCTCTGGTCGACGAGGGGATGGCGGCGATCTCCCGAGGGTCGCACTGTGACGAGTCGCACCTGGCCGAGGCGGAGTCGCTGATGGCCTCCACGGGCAAGGTGATCCGGGTGCCGGAGCGCCAGCAGGACGCGGTGACCGCGATCAGCGGCTCCGGACCCGGCTACATCTTCTTCGTCGTCGAGGCGATGATCGAGGCCGGTGTGCACCTCGGACTGCCGCGCGGCACGGCCGCGGAGCTGGTGGTGCAGACGCTGGTCGGCTCCGCCAAGCTGCTCCGCGACACCGGCGAGCACCCGGTGGTGCTGCGTGAGCGCGTCACCTCCCCCGGCGGCACGACGGCCGCGGCGCTCCGCCAGCTCGAGGAGCACAAGGTGCGCGCCGCCTTCCTGGTGGCGATCGAGGCGGCGCGCGACCGGTCGCGGGCGCTCGCCGCCGGCATGGACTAGGACGCCGCCACCGGAGGTCGATCCCCGGTGCTCGCGGACCGCGTTTGACGCGCCCGCGTCACGGTACTGTCGGGGCATGTCCGGCCCCTCGTGCGTGGTGTTCGACCCATCCCTGACCGACTACGACTTCGGCCGCGACCATCCGATGGCCCCCGTCCGGGTGGACCTCACCATCATGCTGGCCCGCGAGCTCGGGGTGATCGCGACCGACGCGTCCGGCCCCGGTCTGCCGACGGTCGCCGCACCGATGGCTGACGACGACCTGGTTGCGACGGTGCACGACCCTGCCTACCTGGACGCGGTCCGGATGGCCGGCAAGGACCCGCACCGACCGATCGCGGACTACGGCCTGGGCACGGAGGACAACCCGAGCTTCGAGGGCATGCACGAGGCGTCGGCGCACATCGTCGGCGCCACGGTCGAGGCGGCCCGGAAGGTGTGGACCGGTGAGGTGGCCCATGCGGCGAACATCTCCGGCGGGCTGCACCACGCGATGCCGGCCAAGGCGAGCGGCTTCTGCGTCTACAACGACATCGCGGTCGGGATCCGCTGGCTGCTCGCCCAGGGCGCGCAGCGGGTCGCCTACGTCGACGTCGACGTGCATCACGGCGACGGCGTCGAGCACATCTTCTACGACGACCCTCGGGTGCTGACCATCAGCCTGCACGAGACCGGCCAGATGCTGTTCCCCGGCACCGGGTTCCCCGGCGACACCGGCGGGCCAGGTGCCGAGGGAAGTGCCGTCAACGTGGCGCTCCCTCCCGGCACGACGGACGCCGGCTGGCTGCGGGCCTTCCACGCCGTGGTCCCGCCCCTGGTGCGTGAGTTCGCGCCCGACGTGCTCGTCACCCAGCACGGCTGCGACTCGCACGCCGAGGATCCACTCGGGCACCTGATGCTCAGCGTCGACGGGCAGCGGGCGGCCTACCTGACCCTGCACGACCTGGCGCATGAGGTCTGTGGCGGCAGGTGGGTGGCTACCGGTGGTGGTGGCTACGCCGTGGTGGACGTCGTGCCGCGTGCGTGGACACATCTGCTGGCCATCGTGGGAGGCGCACCGCTCGACCCGCGGCTGCCCACTCCGGAGGGCTGGCGCGAGCACGTCCGGCACCTGCTGGGCCGGCCCGGGCCCCAGCGGATGACCGACGGCCGCAGCCCCACCTACCGCGACTGGTCCCAGGGCTACGACCCGTCGGTGTGGCTGGACCGGGCCGTGCACGCGACCCGGTCCGCGGTGTTCCCGCTCAACGGGCTCGACCACCTGCCCTGACCGGCTCGACCTCCCCGACCGGCGCCGGACACGGCACCCAGCCGGGTCGGTCCGGCACGTCGCGCCGACACCCGGCGGAGATGGCAAAATACCGAGGCTATGTCCCCTCTTTCCCAGGGGTCACACTAGGCTCTACCCTCACGTAGGCACAGACGAAGGGTCCCCGGTGGGAAGCCGGGGGGCGAATGTGCGCGAGGAAGTGGTGCACCATGGCGTCGAGCTCAGGTCCCTCCGACCACCCGGGTCAGCCCGGTGACATCTCCGAGGTCAGGTTCCTCACGGTCGCAGAGGTCGCGAGCGTGATGCGTGTGTCCAAGATGACCGTCTACCGTCTCGTGCACTCCGGTGAGCTGCCGGCGGTCCGCGTCGGGCGGTCGTTCCGGGTCCCGGAGGACGCCGTCCACGAGTACCTCCGCAAGAGCTTCTTCCAGACCGGCTGAGCCGCTGCACCTGCGCCGTCGTCGCACACCCGGGGCTCCCCGACCGAGCGGACCAGGTCCGTCGTACGCCGTCGACGACCGCGTTTCGCCGCGACGCGCCGGACCGTTAGGCTGGCGCTTTCTCTCCCGACGTCGGCCCCGGGCCGTCGTGTCCCGCCCGGAAGGTCGTCATTAGTGGGTTCCGTCGTCAAGAAGCGTCGCAAGCGGATGGCCAAGAAGAAGCACCGCAAGCTCCTCAAGAAGACCCGCATCCAGCGTCGTCGCGCAGGCAAGTAGCCCGCAGGGCCGGGGGACAGCGATGAGACGGGTGGTCCTAGTCACCGGGGTCTCCGGTGACATCGGCAGCCGGTTGGCACGTCTGCTGGCCGACGACCCGGCCGTGCAGCGGGTCGTCGGAGTCGACGTGCTGCCGCCCCGCTCCGACCTCGGGCGGGTGAGCTTCATGCGGGCCGACATCCGCAACCCGGTGATCGCCAAGGTGATCGCGGGCCAGGACGTTGACACCGTGGTGCACCTCAGCGTCGAGCCAGAGCGCGGAGGAGGCGGGTCCACACGGACGTCGGCCAAGGAGCACAACGTCATCGGCACCATGCAGCTGCTGGCCGCCTGCCAGCGTGCGGCCGGCGTGCAGCGCCTCGTCGTCCGGTCCTCGGCGGCCGTCTACGGCTCCTCGAGCCGCGACCCGGCGATGTTCACCGAGGACATGTCCGCCAAGCGGCAGCCCCGATCCGGCTACGCCAAGGACGTGCTCGAGGTGGAGGGCTACGTCCGTGGCTTCGCCCGCCGGCGTCCCGACGTGGCCGTCACCACGCTGCGGGCCGCCGACGTCGTCGGCCCCAGGGTCTCCACCCCGCTGACCGACTACTTCCGGCTACCCGTGGTCCCCACCGCGCTGGGGTACGACGCCCGGCTGCAGCTCCTGCACGAGTCCGACCTGCTCGCAGCCCTGCACCAGGCTGCCCTCGACGGCGTGCACGGCACGTTCAACCTCTCCGGCGAGGGGGTCCTGATGCTCTCCCAGGCGATCCGACGGCTCGGTCGGGCCACCGTGCCGGTTCCCCGGTTCGCTCTCTCCGCGGTCGGGACGGTGACCCGTCAGGCCGGGGTCCGGCGACTGCACGCGGAGCTGTCCGGCTACCTGACGTTCGGTCGTGGCCTGGACACCGGCCGGATGCGCTCGGTCCTCGGCTTCACCCCCGAGCACACCACCGCCAGCGCGTTCGCCGACTTCGGGCAGGCCGTCGGCCCGGGACGTGACCGGAGCCGCTCCATGCGGCGGACCATGGCAACGTCCTCCGGAGCTGAGCATGGCTGACGCCGAGGTGATCCCGCTGGGCACCCGGGGCAAGCCGGGCCGCGGGTCCGGCAGCAAGCGACCCTCGGCGGCCGCCCGCACGCTGGCGGGTCGTGGCCCCCGGTCGGTCCCGGGCGCGAGGCGCGACCCCGTCGAGCAGCGGGACGGCAGGCCCGACGGCGACAGCGCCCCAGGGACGGCTCCTCGGCGCAAGCGCAGAGCGGCCACCCGGACACCCGAGGAGCCGGTTGCCGGCACCGATGGGGCTCCCAACCTCGAGCGAGAACCCCGACCTGGGTCGCAAGCCGGTCCCGGACCCGATGCCGGACCCGATGCCGGGCCCGGTGCCGGGCCCGATGCCGGAGGTGCACCCGACCCTGAACCCGAGCTGGGGCCGACCGCGGAGCGGATCCGCGAGGGGGATCCCGAAGGTGGCATTCCGGTCGGGGACTGGGTCAGTGCGCTCACCTCGGCGGCGCGCGAGGTCTTCGGCGAGCGGTGGGAGCCCCGGGTCGCCGAGCTGCTGGCGCTTGCCCGTCGACGGGTGACCGGCGACTACCATGTCGACGAGTTCGGCTTCGACGTCGAGCTGACCGAGCGGTTCCTGCTGGCCGCCGTTCGCCCGCTCGCGGACAAGTGGTTCCGGGTCGAGGTCCGCGGCGCCGACAACATCCCTGCCGACGGCGGTGCGCTCGTGGTCTCCAATCACTCCGGCACCGTGCCGATGGACGGGCTGATGACGATGGTGTCGGTCAAGGACACGACCGGACGCAACCTCCGCCCGCTCGGCGCCGACCTGGTCTTTCGGATGCCGTTCCTCGGCGAGCTCGCTCGCAAGGGTGGCGTCACTCTGGCCTGCAACGAGGATGCCGAGCGCATGCTCAGCGGGGGCGAGCTGGTCGGCGTGTGGCCGGAGGGGTACAAGGGGATCGGCAAGCCCTACTCCCAGCGGTACAAGCTGCAGCGGTTCGGGCGCGGGGGCTTCGTATCGGCGGCCCTGCGCACCGGGGTGCCGATCATCCCGTGCTCGGTGGTCGGGGCCGAGGAGATCTACCCGTTGGTGGGCAACATCCCGGCGCTAGCCCGGCTGGTCGGTCTGCCGTACCTCCCGATCACGCCGTTCTTCCCGCTGCTCGGGCCCCTGGGCCTGGTGCCGCTCCCCTCGAAGTGGCTCATCGAGTTCGGCGAGCCGATCCGCACCGACACCTTCGCCGAGGGCGCGGCCGATGACCCGATGCTGGTCTTCAACGTGACCGACCAGGTGCGTGAGACCGTGCAGCAGACGCTGTACTCGCTCCTCATGCAGCGACGCTCCGTCTTCTACTGAGGGTCTGCTGGCGAGCGATATCCGGGCCGTCGACCGGAGCGCGGCCTGCCGCTCGTCGCTGCCCTGGCGGACCAGCCCACCAGCGGCCTGGACGCCCTACTGTCCGCCGGGGCTGCCCTCCGACGCCGACGTGCCGCTGGGACTGGCATCAGCCGAGACGCCGGGATCCTGGGACGTGCTGTCGCTGACCGTCGGGCTGGACGTCGCCGTTGGGTCCGTGGTGGCCGAGGAGCTCGGCCCTGCCGGGGTGGAGGGGTCTGCCGGACTGGAGGGGTCCGCCGGGGTGGAGGGGTCCGCCGGGGTGGAAGGGTCTGCCGGGATGGAAGGGTCTGCCGGGGTGGAGGGGTCCGGGGTGCTCGTCGGGTCCGGGGTGCGGCTCGGGTCGAGGGTGCTGCTGGGTGCAGGATCGCCGGCTGACGGGCTCGGGCTCGTCACCGGAGGCGGGGTGGGGTCGATCACCGGATAGGAGCCGGTGGGTGGGCTGCTGGGGGCCGGCACGTTCAGCAGGCCGCCGGCCGTCCCGGTCCCGCTCTGACCACCGTCCACGGTGGACCCGCCGGGCGACGATCCGCTCGGCACGCCCGGCAGCGGGGCCGGACCGCCCGGCAGCAGCGGCGGCAGCGCGGGCTCGACCACCCCAAGGCCGCCGAGCACCAGTGACGGGGAGGCAGGTGACATCGACGCGTCCGGCGGTGTCGAGCCGGTGCCCGGGTTCTCGGGCAGCGACCCCGGGGCACCGGTCGGACTGCTGGCCGGGTCATCCGAGGCGGCCGGGTCGTTGCGACCGGCCAGCGCCTCGGCGACGACGGTGGTGGCGTCGGTCGGGCCGCTGGACGACGTGGCGTCGTCGGGCTCCTCGACCCCTGATGAGGTCAACGTCATCCCGGGCAGCCGCAGCGGGCCGAGGTCGGAGCAGTCGGAGCACAGGTGGCTGGCATCGGCGTCGATGGTGCGCAGGGTCGCGGCCGCGGCCCACAGCTGCGGTCGAGCACCCTGGGCGGTGCTGTCGGACAGCGAGGCGAGGAGCGGGAGCTGCTTGGCCGCGAACGACCTCACCGCGGCGACCGAGCTCGCGTCGTCGTCCTCGCGGTAGCTCTTCAGCATCAGGGCTGCGCCCTCGTGAGCCTGCTGGCTGAAGTCGGCCAGCGTGGGCGGGATCAACGCCCGAGCTGCCGGGCCCAGAGGCTCCAGCCCACGGACCTCGACGAGGCGGGTGGACGCCTGGTGCAGCAGGTCGCGGCCGTGCGCCGCGGGCGAGGTGGACAGCTCCGCGTCGACCCGCTCGATGCCACGCTTGACGGGGTAGAGAGCCTGCCCCGGCAGAGCACCCTGGGCGGCGTTGGCGACGCCGACAGAGCCGCCGACGACGACGGTGATGCAGGCCGCCGACACCGCCAACCGCTCACGCAGCCGGCGGCCACGAGGCGGCAAGGTCCGCGTCCGCCCCACCGGTCCTGCCTCGCGGGTCCAGCCCGCCGCCTGCCGGGCGACCGCCGGGTCGAGCAGCGCCACGGCGGCCTCGGCCACCAACCGCTCGCGAAGGTCCGTGGCGAAGGCGGTGCGGGGGAGGGCCAGCGCTTCTGCTCGCAGCGACGTGACGACCCCGACCAGCCGGTCCATCTCGACGGCGCCGGGCCCGTGGCTGCGGGCGCCGGTCGGGCCGTCGACGAGCGCGGCGAACTCCTCGGCGCGCCGGCGGAAGCCGAACGAGGTGGTCATCAGGCGGGACCTTCGGTACGGAAGGAGGAAGACGGGCTCATCATGATCAACGAACCAGGCGCGGCGCAGGTTACGGGGCGGATCACAGGCGGTCCGGAAGCAGCTTCGCGAGGTTGCGCACCGCGCGCAGCTGGAGCTGCTTGACGGCTCCGTCGCTGCGCCCGAGGACCGTGGCGGTCTCGGCGATGGACAGCCCCTGGAGGAACCGCATCACCAGGCACTCCTGCTGCTCGTGCGGGAGTCTGGTCAGCGCCGAGAGCAGCTCCTTGTTGGCGAGCGCGGCGAGGACCGCGGTCTCCGGGCCCTCCGTGGTCTGGTCGTGCGGGGACATGTCCTCGGTGGTCTGCTCGAGACGGGTGCGACCCGCCTTGAAGTGGTCCGTGGTGAGGTTGCGCGCGATGGTCGTCAGCCAGGCCCCGAAGTCCTTGCCCTGCCACTGGAACGTGCCCATCCCGCGGAGGGCACGGAAGAACGTCTCGGAGGTGAGGTCCTCCGCGAGCGCGACGGAGCCGACGCGGTAGTAGACGAAGCGGTAGATCGAGACGTGGTAGTGGTCGTAGAGCATCCCGAAGGCCTCGGCGTCACCGGCGCGGGCGAGCTCGACGAGGGCGACGATCCGGCGCGCCTCGTCGGGGTCGGCGGTCGAGGCCCACCGGCCGGAGCCATCGCCCGGCCCGCTTCCCGGGCCGGTCTGGACCGCCTCGCTGAGCAGCCACGCCGACCGGCCGCCGGCTGGGGCACCGACTGGGGCACCG
>JAICWH010000061.1 GCA_025934895.1 Nocardioidaceae bacterium | reverse complement strand
GTCAGAGACGGTTTTTCGGTCGGGCTGACAGGATTTGAACCTGCGACCCCTTGACCCCCAGTCAAGTGCGCTACCAAGCTGCGCCACAGCCCGAAAGCCCGGCCGGTCGGCATTCCGCGACCAGCGGGCGCCAGAACCTTACCGCAGGGCAGTCCCCCTCCGAACCACGCCCCGCTCCGCAGACGCACGGCTTCCTCAGCAGCTTCTTCATGCGGACATTGCCCACCCTGACCGCTCTCACAGGATTCTCTTCGAAAGCACCTGTTATCTGGTAGTCGAGGTACCGAACTCTGGAGGAACCATGACTGAGCAGTCGCCGACGCCCATCCTGGGGCCAGATCCCTTCGCTGTTCCGCCGACACCTCGGCCGCGCAGGACGCGCCGGCTCATCGCAGGCCTGGCGACGACGGCCGTGGTGGCGGGGGTGGGAGGCGTCGGGGCCGGCTACGCGCTGGGGCACGGCTCGGGCGACTTCACGTCGACGACGACATCGAGCGGCACCGATCGGGCCCCGACGAGCAACGGTCCGGACATCCGGACCATTCCCGGCTACGGCTGGTCGTGGTCGGACGGGAGGAACCAGGGCGACGTACCCCTCCCCATCAATCCGTACGACGGTCGGGCCGGCCAACCCACGGGCCCCGGGACCACGTCATCGGACACCACTACGAAGGCCTCCACGTCTCAGCTGACCGGTCTGGTGCGGGTCATCTCGACGATGAAGTACGAGCAGGCCAAGGCAGCAGGCACCGGCATGATCCTCACCTCGAACGGTGAGGTGGTCACCAACCACCATGTCGTGGCAGGCTCCACATCGGTCAAGGTCAAGGTGATGAGCACGGGGAAGACCTACGCCGCCAAGGTCGTCGGCACCGACGCCAAGGACGACGTCGCCGTCCTCCACCTCACCGGCGCGTCGGGCCTGACCACCGTCACTGCCGACACCAACGGGGTCTCGGTCGGAGACACGGTCACCGCGGTCGGTGACGCGAACGGGACCGTCAGCTATCTCAGTGCTGCCCGGGGCAAGGTGCTGGCGAAGCAGCAGTCGATCACCACCCAGGGCGACGGGACGGCCGCTGGCGAGCGGCTCACCGGGCTGATCGAGATCAGCTCGGACGTCATCTCGGGTGACTCCGGTGGCGCGACCTACGACTCGCAGGGTCGGGTGGTGGGGATGACCACGGCCGCCTCGAGCGGATCGCCCGACGTGGTCGGCTACGCGGTGCCGATCGCCAAGGTGCTGCGCGTCGCCGACGACCTCGAGACCGGCGTCACGAGCAGCAGGTACGACTACGGCTCCCCCGCGTTCCTCGGGATCGCTCTGGGCCACGCTGGCACGACGGTCCAGGGGGTCTACGAGGGGACCCCTGCCACCAGGACGAGCATCGCCGCCGGTGACCGGATCACCGCGGTCGGTTCCACGAAGGTGCGGTCCGCGACCCAGCTGCACGATGTCGTCGGACAGCACTCCCCCGGCGACCAGGTCAGCATCACGTGGACGGATCCGGCAGGCGCCTCGCACACCGAGACGGTCACCCTGGGCACCGGCCCGGTCGCATAGCCTCGCGTGCCGTCAGCGGCGCTCGCGCTTCTTGCGCGGGCGCTGCTGCACGTGCACCGGCGTGCCGACGAACCCGAACTCCTCACGCAGGCGGCGCTCCACGAACCGGAGGTAGGACGCCTCCAGCTCGGCGCTGGTGAACAGGACGAACGTCGGCGGCTCGGTGGAGACCTGGGTCCCGAACATGATCCTCGGCTGCTTGCCGCCGCGGATCGGATGCGGGTGCTCGGAGACCAGTCGGCCGAGGAAGGAGTTCAAGGCCCCGGTCGAGACCCGCGTCGACCAACCGGCCAGGGCCGCGTCGAGCGCCGGCACCAGCCGGTCGATGTGCCACCCGGTCCGGGCGGTGATGTTCACCCGCGGCGCCCACTGCACCCGGACGAGGTCCCGCTCGACCTCGCGGTCCAGGTAGTAGCGGCGCTCCTCGTCGACCAGGTCCCACTTGTTGAACGCGATCACGAGCGCTCGGCCGGCCTCGGCCACCGCGGTGATGATGCGCGTGTCCTGCTCGGAGATCGGTGCCGACCCGTCGACGACGACGACACACACCTCGGCCCGCTCGATGGCGCCGGTGGTGCGGAGGCTGGCGTAGTACTCGTGACCCGACGCCTCCTTGACACGCCTGCGGACCCCGGCCGTGTCGATGAACCGCCAGGTGCGCCCACCGAGCGACACGAGCTCGTCGACGGGGTCCACGGTGGTGCCGGCGACGTCGTCGACGACGACCCGGTCCTCCCGGGCCAGCTTGTTGAGCAGCGACGACTTGCCGACGTTGGGCCGTCCGACGATGGCGACCCGGCGCGGGCCGCCCACCGCGCCGTACGCCTCGGGGGGTGGGTCGGGCAGTGCGTCCAGGATCGCGTCGAGCATGTCCCCGGAGCCACGGCCGTGCAGGGCGGAGACCGGGTAGGGCTCGCCGAGCCCCAGGTTCCACAGCGCGTGCGCCTCCGCCTCGGCGCGCTGGTCGTCGACCTTGTTCGCGGCCAGCACGACCGGCTTGCCGGACCTGCGCAGGATCTTCACGACGGCCTCGTCGGCGTCGGTGATGCCGACCGTCGCGTCGACGACGAACAGCACCGCGTCGGCGACCGTGACGGCGACCTCGGCCTGGGCCCGGATCCGCCCGGCCATCCCGCGGGCGTCGGGATCCCAACCGCCGGTGTCCACGACGGTGAACGCGCGACCGTTCCAGGTGGCGTCGTAGGAGACCCGGTCACGGGTGACGCCGGGGATGTCCTGCACCACGGCCTCGCGGCGGCCGATCACCCGGTTCACCAGCGTCGACTTGCCGACGTTGGGCCGACCGACGACGGCCAGCACCGGTACGACGGCCGGTGGGCCGTCGGGGTCGGCGGTCGCGGGCAGCCCCGACTGGTCGGACTGGGAGGTCATGCGAGCTTCCTTCGTGATCGGTCCCGGAGGAGAAGAAGTGTCCCGGGGGACCTACCAGTACACCGGAGCGCCGATCAGGAGTCGAATCGAGCGGCTCCGATCCTCTGGGTGGCCTGGTGCACCAGGGCGACCACCTGGCTGACCACCTCCTCCAGCGTGTACGGCGTGGTGTCGATGTGCCGGGCGTCCGCGGCCATCGCTAGCGGGGAGGTCGCGCGGCCCGAGTCGAACCGGTCCCGCCTGACCAGGTCCCGCTGGGTCGCCTCGACGTCGGAGCCGGACTGCTCCGCGGCCCGTCGTACGGCACGCGCCTGGGGGTCCGCGGTGAGGAACACCTTGACGGCCGCGTCCGGGGCGACCACGGTGCCGATGTCGCGGCCCTCGACGACGATGTCGCCGGAGCCGATGATGTCGTGCTGCTCGACGAGCAGCCGCTCCCGGATCTCCGGCACGGCGCTGACCGCGCTCACTGCCGCGGTGACCTCGGGACCGCGGATCGGGCCCGCCACGTCGGTTCCGTCGACGGTGATCGTCGGCGCCGCCGCGTCGGTGCCCGAGATGATCAGCGGCTGGTCCGCGTGGGCCGCGACCGCTGCCGGGTCCTCCACGTCCACGGCGTGCTCGAGCATCCACCAGGTCATCGCGCGGTACATCGCCCCCGTGTCCAGGTAGCGCAGCCCCAACCGGCTGGCGACGGCACGAGCCGTGCTCGACTTGCCCGAGCCCGAGGGTCCGTCCATGGCCACGACCACACCCACGCGGTTCCGCCCTTCCACGACTGTGTCCTGATGCCCGGGAGGAGACTACCGGTGGGTCGTCCAGCCACGCTCGCCGAGCGCGCTGAGCAGCTCGTCGGCGGCGGCGGCGACGACGCTGAGCTCCATCAGCCCGTAGGCACGGGCCGGGTCGTGGTCGATCCGGAGGTCCTCGATGTTCACCCCGATCTCGCCGGCATCGGCGAACAGCCGCGCCAGCTCGCCGGGATGGTCGGGGATCACCACGAACACCGTCGCCAACGGACCGGCCGGGGTCCCGTGCTTGCCGGGGATGACCGCCGTCCCCTGCACGCCGCGGTCCAGGACTGCTGTGACGGCGGCGCCATCCCCGTCGGACAGCGCCCGCAGCAGGGTGTCCACGTCGTCGCGCACGGCGTGCAGCAGTGACGCCAGCGCCGGGGTGTTCGCGGTGATGATCTGCCGCCACAGGGAGGGGTCCCCCGCCGCGATCCGGGTGACGTCCCGCACCCCCTGGCCGGACAGCGCGAGGTGGCTGCGGGGCGCGTCCGCCAGCCGGCCGGCGACGAGTGCCGCCAACAGGTGCGGGAGGTGGGACGTCCTGGCCACGGCCTGGTCGTGCTCGTCAGGGGTGAAGGTCACCGGGGTCGCGCCGCAGGCCTGCGCCAGGGCGGTGACCACGTCCACGGCCGAGGCGGAGGCTGTCTCGTGGGGGGTGACCGCCCAGGGTCGGCCGTCGAACAGGGCCGCCGAGGCGGCCACCGGACCGGACCGCTCGCTGCCGGCCATCGGGTGGCTGCCCACGTAGCGGGTCAGCTCGGTGGCGGAGACCCGCTCCCGGGTCCCGGCCAGCGGCGCACCCTTGATGCTGCCCACGTCGGTGACGACGGCGTCGGTCCCGGTGAGCGCCGCTGCGACCTGCTCGGCGAGATGGTCCGGGGGTACGGCGACCACCACCAGCTGCGGGCGTACGGCGGTCGCGTCCACGTTCACCGCGCCGAGGCCGCTGGCGATCCGGAGGTTCTCCTCGCTGATGTCGCGGAGCGCGACGTCGACGCCCACGCGGCGCAGCGCGAGCGCGATCGACGTACCCAGCAGCCCCGCGCCGACCACCAGGACCGGCCCGTCAAGTCTCATCCGGCACCTCACGGACGTGCGTGAGGTCGCGGCGCAGCGCCGCAGCGCCGTGCAGGTAGACGTGGGTGATGGTGCCTCGCGGCAGGTCCGTCTCGACATGGGCGAGCATCCGCACCACCCGCGGCATCGAGCCCGCGACCTCCAGCTCGCGGGCACACAGCAGCGGGATCTCACCGAAACCGAGGCGGCGCGCGGCATAGGCGGGGAACTCCGAGACGATGTCGGAGGTCGCTGTGAAGATGACGCTGATGAAGTCGTCGACCTCGAGCCCGTTGGAGGACATCACGTCCAAGACCATCTCAGCCACCCGCTCGAGCAGGTGCTCACGCTCGTCGCTCTCGAGCTGGGTGGCGCCTCGCACGGCTCGCACAGTCACGCGCGCCACCCTAGTGCCGCCTCAGAGGCGGGCCGCGTCCAGGAGGACACCCAGCTCGTCCAGGGTGAGCTCGCGCAGCCCGCCTGAGGGCAACCCGCGCAGGAGCACCGGCCCGATCGCGGTCCGGGTCAGCCGACGCACCGGGTGACCCACCTGCTCGAGCAGGCGGCGCACGATCCGGTTGCGGCCCTCGTGGATGACCAGCTCGACGATGGAGCGGTCGTCGTGGCGGGACACGACCCGGCACGCGCTGACCTCGACCGGTCCGTCCTCGAGGCTGACGCCTGCCACCAGACGCCGGACCGTCGCCTTCGTGGGCACGCCGTCCACCTCGGCGACGTAGGTCTTGGTGAGCTCATAGCTGGGATGCGCGACGCGCTGTGCGAAGTCGCCGTCGTTGGTGAGCAGGATCAGGCCCTCGGTGTCGGTGTCGAGGCGGCCGACGTGAAAGAGCCGCTCGGGTCGGTCGGCCACGAAGTCCGACAGCGTCCGGCGCCCCTCCGGGTCTGACATCGTGGAGACGACCCCGCGGGGCTTGTTCAGGGCCAGGTAGACGTTCGCGCTCACCGGCGGCAGTCGTCTGCCGTCGACGCGGATGACAGCCGTCGTCGGGTCCACCTTGGTGCCGAGCCGCGTGACCACCTCGCCGTCGACCTCGACGAGACCGGCGAGCATCAGCTCCTCGCACTTGCGCCGGCTCGCCACCCCCGACTGGGCGAGCAGCTTCTGCAGCCGGACCAGGCCCTCGTCGTCCGTCTCGAGGCTCATGGGGTCCCGGTCGACCCCGACGTCTGCTCCGGTTCGTCCGCGTGGCCGGGGTCGTCGGGGTCCTCTGCGCCGTCGGGGTCCTCGAGGTCGGCCATCTCCGGGAGGTACGGCGCCAGGTCGGGCAGGTCCGCCAGCGAGGCGACACCGATCCGCTCCAGGAAGTAGGAGGTGGTGCGGTAGAGCACCGCGGTGGTCTCGGCGTCGTGGCCGGCCTCCTCGACCAGCCCCCGCGATACCAGGGTACGCATCACCCCGTCCACGTTGACGCCGCGCACCGCGGACACGCGGGCGCGGCTGACCGGCTGCTTGTAGGCGACCACGGCCAGCGTCTCCAGAGCGGCCTGGGTGAGCCGAGCCTGCTGGCCGTCGAGGACGAACCGCTCGACCACACCGGCGTACTCCTCGCGGGTGTAGTAGCGCCACCCGCCGGCGACGTTGCGCAGGTCGAAGCCGCGGTCCTGGCCGGCGTACTCGTCCGCCAGCGCGCGGAGCGCGGCGGTCACCTCGCCGGGCGGGTAGCCGACCGCGGAGGCGAGCGTCAGGTGGTCCAGCGGCATGTCGGCGACCATCAGGACCGCCTCGAGGGCCGGTCTCAGGTCGAAGGCCGGTGCCTGATCCGCGGTCGGGTCGGTTCGCAGCTCGGGGTCGGGGCCGGAGGTGAGCGCCTCCTCGGCCTCGTCGAGCTCCATCCCGATGTCGCTCTCGGTCACAGCGCAGCACCCTGGTCCGGCCTGGTGCCGTCGAACTCGTCGGAGACCTCCACGTCCTCGGCTTCGCCGCCGGTCCACCGGACCGTCAGCTCGCCGAGCGGCGTCACCTGGTCGAAGGACACCACGCCCTCCCGGAACAGCTCGAGCAGGGCCAGGAACCGCGCGACGGTGGTCACGGTGTCCGGAGAGTCCCCCGACAGCGCACGGAAGGTCATGGTGCCCTGCCGGCGGAGCCGCTCAACGACGAGAGTCGCCTGCTCGCGGACGCTCACGGTAGGGGCGTGGATGTGTGCCAGGGACAGCTCCTGGACGGGCTTGGGCTCCAGCGCCCGGGCGGCGAGGGCCGCGAACTCCTCGAGGCCGAGGCCGATCAGCACGTCGGGCAGGAGGGTCGCGAACCGCTCCTCGAGACCGACCACCCGCGGTGACCGCCGCGCCTCGACGCCCATCCGGTCCTCGAGGACGGAGGCGACGAGCTTGAACGCCTTGTACTGCATCAGCCTGGCGAACAGCAGGTCACGCGCCTCGAGCAGCGCGAGGTCCTCCTCGTCCTCGACGTCACCCTGGGGCAGCAGCCGCGCCGCCTTGAAGTCGAGGAGGGTGGCGGCCACCAGCAGGAAGGACGAGGTCTGCTCCAGGTCCCAGTCGGGGCCGGCGGCCTTGATGAAGGAGATGAACTCGTCGGTGACCTCGGAGAGCGCCACCTCGGTGACGTCGAGCCGGTGCTTGGCGATCAGGCTCAGCAGCAGGTCGAAGGGACCCTCGAAGTTGTCCAGGCGTACGGCGAACGGCGCACTGTCGCGAGGAGCTGCCGACGGCTCGGCCACCAGGGCAGCCGTCATTGCCGCGTCAGCCGGTGCACGAGCATGCTGTCCTGCCCGTTGGCCTCGAGGTCGGTCAGCGCGATCACGATCGCCTCCCGCACCAGCCGGCCCCGGTCCACGCTCAGCCCTGCCCGGCGCAGGGCCAGCCGGGCGTGCTCGAGGTCGAGGAGCTCGTCGGCGGTCACGTAGACGGTCATCTTCTCGTCGTGCCGGATCCGGCCACTGGGGGCGGCAGGGGCCTGCTGGTCCGGTGACCCTGCCTGATCCGGAGCCTCGTCGTCGGCCTGGCCAGCCGGCGCGGTGCCCTGGCCCCCGACGACGGTGCGCCGGAAGAGCTCGTCGGCCCCCGGGACGCTCACTCGTCGGGCCAACGAGCCAGCACCTCCTTGGCGAGCTGGCGGTAGGACTCGGCACCCGCGGACGTCGAGGCGTAGGTCGTGATCGGCTCGCCGGCCACCGTCGAGTCGGAGAACTTCACGGTCCTGCGGATCACGGTGTGGAACACGGTGTCGCCCCAGGCCTGCACCAGCCGCTCCATCACCTCACGGCCGTGGAGGGTGCGTCCGTCGTACATGGTGCCCAGGACGCCGTCGATCCGGAGTCGGGGGTTGAGCCGCTCGGTGACCTTGTCGATGGTGGTCTTCAGGAGCGCGACGCCGCGCAGCGCGAAGTACTCGCACTCCAGGGGCACGACGACGCCGTCGGAGGCGGTGAGCGCGTTGACGGTGAGCAGGCCGAGTGAGGGCTGGCAGTCGATCAGGATGACGTCGTACTGGGAGATGGCCGGCGCCAGGACCCGCTGGAGGGTCTGCTCGCGGGCCACCTCGTGGACGAGCTGCACCTCCGCGGCCGACAGGTCGATGTTGGAGGGCAGCAGGTCCATGCCCGGCACGTTGGTGGGGACGATCACCTCGTCGAGCGTCACGTCGCGCTGCATCAGCAGGTTGTAGATGGACAGCTCCATGTCGTGCGGGTTGAGCCCGAGGCCGACCGACAGGGAGCCCTGCGGGTCGAAGTCGACGAGCAGCACCTTGCGGCCGTACTCCGCCATCGCCGCCCCGAGGTTGATCGTCGTGGTCGTCTTGCCGACCCCGCCCTTCTGGTTGCACATCGAGATGACCCGCGCGTTGCCGTGGATGGCGATCGGGCGGGGCTCGGGGATGTGCGGGGTCGGGCGGCCGGTGGGCCCGAGCTCGAGCTCGGGCCCGTCCGCGCGGGGTGGGTCGGCGACGTGCAGCTCCTCGTCTGGAGGCGGACCCCCCGGCATCACGGGACGTCGGAACGGGATGGGTTCGCTCACGCGATCAGGTCCTTCGGCGGCCGGAGCCTCGCTGATAGTGGGGGGTGCGGACGTGCGAGAGGGGAAGGCGGCGGGGTTGGGCATCAGCGGCGGCATCTCGGATGCGCTGCCTCCCTGCAGGTGCGAGGGGTGTCCTGAGCCGTGGTCGTTCACGCCGGTGCCTCTCGTCGGGCCACGCTGCGCGTTCGTCGACCGGTCGGCCGAGTGATCTGCGTGTCGCGCGCAACGCGGCGACTCTATGGGTAGGTCTGGCGACCTTCAACCGGAACCGCGGTTGTGTCGCCGAGACCAGTACATCTGGGGACCGCGTGTGCACGGCGCAGGCGCGCCGTACACAGGCGAGGTCGTGGTGGGGACAACGCCTGTGGACGCCGTGCCGCTTCGCGGTCAGCGGCCGACCCCCGGGGTCACGCGGCACCCTGCGACCGAAAGCGTCAGCCGAGCGCCCGCGGGTGGGCCGTCGCGTAGACCTCGCGCAGCCGGTCCACGGTCACCAGCGTGTAGACCTGGGTGGTGGTCACCGAGGCGTGGCCCAACAGCTCCTGGACCACGCGTACGTCCGCGCCGCCGTCGAGCAGGTGGGTCGCGAACGAGTGCCGCAGCGTGTGCGGCGACACCTCAGCGGGCACGCCGGCCCGGTCGGCGGCTCGCGCCAGCACCGTCCAAGCGCTCTGTCGCGAGAGCCGCCCGCCGCGCGCGTTGAGGAACACCGCCGGCGCCGCTCGCGCCGACAACCCCAGCTCTGCGGCCAGGACGGGGCGCGAACGCACCAGATAGGCCTCGAGCGCCGCGCGGGCGTAGGAGCCCAGTGGCACCACCCGCTCCTTGCTGCCCTTGCCCCGCAGCAGCACGGCGTCCTGGTGCAGGTCGAGGTCGTCGAGGTCGAGGCCGACCGCCTCGGAGATCCGGGCGCCGGTGCCGTAGAGCACCTCCAGCAGCCCCCGGTCCCGCAACGCCAGGGCCGTGCCCGGCGCACCGGCGGCGTCCAGGATCCGCTCGATGTCCGCCAGCGGGAGCGCCTTGGGCAGCCGCCTCGCAGGCGCAGGCGGGTGGACGGCGGCCGACGGGTCCACGGCGGTCAGGCCCTCGCGGACCGCGAAGCGGTGGAAGCCCCGCACCGCGACGACGGTCCGCCCCGCGGAGGCCGCGCTGAGCGACGGATGGTCGGCGTCACCTTCGCGCAGCGCCACCAGGAAGCCGGTGACGGTCGCCTCCCGGACTCCGTCGAGCCGCTCGATGCCCTGGTCGGCCAGCCAGCCGGCGTACCGCCGAAGGTCGCGCCGATAGGACTTGAGGGTGTTGTCGGCCACCCCCCGTTCCACGACCAGGTGGTCCAGATAGGTGCGGACCGCCTGCCCGACCTCCGAGGGCCGAGGCGGGCTGGGCCTGGCCGACACGGTCACCGGCGCCTCAGCCCAGGACGTCTTCCAGGGACGTGCTCTCCAGGCCGTGCGCCTCGGCGACCGGGGCGG
The DNA here is from genome assembly GCA_025934895.1 of Nocardioidaceae bacterium. GTDB lineage: Bacteria > Actinomycetota > Actinomycetes > Propionibacteriales > Nocardioidaceae > Nocardioides_B. Next base: position 14,779 of record JAICWH010000061.1, on the reverse strand, counting down.
AGGTGAGCCGGCCGTCGTGGGTGCTCAGCCCCAGGGCGAGTGAGTGGTCCTCACGGAGCGCCTGCTCCCAGCCCTTGTCCGCGAGCGCCACGACGTAGGGCAGGGTGGCGTTGGTCAGGGCGTAGGTCGAGGTGTTCGGCACCGCGCCCGGCATGTTGGCCACGCAGTAGAACACCGACTGGTGGACCATGTACGTCGGGTCGGTGTGCGTGGTGGGGCGGGTGTCCTCGAAGCAGCCGCCCTGGTCGACCGCGATGTCGACAAGGACGGAGCCCGGCTTCATCTGCGAGACCAGCTCGTTGCTGACCAGCTTCGGAGCCTTCGCGCCGGGGATCAGCACCGCACCGATCACCAGGTCGGCCTCCGTCACCTGCTGAGCGATGGTCAGCCGCGACGAGGCGAGGCCGTGAACCCGGTTGTTGTAGCGCCAGAACGACATCCTCAGCTTGTCCAGGTCGGTGTCCAGCAAGGTGACGTTCGCGCCCATGCCCAGCGCGATGTTGGCGGCGTTCTGCCCGGACACGCCGGCGCCGATCACCACCACCTTCGCGTTGGCCACTCCTCCGACCCCGCCGAGCAGCACACCTCGGCCGCCCTCGGCCTTCATCAGGCAGTGCGCACCCACCTGCGGCGCGAGACAGCCGGCGACCTCGGACATCGGGTAGAGCAGGGGCAGCAAGCCGGACGGCAGCTGCACGGTCTCGTAGGCGATCGCCGTGACTCGGCGTGCGACGAGCTCGTCGGTGAGCCGCTTGTCCGCGGCCAGGTGCAGGTAGGTGAACAGGGTCTGGCCCTCCCGCATCCGGGCGTACTCCTCCTCCACCGGCTCCTTGACCTTGAGCACGGTGTCGGCAGTGCCCCACACGTCCTCAGCGGTGTCCAGCATCGTCGCGCCCTCCGCGACGTACTCCTGGTCAGGGATCAGCGAGCCGGCTCCGGCGCCCTTCTCGACGTACACCTCGTGCCCGTGCCGGGTCAGCTCGTGCACACCGATCGGCGTGAGAGCCACGCGGTACTCGTGGTTCTTGACTTCCTTGGGGACGCCGACCTTCATCGAGCTGGTTCCTTCCGCTGGGCGGTCATCACGTCGTCGGGGTGACCGGCCTGAGTCTAGGGCCTAGCCGTCCGCTGCAGACCACTCCGGCGGGCTGCCGAGGCGTCGCGTTCTGCGGGGTGCGCCCTGCGGATGCGCCGGGTCGGCAGGATTTTCGCCTGCGGATGCGCCGGGTCGGCAAGGTGGTGAGCGGGGGGGTCACCGGTGGAACGTGACGTACCCCAGCACCGCCTGCACGGTCGGCCCGTCGGTGATGCGGCCCTCGCGGACCCCGGCGACCAGGTCGTCGACCGGCACCCACTCCAGGGTCATGTCCAGCTCCTCGTGCTCCGGCTCGAAGCCACCCCGGTCCGCGGCCGGGGCGAGACCCTGAGCGACGTAGTAGACGATCTTCTCGCTCACCAGGCCAGGTGAGGAGTACGTCGAGAACAGGTGCGTCCACCGCTCGGCGTGCACGAGCCCCTCCTCCTGGAGCTCGCGCTTCGCGGCGACCAGCGGGTCCTCGCCCTCGACGTCCAGCAGTCCGGCCGGCAGCTCCACGAGGCGCATCAGGGCGGGATGGCGGTACTGGTGCAGCACCAGCGCCCGCTCCTGCTCGTCGATGGCGAGTACGACGACCGCGCCCGGGTGCTCGAGGACCAGCCGGCCGAACGTCACGTCGGGGTGGCCCGGGGTCGAGATGGTGTCGCGGCGCACCGAGAACGGCGCCGCGCCCTGCCAGATCTGCTCCACCTCGTGCACCTGCCACGACTCGGGACGGTCCTGGGCCTGCTCATGCTCCTTGGACATGGCGCCGACGGTATCGGGCGCCGGGCGCAGTCACACCACCGAGTCGGCCCGCTCGTCGGCGAGCCGGCGACGCAGGACGCTCTCGTCGATCGGGAACTGCAGCTCCCTCTGTCGGGCCACGGCGGCGGCGACCAGGCCGGAGAACAGCGGGTGCGGCCGGGTCGGACGCGATCGCAGCTCGGGGTGCGCCTGCGTGGACACGTAGTAGGGGTGCACCTCGCGAGGCAGCTCCACGAACTCCACGAGGCTGTTGTCCGGGGACCGGCCGGAGAACACCAGCCCGGCCTGCTCGAGCCGGTCCCGGTAGGCGTTGTTCACCTCGTAGCGGTGCCGGTGCCGCTCCTCGACCTCGGCCTCGCCGTAGGCGTCCCGCACCACAGAGCCCTCGAGGAGGTCTGCCGGGTAGAGGCCGAGCCGCATCGTCCCACCGAGGTCGCCCCCGTCGTCGACGAACTCCTTCTGCTCGGCCATCGTGGCGATCACCGGCTCCTCGCACCCCGGGTGGAACTCCGTGGAGTCGGCACCGTGGATCCCGGCGGCGTGACGGGCGTACTCGATCACCATGCACTGCAGCCCCAGGCACAACCCCAGGGTGGGGATCTGGTGGGTGCGGGCGTACTCCAGCGCCCCCACCTTGCCCTCGATCCCCCGGATCCCGAAGCCGCCCGGGATGCACACGGCGTCGACGTCGGCCAGGTGCCGCGCGGCGCCCTCGCGGGTCTGGCACTCGTCCGAGGGGACCCACACCAGCGTCACCTTCGCCTCGTGCGCGAAACCGCCCGCCCGTAGGGCCTCGACCACCGACAGGTACGCATCGTGCAGGTCGACGTACTTCCCGACCAGCGCGACGCTGACCTCCTCGCTGGGGTGGTGCACGCGGCGCAGCAGGTCGTCCCACTCGGTCCAGTCGACGTCGCGGAACGGCAGGTTCAGGCGTCGTACGACGTAGGCGTCGAGCCCCTCCGAGTGCAGGACCTTGGGGATGTCGTAGATCGAGGGGGCGTCGGTGGCGTTCACGACCGCCTCGTTGTCGACGTCGCACATCAGCGAGATCTTCCGCTTCATCGAGTCCGGGATCGCCCGGTCCGAGCGGCAGACGATCGCGTCCGGCTGGAGGCCGAGCGAGCGCATCGCGGCGACGGAGTGCTGCGTCGGCTTGGTCTTCAGCTCGCCGGACGGCCCGATGTAGGGCACCAGTGAGACGTGCAGGAAGAACACGTTGTCCCGCCCGACGTCGTGGCGCACCTGGCGGGCGGCCTCCAGGAACGGCAGGGACTCGATGTCACCGACGGTGCCGCCCACCTCGGTGATCACCACGTCGACCTCGGGGCCGGCCATCGCCCGGATCCGGTCCTTGATCTCGTTGGTGATGTGCGGGATCACCTGCACGGTGTCCCCGAGGTAGTCCCCGCGCCGTTCCTTGGCGATCACGTGGGAGTAGATCTGCCCGGTCGTCACGTTGGCGATGCCCGCCAGGTCGGTGTCCAGGAACCGCTCGTAGTGGCCGATGTCCAGGTCGGTCTCCGCGCCGTCGTCGGTGACGAACACCTCGCCGTGCTGGAACGGGTTCATCGTGCCGGGGTCGACGTTGAGGTAGGGGTCGAGCTTCTGCATGGTGACCCGCAGCCCACGCGCCTTGAGCAGGCTGCCGAGGCTGGAGGCGGTCAGGCCCTTGCCGAGGGAGGAGGCGACGCCCCCCGTGACGAACACATGCTTGGTCGGTCCGGCTGAGGAGTACGGCGAAGCGGCCAACTCGGGCTCCCGTGGTGATCCTGGTGATGGTGCGTGCTGCGGCGGTCAGGTCAGCGAACGGTCGAACGACCAGCCACGGGGTTCGAGCCTACCAACGCCGTGCCTGCCCGCGAAGGACGCCCCGCCGTCCGGGCCGGGCGTGCGTGGTCCGGGTTCTCAGCCGACGTCGAACCGGTTCCGTCCGGGTCAGTGACTCCCGGCCGCGACAGCCCGCGGCATCGCCCCGTCGGCGGCACCGTCGGCTCCGTAGTGACCGGTCCGCCCCGCCGCCTGCTCCGCCAGCGCCAGCACGCTGACCACCTGACCCGCGGTGGTGCCGAGGGTGTCGACGGTCGAGACGTCCCGTGCGGCGGCGGGGGCCTGCCGGACGGCCCGCACCGGGCCTGCGGCGACGGCGGAGGTCACGGGGCCGGCCAGCACCGTGCCGGCGGTCACCCCGTCCACGGCCCGCACCAGGGACGTGACGATCGTGGCGGCGCCCTTCCTCGCGTCCGGGGCGCCCCGACCGGCTCCCGTGACGAACAGCACGAGGTCGCCGCGGCGGGCCGCGGCGCCCGCGGCCGGACCGCCGGCGCTGGAGGTCAAGCCGGCGGTCTGCAGGCCGGCCAGGATGGTCGTCGAGGTGCTGTCCTCAGGCTCTCCACCGGGCTGGACGGTCCCGACGGCCCGGCCGAGCAGCGCACCGAGCCGGTCGTAGGGACCGGCGGCGGCCGGGATCCGCAGCCCCGCGGCCCGCGCGTCGAGCTGCGAGCCGAGCCCCTCGACCAGGGACTTCTTCGTCACGTCGAGCATCTGGTCGGTGACCTGCAGCGTGATGCCGACGCGACCACCAGCGACCCCGACGAGCCTCGTCAGGGCGCTGACATCGGCCGTCACCGCGGTCGGCAGCACGACGACGCTCACCTCGTGGCCCCTCAGCGAGCCGCGCAGCAACCCCGGGGAGACGCTCGTTGCGAACGCGTCGTCGAAGGCCCCGGCGCGGCGGAGGGTCTCGACCTGGCCCGACAGGTCGTTCCTCGCCTGGCGGTCGGCAGCGACCTGGTCGACCCGGGTGCTGTCGGGCTGGCCTCGCAGCGGACCGGCACCGAGCGCCACGCCGACGGCCAGGGCGAAGAGCACCGAGACGATGCTCACCACGTGGTAGCGGAAGGAGATCACGGGACCAGGCCTCGGATGGGTCCGGGTGCGTCGCCGAGGCGGTCGGCCACCGCGGACCACCACTCCTGGCCGACGGACGTGGTGGCGAGGGCCACCGCCACGGCGAGGACGCCGACGAGCAACAGCAGCAGGAGATGCCAGAGACGGGTGCGGCCGGCGTACAGCAGGGGGACGCTCCTGGCGTCGACGAGCCTGGGCCCGACCCGCAGCCTGGTGAGGAAGGTGCTCGAGGTGCCGGCGTGTTGGGTGTCCAGGAGGTCCTCGAGGGTCGCGCGGGCGCCGACACTGACGATCAGGCCGGCTCCCCGGACGTCGGCGAGAAGCAGGGCCACGTCCTCGGTCGCGCCGGACGCGACCAGGGTCTGGTGCCGGACGCCGAGCCGGGTCAGGCGCTCGGCGCCGAACGACCGCTCGCCTCGATCGGTGTGCAGCACCACCTCATGCGCGGCATGCAGCGCATGGTCGGAGACCGCGCCGTCGTCGGTGCCGGTGGGGCCCCCCGGCGACAGTCGGTGCGCGCCGACGACGACGATGTGGGGCTGGTGCCGCGCGGCCACGAGCGTGTCGGCCCCGGCGTTCACGCCGACCAGGACCGGGCGCTGCTCCCGGATGAAGCGACGCAGCCGGCGCAGGTCCTCGCGGGTCTCGTCGCCGGGCGCCACAACCACCACCGGCCGACCGTGGATCGGGGTCGCGACGTCGGGCACGCCCTGGCCGTGCAGCAGCAGCTCCGGCTGACGGCGCAGGAACTCGCAGGTGTTGTGGGTGAAGGTCTCCAGCTGCGAGGTCAGGTTGCGCCGGGCATGCTCCATCAGCACGGCCACGTCCTCGGGCCCGAGCTCGCGACCTGACACCACCCGTGCGGCGCCCACCACCACGGCACCGTCCTGGATCCGCGCCGAGGCGCCGTCGCGCAGCTGCGCGAACACTGTGGACCCGACGTCGTCGAGCATCAGCACCCCGGCGCCGGCCAGCAGCTCGGGTCCCCGGTTGGGGTGGCGCCCGGAGATGAACGGCGACGCGTTGACCACGGCCACCACACCGCTGGCCACGAGGGCCTCGGCGCTGGCGCGGTCCAGGTCGAGATGGTCGATGACGGCGATGTCCCCGGGACGCAGCCGGCGCAGCAACGACCCGGTCCGCCGCTCCATCCGGATCGTGCCGGTCACTGCGGACGTCGCTTCGGCTGCGCGAGGACGGGTCGGAAGTCTCATGGCCGAGCCATCGTGACACGGGTGAGGGGACAATCCGGGGAGGTGGGCGGGCGTGTACGCCGGTGGGCGCCGGGCCGCTGCGACGGGCTGGGCCCGACGCTCAGGCTGCGCCTGAGCGTGACTGCTGTGCGGCGGCGAGGAGCTCCTGAGCGTGCGCGAGCGCGGTCTCGGAGTCCTCGAGACCGGCGAGCATCCGGGACAGCTCACGGACCCGGCCGGCGTCGTCGAGCACGGTCAGACCCGAGGTGGTGACCGTGCCGTCGCTGCTCTTGACGACGACGACGTGCCGGTCGGCGAAGGCGGCGACCTGCGGGAGGTGCGTGACCACCAGCACCTGCGCGTGCCGCGCCAGCGCGGCCAGGCGTCGTCCGACCTCGACGGCGGCCTTGCCGCCCACTCCGGCGTCCACCTCGTCGAAGACGAACGTGGGCACGGGGTTCGTCGCAGCCAGGGCCACCTCGACGGCCAGCATCACCCGGGAGAGCTCACCGCCCGAGGCGCCCTTGCCCAGCGGCCGCGGCTCGACCCCCCGGTTGGCGGCCAGCAGCAGCTCGACGTCGTCGACCCCGGTGGGCGTGAACCGCAGAGTCCGGCCCGCCACGGGCAGTCCCTGCCCGTCGTCGGTGTGCACGAGGTCGACGCGGGCCTCCGCGTGCGGCATCGCCAGCGCCGCCAGCTCCCCGGTCACCGTGCGGCCCAGACGCACCGCCGCCTTGGAGCGGGCCGCGGACAGTGCTCCGGCCAGCTCGGCGAGCTCGCTGCGGATCCTGTCGCGCCGAGCGGTCAGCTCCGCGATCCGGCCATCCGTGTCGTCGAGGTCGAGTAGCCGGGCGGCGGCCCGCTCGGTCCAGGTGAGCACGTCGTCGACTGTCTCGCCGTACTTGCGGGTCAGCGAGACCAACGCAGACCGACGCTCGGAGACCCACTCCAGCCGGGCCGGGTCGGTGTCCAGCCCGGAGGCGTACGACGACACGTCGGCCGCCACGTCGGAGAGCAGGTAGCTGACCTCGGCGAGCCGGTCGGCCAGCTGCGCCGCCTCGGGGTCGTGGTCGCGCACCCCGTCGAGGAGCCGACGCGCGGCGGACACCGTGCCGAGCGCGTCCGGGCCGTCGTCGGCGGAGAGGAACTCGCGGGCCTGCTCCGCGGCGGTCCGGAGGGTGTCGGCGAAGCCGAGACGGCCCTCTTCTGCGGCCAGGGCGGCGTCCTCCCCGGGCCTGGGGTCGACCGCCTCGACCTCGGCGAGCCCGAGGCGCAGCAGGTCCGCCTCGCGGGCCCGCTCACGCGAGGAGGCGATGACTGCCGCCAGTTCGGTCTCGGCGGCGTGCAGGGCGGTGAAGCCCCGGCCGAACCGGGCGCGCATGGCGAGCACCTTCGGGCCGGCGAAGGCGTCGAGTGCGTCACGCTGGGCGGCCGGCCGCAACAGCCGGTGCTGGTCGGACTGGCCGTGCACCGCGACCAGGCAGTCCGACAGCGACGAGAGGGTAGAGACCGGCACCGCGGCGCCTCCGACGAACGCCCGCGACCGGCCTTCGGCGGAGATCTGGCGGGCCAGCAGCACGCGGCCGTCCTCGACCTCACCGCCCATCGCGTCGACGGCAGCGGCCAGCCCAAAGTCCGGTCCAGAGTCCGGTCCAGAGTCCGATCCGGGGTCGGGCCCGACGGGCACCGGGGTCCCGGGGAGCTGCACCGCCTCCGTGCCTCGCTGGGTCCGGTCACCCCCGGTGTCTCCGGCGGCAGCGGTGCTGACGAGCCCCTCGATGCGTGCGGATCTCGCGCCGGTGCGGACGGCGCCGGTATCTGCTCGGGCACCGAGGAGCAGCCCGAGAGCGGTGACCACCATCGTCTTGCCCGCTCCGGTCTCTCCGGTGATCGCGGTGAACCCGGGCCCGAGCTCCAGCACGGACTCCTCGATCACCCCGAGGGAGGTGATCCGCAGCTCCTCAAGCATCCTGGCCCCGGCCGGGGTCGTCGCGTCCGCGGCGACGACGCTCGGCGCTGCCCCGCCAGCCCGAGACCGGCAGGTCGAACTTCGCCACCAGTCGGTCGGTGAACGGCGCGAGGTGCAGCCGGACCAGCTTGACCGGCATCCGCCCGCGCCGCACCTCGATGCGGGCCCCCGGCGGCAGGTCGACGGTGCGACGCCCGTCGGCCCAGAGCACGCCGGAGCCGTCCGTGCGGGCCATCACCTCGACCGCCAGCATCGACGTGGGTGAGACCACCAGCGGCCTGGCGAACAGTGCGTGCGCGCTGATCGGCACCAGCAGCAGGGCCTCGACGTCGGGCCAGACGATCGGCCCGCCGGCGCTGAAGTTGTAGGCGGTGGACCCGGTCGGGGTAGCGCAGACGACGCCGTCGCAGCCCCAGCGGGACAGCGGGCGGCCATCGACCTCGACGACGACCTCGATCATCCGCTCACGCGCGGCCTTCTCCACGCTGGCCTCGTTGAGCGCCCAGGTGGAGCAGACGAACTCCTTGTCACCCTCGATGTCCTGGTAGACCGACACGTCGATCGTCAGGCGCTCCTCCGCCGTGTAGCGCCGGTGCACGATCGCGTCGATCGTGCTCTCCACGTCATCGGACTCGGCCTCGGCGAGGAAGCCGACGTGGCCGAGGTTGATGCCGAGCAGCGGGGTCCCGCACTCGCGGGCCAGCTCGGCGGCGCGCAGGATCGTGCCGTCCCCGCCGATGACGACGACGACCTCGCAGTCGGCGGCGGCGTCCGGGCTCGGGCTGACCACCTCGAGGCCGGTGATGTCGAGCGCCAGGTCGGCCGCCTCCTTGTCGAGCAGTCGCACGGCGATGCCGAACCGGTCGAGCGCGACGCAGAACTGTCCCGCGACGTCGCGCGCCTCCTGGCGTCCGGTGTGCGCGATCACCAGGACGCGGCGACGCTGGTCCGGGGGTGCTGGGCTGGTCACGGTCCCACCCTCTCATCGCTCGCCCCCAGGCCGGCGCTGCGCCGTACCTCCGCCCGGATCGCACCTCCTCCTACCCGCGCCTCGCCGTGCCGCAGCCAGAGGAAGTACTCGATGTTTCCGGAGGGACCGGGCAGCGGGCTGGTGGTCACCGCCCGGGCGCCCCACCCCCGGCCGGCGGAGGCCGTCGCCACCGCCTCGACCGCCTCCGCACGGAGGTCCGGGTCGCGCACCACACCGCCCTTGCCGACCCGGTCCCTGCCTACCTCGAACTGCGGCTTGACCATCAGTACGAGGTCCCCGTCCGGGACCGTGACCGCCAGCAGGGCGTCCAGCACCAGCTCCAGGGAGATGAACGAGAGGTCCCCGACGACCACGTCCACGGGTCCACCGAGGAGCTCGACATTCAGGTCGCGGACGTTGGTGCGGTCGTGGACGACGACCCGGTCGTCGGTGCGTAGGGACCAGGCGAGCTGGCCGTAGCCCACGTCCACGGCGACCACCTGCTCCGCGCCCTCCCGCAGGAGTACGTCGGTGAACCCGCCGGTCGAGGCGCCGGCGTCCAGGCAGCGGCGTCGCCGGACGGTGAGCCCGAGGGCGCCGAAGGCCGCGAGGGCGCCGGCGAGCTTGTGTCCACCACGGGACGCGTAGTCGGGTCGGGACGGGTCTGGGACCACTACCAGGGCCACGTCGGTGCTGACCCCGGTCGCCGCCTTCGTGGCGACCGTCCCGTTGACCTTCACCCGCCGGGCCGCGATCAGGTCGCTGGCCTGGTCACGGGAGCGGGCCAGACCTCGCCGGACGAGCTCGGCGTCGAGCCGCAGTCGACGGGGCATCGTGCGGGACCTCCCCCGAAGTCGGTGCTGGACGAGTGGGTGCTGCCCCCTGGTGCTGCGCCCTCGTGCTGCCCGTGGGGCTGCCCGTGGGGCTGCCCAGTGGGGCTGCCCCACGGGCTGGGACGTGACGAAGCGGCGCCGGGACGTGCGTCGCTCAGGTGCCGCCACTGCTCAGGGCGTCGCGGAGCCGGTCGTGGGCCGCCTCCAGGACAGCGACGTGCCGGGTGACCGGGAGGTCCGACAGCTGGTCCAGTGAGTCGAGCACCTCGTCGACCAGCGGAAGACGGGTCCTGGTGGTGTCCGGCTCCGGCCCCGAGACATCGGCCGGCTGCGCACGGGGTTCGGTCACGGCGCTCACTCTCGTCGTCGCACCGTCGGCGGTCCCCGACGGGCTGGGTCCACGCTACCCGGCGACCGGCCCGCCGGCTGGTGGGCGCACCGCCGAGGTCCCGGGAGCCGTGCCGGTGGCGTCCAGGTGCGACCAGCCCGCGACCGCGACCACGCGCCACCACGAGTCCGGGTCGCCGTCGCCGGAGACCGCGAGCTCCCCGTCCTCGACGGTGGCGGTCCAGCCTCCTGACCGGACGGCGCCGTGCTGAACCTCCACCTCAGGTTGAGGATAGCCGAGGCCCTGCAGGTCGGCTGCGACGTACGACGGGCGCAGTTCGGGAGGTGCGGCGACGAGCACGCCGAGGTCGGTGACCCCGGTCATCACCAGCAGCGAGTCGTAGCCCACGGCGTTGGCGCCCTCGATGTCGGTGTCCAGCCGGTCGCCCACCACCACCGGGCGTCGGCCGCCGACCCGACGCAGGGTCTCCTCGAACAGCGGCGGCTCGGGCTTGCCGGCGACGACCGGCTCGCGCTCGGCGAAGCGCGCGACGACGCCGACGATCGCACCGTTGCCCGGGCCCGGCCCCAGAGGCGTCGGCACCGTCAGGTCGGTGTTCGAGGCGACCCAGGGCAGCCCCCGACGCACGAGGATCGCTCCCGCGATCACCGTGGACCAGCGCAGGTCGCCGGAGTAGCCGGACACCACGGCGACCGGCCGCTCGTCCGCGTCCTGGACCGGTCGCAGGCCCAGCTCGGTGAGCGCGACCTCCAGGCCGCGGCCACCGATGACGAACACCGGGGACCCGCTGGGCAGTCGCTCGGCAAGCAACCGCGCGGCGGCCTGGGCCGAGGTGACGACGTCGTCGTCCTGCACGTCGATCCCGAGCTCACGCAGGTGCTCGGCCACTGCGCCCGGCGGTCGCGAAGCGTTGTTGGTGACATAGGCGAGCCGCAGGCCCGCGGCGGCGGCCTTCGACAGATGCCCAGGCGCTCCCGGGACGGCCTCGGATCCGACGTAGACCACTCCGTCGAGATCGAGCATCGCGACGTCGTAGACCTCCCACAACGGCTCACCCGTGGACTTCAGCACCCTGACACCCGCTCCTCCTGGCTTCTCACGCACCACCTGTCCCGACCGTCGGCTGTGGCGGGCGCTCCTGCTCGTACGATGCCCCGATGGCCCCCGAGCACCGCCCGTTCACGCTGCGCCCGTTCAGGGGACTGCGGTTCGCCCCGGAGACGGTCGGCGACCTGGGCACGGTCATCTCACCGCCGTACGACGTCCTGGACGCGGACACCGTCCGTGACCTCGAGGCAGCGAACCGCCGCAACATCGTGCGGCTGATCCTCTCACGCAACTTCGAGCGGCCCTACGTGGCGGTGCGAACCCGGCTGCACAACTGGCGTGAGAAGGGCTACCTCCGCGTCGACGACGACGCAGCGCTCTACCTCTACGAGTACACCGTGGACGGCACCACCGTCCGTGGACTGATCGGGATCGCCGGGTTGCGCGAGGAGAGCGAGCGGGTGATCCTGCCCCACGAGGACGTGATGCCGGGCCCGGTCGAGGACCGCACCGTGCTGATGCGCACCACCGTAACCAACCTCGAGCCGATCCTGCTGGTCCACGAGGGCACCAGTCGGCTGCGTGGCCTGATCGCCGACGCCGCCGGCGCCGCGCCGCCTCAGGCTGACTTCACCGCCCTCGACGGCAGCCGGCACCGGCTCTGGGCGCTCACCGACCCGGCGATGCTGGCGGCCATCGCGCACGAGCTCTCGACCACCCAGGCGCTGATCGCCGACGGGCACCACCGCTACGCGGCCTACCTGCGGCTGCAGGGAGAGCTCCGCGACCCTCTGGCGCCGCCTGACACGTCACCGTGGGACTACGGCCTCGCGATGCTCGTCGACCAGGCCGACCACCCGTTGCAGGTCGGTCCGATCCATCGCTCGGTGGGCGCGCTGACCCTCTCGGACGTCCAGCACGTGTCGGCCGACAGAGGGGAGGAGTTCCGCAGGCTCCCGGACCGCGAGGCAGCGTTCGGGGCGCTGGCGGCCCCCGCCGAAGACCTGGACTTCGCCAGCTTCGTGATCTCGGACGGCCGCACCTGGGCGGTGCTGCACACGCCGCGCACCAGTCCGGTGGATGCAGCCGTGCTGCATGAGGCGCTCCTCCCCGCCTGGGGGGCCGCCGAGGAGCAGGTCGGCTACCACCACAGCCTCGACCAGGCGCTGCACACCACAGCCAGGTCACCCGGCATCGTGGTGGCGGTGCATCCGCCCTCGGTCGCCGACGTGATGGCGACCGCAGCCCGCGGAGTCCGGATGCCACGCAAGTCCACGTCCTTCGCACCCAAGCCGAGGATGGGCGTGGTGATGCGCGACCTCCACGATGCCTGAGCCGGCCGTCTCGACGGCCCTGGCTCGCCCAGGAGCGAGCCCCGCACCGGGGACAGTCGACTCTCGACGATGACTCACTGCGGCACCGGGCGGGGTCGGGCTCGCCGGGCACCGAGGACCTCGACCTCCACCCGGGTGGAGGGGCCGCTGCCGACCCGGAAGAACCGTCGGCGCAGCGCCCCGCTCACCTCGACGTGGTCACCTTCGGCCCAGCCGCCGACCACCCGCCTGGTCCGTGCGGTCCAGGCCGAGCAGTCCACCCAGTCACCGGCCTGCCTGGAACCGGTCGTCATCGGGGTGCTGGCCCTGGCCACCGAGATCCGGAAGGTGACGATGAGCGCGCCGCTCGGCAGCTCCCGCTCGACCGGCGTCGAGGACACTCGGCCGCGGAGTAGCACCGTGTTGTCGGCGCTGTCACCGCCCAGGGCCCTCGCCCTGGCCGCCCTGTCATCCCTGTCCTCCCTGCGGATCGGGTCCTCGCTGCCTGTCCCGTCGTCGCTGCCTGTCCCGTCCTCATTCGTCTCGCCGGCCGCACCGGGACCGGTCCCGACCGGCGCGGCACCCTGCTTCGGCATTCGCCACCACCTCCAGGGCCCAGCATGGTCATGGCGCGCCTCGACGGGCAGCACCAGAGTTCGGGCGGTGGACAACCCGGGACGGTCGGTCCGTGTGCACAGGAACCGGCTGGTGCGAGTTCCTCAGCCCTCGGCCGGCGGCCGCGTGCTCCGGCCGCGCTCCAGCTCGGCCACCCGCTCGGCGGCATCGGTGATCTCGTCCCCGTCCACGGCGACCGTGCGGTGGAACCACTCCGTCGCCTCCTCGACCCGACCCGCAGCCAGCAGGGTGTCGGCGTAGGCGTAGCGCAGTCTCACCACCCAGTCGGCGCGCGACTGGGACCTCAACGGAGCGTGCTCCAGGGTGCGCAGGGCTGCGTCCAGCTCGCCCAGGTCACGACGCGCTCCCGCCTCCACGATGGTCATCTCCGCCTTGAGAGCCGGCTCCAGACCGGGCACCGCCGGGTTGCGGGCAAGCCCCAGAGCCCGGTCCGGACGTCCCAGGGCGCGTTCGCAGTCCGCCATCACCGCGAGGTAGGCCTGTGAGCCGTTCATCCGCTTCGCGGCCCGCAGCTCGGAGAGCGCCTCGGCGTACTCCCCGGCGGCATAGGCGGCTTCTCCGCACGCCTCACGCACCACGGCGATCCGGGCAGCGCGGGCCCGGGCGGCCAGGGTGTGCCGGTAGGCGGTCTGCGGGTCGGCCTCCAACGTCCGCCCGGCCGCGACGAGATGGCGGGCCACCCGCTGGGCCAGCTTCTCGGGAAGACCACGAAGCTGCTGAGCCACGGAGCGATCGAGCTCCTTGCCCGTGATGGACTCGTCGATCGGTGGTCCGTCGTACGTCGCCTGCTCAGCGGAACGGCTCCGGTCGTCGCGCGGGCCGCCACGGGGGGCCGCCCCCTCGTCGCGCCGGGGACCGAACCGTCGGTCGTCCCCTCGGGCCCTGGAGAAGGGCGGCTTGTCCTGGGCCCCCGGCTTCTGACGCCCTCCGCCACCCGTGCCCCCGGTGCCGCCAGCATCGCCACCGGAACGCTCGGGCCGCACGCCGGTGGAACGTTCCGGCTTGCGCCCCGCGGACGACCTCGACCCCGATGTGCGGCCACGACCGCCGCCGCCGGGCTCGGCGTCCCCTCGCCGGTTCCGGCGACCGTCCTGCGGCCCGTCGGCGCGACGGGGGCCGGACCCTCGGTCGGGCATGATCGCTCCCTTGGCATGGTGTGTTAACCACGTAGAGGCCACCCTGTCGGGTGGCCTCTACGAAAGTGAATGTCCGGCGACGTCCTACTCTCCCACAACCTCCCGGTTGCAGTACCATCGGCGCTGAAAGGCTTGACTTCCGGGTTCGGAATGGAGCCGGGTATTTCCCTTTCGCTATGGCCGCCGAAACTCTATGGAGTTGTGCCTGACTCACCCGGCTCAGGTCCGATTGTGATCGGACCTCAGCCGGAGAGTCCCGACCGTAACTCGGGAACCACACAGTGGACGCGCAACATCTTTGAGGGACAAGCCCTCGGCCTATTAGTACCGGTCGGCTCCGTGTATCACTACCTTCGACCTCCGGCCTATCAACCCAGTCGTCTACTGGGGGCCTTACCCGGTTGACCCGGTGGGAAACCTCATCTTGAAACGTGCTTCCCGCTTAGATGCTTTCAGCGGTTATCACTCCCGAACGTAGCTAACCAGCCGTGCTCCTGGCGGAACAACTGGCACACCAGAGGTTCGTCCATCCCGGTCCTCTCGTACTAGGGACAGCCTTTCTCAAGTTTCCTGCGCGCGC
>JAICWH010000001.1 GCA_025934895.1 Nocardioidaceae bacterium | reverse complement strand
TGAGGTGTACACCGTGATCGGAGACCTGGTCGGGTCCCGGTCCGTGCCCGACCGGACGGCGGCCCAACAGGCGCTCGGTGACGCACTCGCCGTGGTCAACGCCTCGCTGCCGGTGGAGCAGGCGTTCGAGCCGACGGTCGGCGATGAGTACCAGGGCGCCTGCGCGACGCTGTCCGGAGCCGTGCTCGCCGCCCTGGTGACCCGGCTGACCCTGCTCCCGGTCGTCGACGCACGATGCGGCATCGGCTTCGGCGAGGTGACCGTGCATGACGCGACGAGGAGACCGCTGCTGCAGGACGGCCCGGGCTGGTGGGCCGCGCGCGACGCGATCGAGTCCCTCGACGGTCGGCGGGACACCACCCGCACCTGGTTCGCGGGCCCCGGCCGGGATGTCGTCAACGCGTTCCTGGTCTGCCGCGACCAGATCATCGACCGGCTCAACGACCGCGGGCTCCGGATCCTGCGGCTGGCGCTGCTCGGGCATCCCCAGAAGGACATCGCCGAGCTCGAGGGCATCTGGCCCTCCGCGGTCTCGCAGCAGTTCACCCGCAACATCGGGTCCGTCGTCGAGTCGATGCGGCTGTTGGCCGCGGCGGACCCGCCGCCCGAGCGGCGGCTCGGCGCCCATCCCGGCCCGGGGCCGGGGCCGTGACCGTAGGGGCGTGGCTGGTCGTCGTGGGGGTCTGCGACCTGCTCCGGGCGGCCCGGGACGCCACGTCGGCGCGCCGGCGTCTGGTGCTGGCGGTGTTCGGCTGCGCACTGCTCGTCCTCGCCGGCCTGGCGCTCGGCTTCACGGCTGCCTGGTGGGGCACCGTCGGCGTGCTGTGGGGGGTCTCGCTGGTGACGTGGGAGCTCGCCTCGTCACTGGCCCTCAACCCCACCTCGGGTCACCACTCCGCCTGGCGGTCGACCGCGTTCGCCGCGTTCGCCGTGCCGCTGGTGGTCCTCACGTTCCTGTGGGGGGCGGCGCCGGACCTGTCCGCGGTTCCGGACCGGTGGGGGCCGACCGTGCTCGGACACGTCGGTGCGACCCGGACCGTGGTGCTCACCGGGGCGCTGCTCTTCGAGCTGAGCACCAGCAACATCCTGGTCCGACTGCTGCTCGACGCGACCGGCATCTCCGCGGCGACCAACGAGGCCGACCTCAAGGGCGGGCGGCTGCTCGGCCCGATGGAGCGCGTGTTCATCCTGGTGCTCGCGGTCGCCGGCCAGCTGACGGCCGCCGCCGTGGTGGTCGCCGCGAAGGGGCTGCTCCGCTGGCCGGAGCTGCAGCGGTCGCGGCGGGCCCAGGGGCCGACGGCCCTCTCCGAGTACTTCCTGATCGGCAGCTTCGCGAGCTGGCTCCTCGGGATCCTGGGCTGGGTGCTGACCGGGATCCATTGACCCCGATCCATTGACCCCGATCCATTGACCCGTGAGCCAGGACGCGGCACGTCAGGAGATCGCTGACATCACGCTGATGTCAGCAGATGGCTGAACCGGTCAGGTCGGCAGCGCGTCGAAGGGTCCCACCACGGCGAGGGTCTGGTCCTGGGTGAACAGCGTGTGCGCCAGCCGGTTCACGTCCTCGACGGTCACCTCGGCGACCCGGTCCAGCACGTCGTCGATGCTCGGCAGCTCGTCGTAGAGCAGCTCGGCCTTGGCGATCCGCGACATCCTCGACCCGGAGTCCTCCAGGGACAGCACCAGGCCGCCCCGCAGCTGACCCTGCCCACGTTGCAGCTCCTCGGCGTCGACGCCGTCGCGGGCCATCACCTCGAGCTGGGAGCGCACGACCCGCAGCACCTCGCTCACCTTGCCGGGCAGGCAGCCCACGGCGACGGCGAACGTGCCGGCGTCGGAGTAGTGCGAGGCGTAGGAGTACACCGAGTAGGCCAGCCCCCGGCGCTCGCGCACCTCCTGGAACAGCCGTGACGACGTGCCCCCGCCGAGGACGGCGTTCAGCACGCCCAGCGTGTAGCGCCGCTCGTCGGTGCGCACCAGCCCGTTGACCCCCAGGACCAGGTTCACCTGCTCGAACGGGCGGGCGACCACCACGTCCCCGCTCGAGGTGGGTCGGGCCCGCTCGCCTCGACGGACCGGCGCGGGCCGGGCGTCTGCGTCGTCGAGGAAGCCGTTGCGGGAGAACGCCTTGCGCACCTGGCGTACGACGGACGCATGGTCGACGTTGCCGGCCGCCGCGACGACCATGTTCGCGGCGACGTAGCGGCGCCGGTAGTAGCCGCGGATCTGCGCACGGGTCAGCGCCCTGATCGACTCCTGGGTCCCCGCGATGGGACGACCGATCGGCGAGCCGCTCCAGGCCTTCTCGGCGAACAGGTTGCCGACCACGTCGTCGGGGTCGTCGTCGTGCATGGCGATCTCGTCGAGGATCACCTCCCGCTCCGCCTCGACGTCGGCGGCGGCCAGGGTCGACGAGGTCACCATGTCGCCGAGCACGTCCACGGCGAGTGGCAGGTCCTCGTCGAGGACTCGGGCGTGGAAGCAGGTGTACTCCTTCGCGGTGAAGGCGTTGAACTCGCCGCCGACCCGGTCCAGCTCGCACGAGATGTCGAGCGCGGAGCGGGTGGGCGTGCCCTTGAACAGCAGGTGCTCGAGGAAGTGCGACGCGCCCGAGAGGCCCGCTGACTCGTCCCGGGACCCGATCGCGACCCAGATGCCGATCGAGGCTGAGCGCACCCCGGGCATCGCCTCGGTCACGACCCGCAACCCGCCGGGAAGCACGGTGCGGCGCACCTGCGCTCCGCCGTCCTGGCGGGACAGCAGGGTGCGGGTCGTGCCGGGCTTCTGCCGTGCCGCCGGCTTGACCACGCTACTCAGACGACGACCCCACGATGGTGTCGTAGGACCCGGCGGGACCGACGGCCGCGTCGGTCTCCTCGAGGACCGGGACGAGCGACAGCTTGCCGCGGTCGTCGATCTCGCCGATCTCGACCTGGATCTTCTGCCCGACCGACACGACGTCCTCGACGTTCTCGACCCGCTTGCCGCCGGCGAGGCCACGCAGCTTGCTGATGTGCAGCAGCCCGTCCTTGCCCGGCAGCAGCGAGACGAAGGCGCCGAAGTTCGTCGTCTTGACGACCGTCCCGAGGTAGCGCTCGCCCACCTCCGGCATCGTCGGGTTCGCGATGCCGTTGATGATCGAGCGGGCCGCCTCGGCCGACTCGCCGTTGGTGGCACCGATGTAGATCGTGCCGTCGTCCTCGATGCTGATCTGGGCACCGGTGTCGTCCTGGATCTGGTTGATCACCTTGCCCTTGGGGCCGATCACCTCGCCGATCTTGTCCACCGGCACCTTCACGGTGATGATCCGGGGCGCGTTCAGCGACATCTCCTCGGGAGCATCGATCGCCTCGCCCATCACCTCGAGGATCGAGAGCCGTGCGTCCCGCGCCTGCGTCAGCGCCGCACCGAGGACCTCGGCGGGGATGCCGTCCAGCTTGGTGTCGAGCTGCAGGGCGGTGACGAACTCCGACGTACCGGCGACCTTGAAGTCCATGTCGCCGAACGCGTCCTCGGCACCCAGGATGTCGGTGAGGGCGACGTACTCGGTGCGGCCGTCCACCTCACCGGAGATCAGGCCCATCGCGATCCCCGCGACCGACGCCTTCAGCGGCACCCCGGCCTGCAGAAGCGACAGGGTCGAGGCGCACACCGAGCCCATGGAGGTCGAGCCGTTGGAGCCCAGCGCCTCCGACACCTGGCGGATCGCGTAGGGGAACTCCTCGCGGGTGGGCAGCACCGGGACGATCGCGCGGCCGGCCAACGCGCCGTGGCCGATCTCGCGACGCTTCGGCGAGCCGACCCGCCCGGTCTCACCGGTGGAGTACGGCGGGAAGTTGTAGTTGTGCATGTAGCGGCGCGTCTTCTCCGGGGACAGCGTGTCGAGCTTGGCCTCCATGGTCAGCATGTTCAGCGTCGTGACCCCCAGGATCTGGGTCTCCCCACGCTCGAACAGCGCCGAGCCGTGCACCCGGGGTACGACGCCGACCTCGGCCGACAGCGTCCGGATGTCGGTGAGGCCGCGGCCGTCGATGCGGATCTTGTCGCGCAGCACGCGCTCGCGCACCAGCTTCTTGGTCAGCGCCCGGAACGCAGCCCCGAGCTCCTTCTCGCGACCCTCGAAGGCGGGGGCCACCTGGGTGAGCACGGCGTCCTTGACGACGTCCAGCTTGGACTCCCGGTCCTGCTTGCCGGCGATGGTCAGCGCCCCGGCCAGCTGGGACTCGGCGGCGGACGCGACGGCCTGGTAGGCGTCGTCCTCGTAGTCCAGGAACACGGGGAACTCCGCCACCGGCTTCGCGGCCAGCTTGGCCAGCTCGGTCTGCGCCTGGCAGAGCTGCTTGATGAACGGCTTGGCGGCGTCCAGGCCGCCGGCCACGATGGCCTCGGTGGGTGCCTGGACGCCGGAGCGGACCAGCTCCCAGGTCTGTTCGGTGGACTCCGCCTCCACCATCATGATCGCCACGTCGCCGGTCTCGGTGACCCGGCCGGCGACGACCATGTCGAACACGGCGCGCTCGAGCTGGCTGTGGGTCGGGAAGCCCACCCACTGGCCGTCGATCAGGGCCACCCGGGTGCCGCCGACCGGCCCTGAGAACGGCAGGCCGGAGAGCTGGGTGGACATCGACGCGGCGTTGATCGCGAGCACGTCGTAGGGCGAGTCGGGGTCGAGCGCGAGGACCGTGATGACGACCTGGACCTCGTTGCGCAGGCCCTTCTTGAAGGTCGGGCGCAGCGGCCGGTCGATGAGCCGGCAGGTGAGGATGGCGTCCTCGCCGGGCCGGCCCTCGCGCCGGAAGAAGGATCCGGGGATCCGGCCGGCGGCGTACATCCGCTCCTCCACGTCGATCGTGAGCGGGAAGAAGTCGAGGTTGTCCTTGGGGTGCTTGCTGGCCGTGGTGGCCGAGAGCAGCATCGTGTCGTCGTCGAGGTAGGCGGTCACGGAGCCGGCCGCCTGCCGGGCGAGGAAGCCGCTCTCGAACTTGACCGTGCGGGTGCCGAACGAGCCGTTGTCGATCACTGTCTCAACGGCGTGGATCTCGGGTCCCTCCATGGGGTTCCCCTTTCGTGTCGTCGGCTGGGTCGTTCCCAGCGTCCTTCTGACTCGGGGAGCGAGGCGCCGGACGCCTGTGCGCGGTGCCGACGATGACGTCGACACGATGCGGTTGCCACTGGGGGCACGAGGGCCGGTCTTCGATCGAGGCCCGCGGTGGGTCCGCCCTGGATCATGGGCGGCTCCCGAAGGCCACTACCGAGGACCGGGGCCAGACGTCCGCGGTCGCTCCTGGGTGCTGCTGTGCTGCTGCGTGCTGTGCTGTGCTGCTGTGTTCGGTTGTGCTACCTGCCGGTGCCCGGATCAGGCCCGGATGCGGCAGGAGCGGCCTCGCCGGGTGGTGAAGCCGCTCCCGCCAGGCTCATCGGCGCAGACCGAGCCGCTCGATGATCGAGCGGTAGCGGTTGATGTCCTCGGCCCGCATGTAGTTCAGCAGCCGGCGTCGCTGACCGACCAGGAGCAGCAGGCCCCGACGGCTGTGGTGGTCGTGCTTGTGCTCCTTGAGGTGCTCGGTCAGGTGGCTGATGCGATGCGTGAGCAGCGCGACCTGGACCTCGGGCGACCCGGTGTCGCCCTCCGACGTGGCGTAGTCGGCGATGATCTTCTTCTTGGTCTCCGCGTCGGTTCCTGTGGCCACGCGCAGCTCCTCTCGGTGTGGTGTCGTTGCGCGGCGCGCCGGGGCCTGTCCACCCGGGCACTCTCGATCCGCGGCCGTCGTACGGCGTTGACTCGGCCTGCGTCGTGACGCAGGTCCAACTGCAGAGATTATCAGCGCGGCCCGGGATTCTCCGAATTCCTCGCCCTCGGCTCGCTCAGGCAGGGATCGCCGGGCCCGGTCAGCGCGCGAGCACGTCCCGGACCGCAGCCCGGGCCGCCATCGGGTCCACGGCCCCCAGGGCCGCCTCCGCCGCCTGCTCGCAGGTGTCCATCGGGACGGCCGCGAGCTGCGCACCTACCGGACGGACGGCGGCCAGGGCCATCGACAGCGAGGTGATCCCCATCCCGACCAGGGCGGTGGCGAGCAGCGGGTCGGCGGCCGCCTCGCCGCAGACCCCGACCGGCTTGCCAGCCTGCTTGCCGGCCTCGGCCGTGATCGCGATCAGCTGGAGCACCGCGGGCTGCCAGGAGTCGGTGAGGTGCGCGAGGTCGGTGGCCATCCGGTCCGCGGCCATCGTGTACTGGGTCAGGTCGTTGGTCCCGATGGACAAGAAGTCCACGACCTCCAGCATCTGGTGCGCGAGCAGGGCGGCGCTCGGGATCTCGACCATCACGCCGGCCTTGAGCCCGTGCTTGCGCACCGCCGCCGCGAAGTCGGCCGCCTCGGGGACGGTCGCCACCATCGGCGCCATCACCCAGGTCTCGGTGCCGGTCTGCTCGGCCGCCCGGGCGATGCCCTCCAGCTGCCGCTCCAGCAGCCCCGGGTTGCCGAAGGACAGCCGCAGCCCGCGCACGCCGAGGGCGGGGTTCTCCTCCCCCTCGAGCGTGGCGAACGCGATCGGCTTGTCGGAGCCGGCGTCCAGCGTGCGGACCACGACGTAGCGCTGGTCGGCGAACGGCTCGAGGACCTTCGCGTAGATCTCCGCCTGCTCCTCGACCGAGGGCTCGTCCTTGCGGTCCAGGAAGCTGAGCTCGGTGCGGAACAGGCCGACACCCTCGACCGGCCCGTCGCCCGCCTTCACCGCCGACGTGCCGTCCGCGACGTTGGCGAGCAGCTTCACCGCGGTGCCGTCGGCCGTCCGGCCGGGGCCGGTCCACTGCGACAGCGCCTCACGGGCGGCGCGCGCCTCCGCGACGAGGCCGGCCGCCTGCTCCGGGTCGGGGGACAGAGTCACCTCGCCCGTCGTACCGTCGACCATCACCGGGGTGCCGGCGCCCACGGTCAGCGCACCGTGGACCCCCACGACGCACGGGATGCCGAGCTGTCGGGCGATGATCGCGGTGTGGCTGGTGGGGCCACCCCGCTCGGTGACCAGCGCCACGACCAGGGCGGCGTCCAGGCCCGCGGTGTCCGCCGGGGCCAGGTCCTCGGCGAGCAGCACCGAGGGCTGGTCGGGGACCGGCACACCGGGCTCCGGCTCGCCGACGAGCCGTGCTGTCAGCCGGCGCTCGATGTCGCGCAGGTCGGTGACCCGCTCGGCCATCAACCCGCCCATCTGGGTGAACACACCGGCGAACTGGTCCACGGCCCCGGCCAGCGCGCCGAGCAGCGGCTCGCCGGCACGCAGACGCTTGCGGACCGCGGCGCGCAGACCTTTGTCACGGGTCAGGCCGGCGGTGGCGGTGAGCACCTCGGCGGCGGCACCGCTGAGCGCGGAGGCTCGGGCGGCCAGCGCGTCGGCGGTGGCGGCAACGGCGGTGTCATAGGCCGCGAGCGCTTCGTCGGCGTCGGGCGGGCCGGCTTTCTCGAACCTGGCGATGGCCTCGGGCGAGACAGCGGCCGTGGCGACGACCGCATGGGCGTAGGCGACGCCCGGGACGACCGGGGTGCCGCGAAGGACGGTTAAGGGGGCAGTCTGTGACATGCGTCTAACACTAGTGGCCGTCCCACTTGACAGTCAACGTAATCGGGCGTAAAACAACACATACAAAGTTTCGATCCAACTCAAACACAGGAGGCCGGGTGTACGCCGAAGAACGCCAGCAGGCCATCGCCGATCTGGTTGCGGCGCGAGGCCGGTTGTCGGTGAACGCGTTGGCCGAGCAGTACGACGTGACCACCGAGACCGTGCGCAGAGACCTCTCCACGCTGGAGCGGGCCGGCATCGTCCGCCGGGTGCACGGTGGGGCGGTCCCGGCGGGCGCGCTCGCCGGACTGGAGCCCAAGGTCGCCGACCGGGACCTCGCCCACAGCGACCGGAAGGACCGCATCGCAGCTCAGGCGGTCCAGCTGCTGCCTCCGACCGGGGGCACCGTCATCCTCGACGCGGGCACCACCACGGCCCGGCTCGCGATGATGGTCCCGCGTGAGCTGCAGCTGACCGTGGTCACCCACGCGGTGCCGATCGCCGCGCGCCTCGCCGGGTCCCCGAGCATCAGGCTGCACTTGCTGCCCGGACGCGTACGCCCCACCACCCACGCCGCCGTCGGGGAGGACACCGTGGCCGCCCTCGACCTGCTTCGGGTCGACGTCGCGTTCGTGGGCACCAACGGGCTCTCGGTGGCCCATGGGCTCACGACTCCGGATCACGCGGAGGCGGCGGTGAAGCGGGCCATCGTCGCCAGCGCCCGGCTGACCGTCGTGCTGGTGGACTCCTCGAAGATCGGCCGCGAGCAGACGGTCCGGTTCGCCGACCTGCACGACATCGACGTCGTCGTCACCGACAGCGGTGTCGAACGGGACGACGTCGAGGCGCTGGAGCGCTGCGGGATCGAGGTCGTGGTCGCATGATCCTCACCCTCACCCCCAACCCCAGCATCGACCGCACCGTCGCCCTGACAACGGAGCTCCAACGTGGCGCCGTGCTCCGCGCCGGGTCCACCACCTCCCAGGGCGGCGGCAAGGGCGTGAACATCTCGCGAGCCGCGGTGGCCGCCGGCGTGCCCACGATCGCCGTGCTGCCGGCGGCCCAGGAGGACCCGTTCGTCCTGGACCTGCTTCGCGACGGCATCGACTGCCGCCCCGAGCTGCCGGCCGGCCCCGTCCGGGTCAACCTGACGCTCACCGAGCCCGACGGCACCACGACGAAGATCAACGAGCCGGGTGCCGTCGTGTCCGGCATCGACCTCGACCGGCTCGCGGACGCCGTGGTCGACCGGGCCTCCGTCGCTCGGTGGGTGGTGCTGGCCGGGTCGCTCCCACCCGGAGCGCCCGAGGGCTGGTACGCCGACCTCGTCGGCGCGCTGCGGGACACCGGCGCCTCGGTGGCCGTGGACACCTCCGGTGCCCCGCTGGTTGCCCTGGCGGCGGGACTCGAGGAGCACGCACCGCAGCTGATGAAGCCGAACGGCGAGGAGCTCGCGTCCCTGACCGGCGGAGACGCCGACGCGATCGAGGCCGATCCCGAGGCCGCCGCCCAGGCCGCGCAGGTGCTGGTCTCCCGTGGGGTCGGGGCCGTCCTCGCCACCCTGGGAGGCTCGGGTGCGGTGCTCGTCACCAGTGATGGAGCATGGCACGCCACTCCCCCACCGACCGTCGTGGTGAGTACCGTGGGTGCCGGCGACTCCAGCCTGTTCGGCTACCTGCTCGGGTCCCTTCAGGGGGCTTCTCCGCCCGAGCGGCTCCGGCTCGCGGTCGCCTACGGCAGTGCCGCCGCGGCGCTACCGGGCACCACCATCCCAACCCCGGCTCACCTGCGTCCCGAGCTCGTGGAGGTCCGCGAGCTCATCGCCCAGTCCGTCCGTCCCGCAACAGCACGCCACCACTAGTGAGGAACCGATGACCGACATATCAAGCACCGAGGGGATGATCACGCCGGCGCTCGTCCAGCTGGACGTGTCGCTCGGAAGCGACAAGACCGAGGTCATTCGTGCCCTCGCAGCGCATGTCGCCGCAGCCGGACGCACCAACGACCCGGACCAGCTCGCCGAGGACGCTCTGGCCCGCGAGACGACCGGGTCCACCGGGCTGCCGGGCGGCATCGCCATCCCGCACTGCCGGACCGCCGCGGTCCAGGTGCCCACGCTGGCGTTCGCCCGGCTCTCCCCCGCCACCGACTTCGGCGCCAAGGACGGCCCCGCCGACCTGGCGTTCCTGATCGCCGCCCCCGCCGGCGGCGACGCGACCCACCTCAAGGTGCTCACCCAGCTGGCCCGAGCCCTGGTCAAGAAGGAGTTCACCGGTGGGCTGCGCGGCGCAAGGAGCCCCG
Source organism: Nocardioidaceae bacterium (assembly GCA_025934895.1). Classification (GTDB taxonomy): domain Bacteria; phylum Actinomycetota; class Actinomycetes; order Propionibacteriales; family Nocardioidaceae; genus Nocardioides_B. The sequence goes on along the minus strand of JAICWH010000001.1, from coordinate 74,196 downwards.
AGGAGGTCGTCGCGATCGTCACGAACGTGGTCGGCCTTCCGCCGGCCTCCGCGGCCCAGCCGGCCAGCGGCACCCCGCACCCCACCCAGGACGCGTCACCGACGGCCGCCGGGTCCGGCTCCCCGGCTGAGGCGGGGTCGGCGTCCGAGGGGATGATCACCCCGGCGCTGGTCCAGCTGGACGTGTCGCTGGGCAGCGACAAGACCGAGGTGATCCGTGCGCTGGCCGCCCGGGTGGCCCACGCCGGGCGCACCACCGACCCGGACCAGCTGGTCACCGACGCCCTCGCCCGGGAGTCCACCTCGGCCACCGGGCTGCCGGGCGGCATCGCCATCCCGCACTGCCGGACCCCAGCGGTCCAGGAGCCCACGCTGGCGTTCGCCCGGCTCTCCCCCGCCACCGACTTCGGCGCCAAGGACGGCCCGGCCGACCTGGCGTTCCTGATCGCCGCCCCCGCCGGCGGCGACGCGACCCACCTCAAGGTGCTCACCCAGCTGGCCCGAGCCCTGGTCAAGAAGGACTTCACCGCAGGACTGCGCAGCGCCGAGACCCCCGAGGAGGTCGTCACGCTCGTCAGCGATGTCGTCGCCCTCCCGGCCTCGACGTCGAAGGCGCCCGCCACTGGCGCTCCGCAGCAGACCGGGACTCCGGCAGCGACCGCCACCACGTCCGCGGCTGGGAACGGCTCCTCGTCCGGCGCGACGGCGGTCTCGACCGAGGGCACCGCTGCCGCCGGCACCGACGCCTCGGCCAGACGACGCTCCCTGGTGGCGGTCACCGCCTGCCCCACCGGCATCGCGCACACCTACATGGCGGCGGAGGCCCTCGAGGCCGCTGCCGCCCGGGCCGGCGTCGACATCGCGGTCGAGACCCAGGGATCGGCCGGCTCCACTCCGCTCCCGGCCGAGACGATCGCGAACGCCGACGCGGCGATCTTCGCCGTCGACGTCGGGGTCCGGGACCGCGGCCGGTTCGCCGGCAAGCCCCTCGTCGCCTCCGGCGTCAAGCGTCCCATGGACGACGGGGACGCGATGATCGCCGAGGCGCTGGCCTACGCCGACGACCCGAACGCCCCGCGCGTCGAGGGTGGCGGCGCAGGAGCCGGCGATGGCAAGTCCACCGGTGGTGGCGGCAACGAGTCGTGGGGCGCCCACACCCGCCGCGTGCTGATGACCGGCGTGTCCTACATGATCCCGTTCGTGGCCGCCGGCGGTCTGCTGATCGCGCTGTCCTTCCTGTTCGGCGGCTACGAGATCGTCGGGCCGTTCGGCGACATCGTGTCGCACAACAGCCTGTTCAACCCGCCGGACGTGCATGCTCTCGGCCTGAACCACGCGCTGTTCGGCTCGGGTGTGCTCGCCTACCTCGGTGCTCTGATGTTCATCATCGGCAAGACGGCGTTCGCCTTCTTCATCCCGGCGCTCGCCGGCTACATCGCCTACGCGATCGCTGACCGGCCCGGCATCGCACCCGGCTTCGTGATGGGCGGCATCGCTGCCAACGTCGGCGGCTTCGCGGACTCCAAGGGCGTCAGCCTGCCCGCCACCGGGTTCCTGGGCGCCATCATCGGCGGCGTCCTGGCCGGCCTCATCGCGCACTGGATCGCCGGGTGGAAGGTGCCAGCGTGGGCGCGCGGCCTGATGCCGGTGGTGGTGATCCCGCTGCTGACCAGCCTCGTCGCCGGCTTCCTGATGCTGATCATCCTGGGCCAGCCGATCAGCTGGCTGATGGACAAGCTGAACCACGGGCTGACCAGCATGTCCGGCTCGAACGCCGTCATCCTGGGCGTGATCCTCGGGCTGATGATGGCCTTCGACATGGGCGGTCCGCTCAACAAGGTGGCCTACAGCTTCGCCGCCGCCGGCGTCGGGGCAGCCGCCGCCGCGTCGTTCAGCGACCCCCGGCTGCGGATCATGGCTGCCGTGATGCTCGCCGGCATGGTGCCTCCGATCGCGCTCGCCCTGGCGACCGTCGTACGTCCCCGGCTGTTCACCCAGGCGGAGCGCGAGAACGGCAAGGCGGGCTGGCTGCTCGGCGCGTCCTTCATCACCGAGGGCGCCATCCCGTTCGCTGCGGCCGACCCGGTGCGGGTGATCCCGGCGATCATGCTGGGCAGCGCCGTGACCGGCGGCCTCTCGGAGCTGTTCCAGGTCGCGGTCCGCGCCCCGCACGGCGGGATCTTCGTGCTCTTCGCGGTGAACAACATCGTGGGCTACGTCGGTGCTCTGGTCGTCGGCGTGCTGGTCGGCTGCGCAGCCGTCATCGCGCTGAAGTCGTTGAGCCACGAGGGCAGTGACGCCCACATGGAGGCGGAGCGGGCCGGCGACCTCGCTACCGTCTGACGCCACGCCACAGTCCGACCAACCCTGGTCCACCCACCGTGGCCCAACCGTGAAGGAGACACACCAGATGCCCAGCAAGACAGTCACAGTCGGCTCGTCGGTCGGTCTGCACGCCCGACCCGCAGCCGTCATCTCCGAGGCGGCAGCCGACCTCGACTCCGAGGTCACCCTCGCGGTCCGCGGCGAGGAGCCGGTCGACGCCTCCTCCTCCCTGCTGATCATGACGCTGGGCGCTTCGCACGGCGACGAGGTCGAGGTCGCCGGGGAGGACCAGGCCGCGGTGGACGCCATCGCTGCCCTGGTCGAGAAGGACCTCGACGCCTGACCGAGCCGTAGCAGGGCGCACGGCCCACGGCACACAGCCGCTGCCCATGGGGAGTCCTCCATGGGCAGCGGCTGGTCAGCATCGGCAGCTGGTGACCCCCACGGACCGTCCGCGGGTCCGGGGACTCAGCCTCCGGTCAGACCCAGCAGCACCCGGCAGCGCTCGACGTCGTCGTGCATCCGGAGCACCAGCTCCTCGACGGAGTCGAAGCGCAGCATCCCGCGGATCCGGGCGGCGAAGGTCACCTCGACCTCGACGCCGTACAGCTCGAGGTCGTCCCGGTCCAGGATGTAGGACTCGACCCGCCGCTCGCGCTCGCCCTCGAAGGTCGGGTTGGTGCCGACGCTGATGGCGGCCGGCAGCGCGGCCGCGGGCGGGTCGTCGAGCCGGCGGAGCCACCCGGCATAGACGCCGTCGGAGGGTGCCGCGCACCCGGGCGAGGTCGGCACGTTCGCGGTCGGGTACCCCAGCTCTCGGCCCCGCTGGTCGCCCTTGACCACCTCGCCGCGGATCGCGAACGGGTGCCCGAGCGCCTCGGCCGCCCCCTCCACGTCGCCGGCCGCCAGGCAGCTGCGGACGTACGTCGAGGACCAGACCTGGGGTCCGCCGTCCAGGGCGATCCCCTCGGCCGAGAAGTCGTGGACCGCACCGAGTCGCACCAGCGTGGCGACGTCGCCCGAGGCCTTCGTGCCGAACCGGAAGTTCGCCCCGACCACCACCGCACGGGCGTGCAACGCGTCGACGAGGACGTCGGCGACGAACCGCTCGGGGCTCCAGCCCGCGACGTCACGGCTGAACGGCACGGCGAGCACCTGGTCGACCCCGGCGTCGCCGAGGAGCGCGGCGCGGGTCTCCAGGGAGGACAGCGTCTGCGGCGCGTGCTCGGGCCGCAGCACGGCGATCGGGTGCGGGTCGAAGGTCACCGCCACCACCGGCAGGTCACCGAGCTCGCGAGCAACCTCGCGGGCCCGGCGTACGACGTGCTGGTGGCCACGGTGCACGCCGTCGAAGTTCCCGACGGTGACCACGGTGCGACCCAGCGACGCGGGCACCTCCTCCAGCGAGCGCCAGATCTGCACGAGGGCGGCTCCTCACGTATCTGCCGGGCCCGACGGGTCGGCCGGTGACGGACTGCGAGAATCGTCCCACAACGGATCAGACGAACACCGCCACGGGGGCGGCCACGTCCCCACGCTGCTCGTAGAGCGCCAGGAAGGAGCCCGCCGGGTCGAAGACCGCCACCGGCCCGGGGGCCCCGAGCTGCAGAGCCAGCTTCCGTCCGAACGCGACGTCGCGGGCCGTCTCCGCGTCGAGGTCGCGGGTCTCGAAGCAGCGACGGGCCACCTCGGAGATCTCGATCATCGTGACGTCGGCCGCCAGCTGCTCGAGGGTGCGGACGGAGGCGAGGCCGAACGGCCCGACCGCCGTACGACGCAGGCGGGTCAGGTGGCCACCGACCGCCAGCCGCTCCCCGAGGTCGCGGGCGATCGCCCGGACGTAGGTGCCGCTGCTGCAGCGCACGGACACGTCCACCTCGAGACAGCCGTCCACCGGGCGGACCTCGGCGACGACCAGCTCGTGCACGGTGACCGGCCTCGGTGCGAGCCGGACGTCCTCGCCGTCGCGGACCCGGGCGTAGGCGCGCCGGCCGTCGACCTTGACCGCGGACACCGACGACGGGCGCTGCTCGAGGTCGCCGACGAAGTCCCCAACGGCCCGCCGGACCGCGTCCTCGTCCAGGTGTCCGACCGGGGCCGTCGCCAGGACCTCCCCCTCCGCGTCGTCGGTCGTGGTGGCGGCACCGAGCCGGACCGTGGCGTCGTACGCCTTCTCGGTCAGCGTGAGGTGTCCGAGGAGCCGCGTCGCGCGGTTCACGCCGATCAGCAGCACCCCGGTCGCCATCGGGTCCAGGGTGCCGGCGTGACCGACCTTGCGGGTGCCGGTGAGCCGGCGGACCCGGGCGACCACGTCGTGCGAGGTCATTCCGGCCGGCTTGTCGACGACGACCAGGCCGGAGCCGGTGCTCACTCGTCCTCGAGCTCGTCGGCCTCGTGCGGCTTGCGGTAGGGGTCGGGCTCACCGGCGTACGCCGCCCCGACGGCCGCGGCGGCCACCTCGGCGTCCGAGGAGCGGGCCCGTTCGAGGAGCTCGTCGATGTGCCGCGCCGTGTCGGGCAGCGCGTCGTGGATGAACTCGATCGTCGGTGCATGCCGCATGCCGAGCTGCTTGGCGACCTCGGAGCGGATCAGGCCCGTGGCGGACTCCAGCGCCGCGGCCGAGCCGACGACCTCCTCGTCCTCACCGAGAACGGTGTAGAACACCGAGGCCTGCTGCGTGTCACCGCTCACCCGGACGTCGGTGACGGTCACGAACCCGAGCCGCGGGTCCTTGACGCGCCGCTCCAGCATCTCCGCCACCACGACCTGGATCCTGTCCGCCACCTTGCGGACCCTCGGGTTGCTCACGGCTGCTCCTTGGTTGCTCGTTGTCGTCGGTGCGGCTGCCGGATTACCAGGGGATGCAGGAACTTGTGCGCTCCCCATGGGTGATGGCCCATGGGGAGCGCAAGACGTCCTGCATCCCCTGGTAATCAGTCGGGAAGGTGATCAGTGGCGAGCCAGGGTCAGGCCCGGGCGATCTCCCGCATCTCGAAGCACTCGACGATGTCACCCTGCTTGATGTCGTTGAACCCGCGGAGCGTCAGACCGCACTCGAAGCCCTCGCGGACCTCGGTGACGTCGTCCTTCTCGCGTCGCAGCGATGACAGGTCGAGGTTGTCCGCCGCGACGTTGCCGTCGCGGATCAGCCGCGCCTTGGCGTTGCGCCGGATGACACCGCTGATCACCATGCAGCCGGCGATGTTGCCGATCTTGCTGGAGCGGAAGATCTCGCGGATCTCCGCCTGGCCGAGCGAGCTCTCCTCGTACTCCGGCTTGAGCAGGCCCTTGAGCGCCGCCTCGATCTCGTCGATCGCCTGGTAGATCACCGAGTAGTACCGGATCTCCACGCCTTCCTTCTCGGCCATCGCCGTCGCCTTGCCCTGCGGCCGGACGTTGAAGCCGATGATGATGGCATCGGAGGCCGCCGCGAGGTCGACGTTGGTCTCGGTGATCGCCCCGACACCGCGGTCGATGACCCGCAGGCTGACGCCGTCGCCGACGTCGATGTTCGCCAGCGAGTCCTCGAGAGCCTCGACCGAGCCGGACACATCGCCCTTCAGGATCAGGTTGAGCTCCTGGCTCGCGCCCTTCTCCATCGACGCCATGAAGTCCTCGAGCGTACGGCGCACGCGACGCTTCGCCTGCATGGCCGCACGTTCGCGGGCCTCCCGGCGCTCGGCGATCTGCCGGGCCACCCGGTCGTCCTCGACCACGATGAAGTTCTGGCCGGCACCGGGCACCGCGGTCAGACCGAGCACCATCGCCGGACGCGACGGGTCGGCTGCCTCGATGTTGTCGCCGTACTCGTCGATCATGGCGCGCACCCGGCCGTAGGCCGGTCCGGCGACGATCGACTGGCCGACCCGCAGGGTGCCGCGCTGCACGAGGACGGTCGCCACCGGACCACGGCCACGGTCCAGGTGCGCCTCGATGACCAGGCCCTGCGCGTCCTGGGTGGGGTTGGCCCGCAGGTCCAGCGAGGCGTCGGCGGTCAGCACGATGGCCTCGAGCAGCCCGTCCAGGTTGGTCCCCGCCTTGGCGGAGACGTCGACGAACATGGTGTCGCCGCCGTACTCCTCGGGGACCAGGCCGTACTCGCTGAGCTGGCCACGCACCTTGGTCGGGTCCGCCGCCGGTACGTCGATCTTGTTGACCGCGACCACGATCGGCACGCCGGCCGCCTTGGCGTGGTTCAGCGCCTCGACGGTCTGGGGCATGACGCCGTCGTCGGCCGCGACCACCAGGACCGCGATGTCGGTCGACTGGGCACCACGGGCCCGCATCGCGGTGAACGCCTCGTGACCCGGCGTGTCGATGAAGGTGATCCTGCGGTCGGTGCCGTCCACCTCGGTCGCCACCTGGTAGGCGCCGATGTGCTGGGTGATCCCACCGGCCTCCTTGGCGACGACGTTGGCGTTGCGGAGCGCGTCGAGGAGCTTGGTCTTGCCGTGGTCGACGTGACCCATCACGGTCACGACCGGCGGCCGGACGACCAGGTCCTCCTCGCTGCCCTCGTCCTCACCGAACTCGAGGTCGAAGGACTCGAGCAGCTCGCGGTCCTCGTCCTCGGGCGAGACGACCTCGATGACGTAGTTGAGCTCCTCGCCGAGCAGCTCCAGCGTCGCCTCGTTGACCGACTCGGTCGCGGTGACCATCTCACCGAGGCTGAACAGCATCTGCACCAGGGCTGCGGCGTCGACGCCGATCTTCTCGGCGAAGTCGGTGAGCGAGGACCCCCGGGCCAGGCGGACGGTCTCGCCGTCGCCCTTGCGGACGCGCACGCCACCGATCGTCGGCGCCTGCATCTGCTCGAACTCCTGGCGACGCGCGCGCTTGGACTTGCGACCACGCCGCGACGGCCCGCCAGGCCGACCGAAGGCGCCCTGGGTCTGGCCGCGCTGACCGGGCCGGCCGGCACCAGGGCGTCCGCCGCCACCGGGACGACCGGCGAACCCACCGCCGGGCGCTCCTCCGCCCGCGCCGGGCGCCCCGCCGCGGCTCGGCGCGCCGGGACGACCGGCACCGGGACCGGTGCGGCCCGCTGGGCCGCCTCGTGCGGCACCCGGGGCCGGACGCCCACCGGGTCCGCCACCGAAGGCGGCCGGGGACTTCGGCATCATCGCCGGGTTGGGACGCGGCATGCCCGGGCGACCGGTGCTGGGTGCGCCGGGACGCGGCGGGGCGCCACCGTCGCGGCCGGCCGGCGGTCGCGGCGGACGGTCGGCTGCCGGCGGAACTGGCTCGGCGCCGGGGCGGGGAGCCGGGCGCCGTCCCATCCCCTGGCTGGGGGCGAAGGGGTTGTTGCCCGGCCGCGGCGCACCGGGCCGGTTCGGCTGCGGACGGGCGGACGGGCGCGCCGGCGGCGGACCGGGACGGCGGGCCATCTCCGTGCCGTCGCCGGGAGCGCTCGCCGCGGGCCGCTCGGTGGCGGAGGACGGCGCCGCCGCTGCCGGTGCCTCGGAAGCGGGTGCCTGGGATGCCTGGGTCGCTGGCGCCTGGACCGCTGGCGCCTGGGCCGCGGGTTCCTGGACCGCCGGCGCCTGGGCCGCGGGTGTCTGGACCGCCGGTGTCTGGGCCGCGGGCGCCTGGGCCGCGGGTGTCTGGGCCGCTGGTGTCTGGGCCGCTGGTGTCTGGGCGGCCGGGACCTCGGGAGTTCTGGCCGGACCCGGTCGCGGACCCGGTCGCACCGGCGAGCGCTGCGCCGTCTCCGGTGCCGACGCGGACTCGGCGGCCGGAGCAGACGCGGCCGGAGCCGCCTGGGCCGGAGCCTCCTGGGCTGCTGGAGCCACCGCTGCACCGTTCGGGGCGCCTGCTGCGCGAGCCGCGGGCGCAGCCGTGGCAGCGCCCTGGCCGTTGGCCTTGAGCTCCGCGCCGAACGTGTCGGCGAACCTCTTCACGACGGGGGGCTCGACCGTCGACGACGCCGACTTGACGAACTCGCCCATCTCCTTGAGCTTGGCCAGAACGACCTTGCTCTCCACTCCGAGCTCTTTGGCGAGCTCGTGGACCCGGACCTTAGCCACGCTTCTCCTTCTGGTCCGAGCCTGTGTCCCCCTCGGGGCGGCCGGACCGTTAGCTGGTGTGCATGCTCATCGGAAAGTACTCATCGAGTGCTCATGAGCTGCTGCTCCAATTTCTTGTGAGGTCTGTGCTGGTGTGTATGCCTGTCCCTGCAGGTGCGATGTAGTCCTCGACCGCCGTCGTGGCGAGCCGTCCCCCCGAGCCCTCGGTCTTGAGGGCCCTGGAGAAGGCTCGACGGCGCAGCGCCAGGGCCAGACACTCGGGTGTGGGGTGCAGGTGCGCCCCCCGGCCGGGTGCCCGTCCCGCTGGATCGGGGACGACCTCCAGGCCTGCTCCCCGGTCACTGGCGACGACTCGCAGCAACTCGAACTTCGTGGCTCGCTGCCGACAGCCTACGCAGGTGCGGACGCACGGTCGAGTGGACAAGCGACTTCCCCGGCTTCGGTCTGCAGTGGCGAACCTGTTCTCCAGTCTAGCCGGTGCCGGCGCCACAGCCGAACCGAGATGCCGTAGCCGGGCGTGCCCGGCTCAGCGCTCCGCGTTCTCCTGCACCGGTGGAGCCACCGGCAGCGCGGGCTCCAACGGTTCCGGGGAGGCCTCGTCGGAGCGGATGTCGATGCGCCAGCCGGTGAGCCGCGCGGCCAGCCGGGCGTTCTGGCCCTCCTTGCCGATCGCCAGCGACAGCTGGTAGTCCGGCACGACGACGCGTGCGGAGCGGGCCGCGAGGTCCATGATCTGCACGCTGCTCACCCGCGCCGGTGAGAGTGCGTGCGCGACCAGCTCGGCCGGGTCGTCGGAATAGTCCACGATGTCGATCTTCTCCCCATGCAGCTCGTTCATCACCGCACGCACGCGCTGGCCCATCGGCCCGATGCAGGACCCTTTCGCGTTCACCCCGGGGACCGTCGTCCGCACCGAGATCTTGGTGCGGTGGCCTGCCTCGCGGGCGATGGCGCACACCTCCACGGTGCCGTCGGCGATCTCCGGGACCTCGAGGGCGAACAGCTTCTTGACCAGGCTCGGATGGGACCGTGAGAGCATCACCTGCGGCCCGCGCATCCCCTTGCGAACGGAGATCACCAGGCACTTGATCCGGGTGCCGTGCTCGTAGTTCTCCCCCGGGACCTGTTCGCCCGCGGGAAGCAGCGCTTCCAGCCTGCCCAGGTCGACCATCACGTCGTTCGGGTCCCGACCCTGCTGGATCACTCCCGAGATGATGTCGCCCTCCTTGCCGGAGAACTCCCCGAACTTGATGTCGTCCTCAGCGTCGCGGAGCCGCTGGAGCATGATCTGCTTCGCGGTCGTCGCGGCTATCCGTCCGAACCCGTCGGGCGTGTCGTCGTACTCCGCGATCGTGTTGCCCTCCTCGTCGGTCTCCGCCGCCAACACCGTGACGTGCCCGCTCTTGCGGTTCAGCGTCACCCGCGCCGTCGGCTGCGCACCGGGGGACTTGTGGTACGCCGTGAGCAGCGCCTGCTCGATCGCCTCGACCAGGATGTCGAAGGAGATCTCCTTCTCCCTCTCCAGCATCCGCAGGACGTTCATGTCGATGTCCATGACGGCTCAGGTCTCCTTCCGGTTGAACTCGATCTGGACCTTGGCCTTCGCGACGTCGGCGAAGCAGACCTCCTGCTGCTCGACGCTGGGCTGCCTCTTCTGTCCGGGCTGCGCTGCCTCGCTGGTGACCGCCAGCACGGCCCGGGTGTCGTCGGAGTCGACGATCCGGCCGGTGACGACGCGTCCGTCGGTGAGGGTGGCCTTGACCAGCCGGCCCCTGTTGCGCCGCCAGTGCCGCGACAGGACGAGCGGCCGGTCGATGCCGGGCGAGGTGACCTCGAGAGTGTAGGGCTGGGACCCCATCACGTCGGAGCAGTCGAGCACCCGGGACACCTCCCGGGTCGCCTCCGCGATGTCGTCGAGCGTCACGCCGCCGTCCTGGTCAACCGCCACGCGCAGCACCCGCCGCCGGCCCGCGACGGTCAGCTCGACCGCCTCGAGGTCAAGACCCGCGGCGGACAGCGGCTCGGTCAGCACCCCCGCAAGTCGGTCCCGGGTCTGCTCGGTGCTCACGGGTGCCTCCTTGCTCTGCTGTTGTGGGTCCTGCCTGGCCCGGAAGCTGCCTCGAGACTGACCAGAAGCTCTCCCGAAGCTGCCCAGGGGCTGACCCGAAGCGGGCCACCGTCCAGACTAGCGGGCAGCCCTGGTGGTTAGGCTCCAGAACGTGTCGACACCCGAGTCCGTGTCCCGTCGTACGACGCTCGCAGGGCTCGCCGCGCTGACGGGCGCGGTCCTGACGGGCTGCACCGGCACCCAGCCCTCCGCCGGGTCCCGGCGCACCCCGCGGTCACCCGGGTCGCCCGGGACCGGCCGACCCGCCGACGCCCCCGACGTGCGGCTGGCCGCGACGGTCCTCGGCGCCGAGCAGACGATGCTGGAGCGGGTTCTCGCCACCATCCACCGTCATCCAGGGCTCGCGGGCCCTCTGGCCGGTGCGCGGGCTGCGCACCGCGCGCACGTCGCCCTGCTGGCCGGCGCCGTGCCGGCGGGCGCCGGACCCACGGCGTCGCCGGACGGTTCATCCGGTCATCCACCCGATCATCAACCCGATCATCAACCCGATCATCAACCCGGTCACCACCCCGATCATCAACCCGGGCACTCTGCCGTGCCGGCGTCCTCCGCCGGGGCCCTCGCGGCGCTGCGCCGCTCGGAGGACCGGCTGGCCCGCGCAAACCGGTCGAGTGCGTTGGCCGCGGAGAGCGGCGCGTTCGCCCGGGCCCTCGGGAGCATGGCCGCGTCCGCAGCGCAACAGGCGGCCCAGCTCGCCCCGGCGACCGGCGAACGATAGTGACCCCGCTGGCGGCCCTGCAGGCCACCCTCGCCGGCGAGCATGCGGCCCTCTACGTCTACGGCGTGCTGGGCGGCCGGGTGTCGTCCTCCCACCAGCGCGCCCTGGCCGCCCGCATCACGGCGGCCTACACCACCCACCGGGCCCGCCGTGACCAGCTCACCGTGCTGGTCCGCGGCGCGGGCGGTGACCCCGTGGCGGCAGAGCCGAGCTACCAACTGCCCGGTCCCGGCCGCACACCGGCCCAGCTGGCGGCCGCCGCCCGGGTGATCGAGCGACGCTGCGCGGCCGTCTACGCCGAGGCGGTCGGCAGCACCTCGCGAGCCGACCGGGCCTGGGCGCTGCACGCGCTCAGCGACGCCGCGGTCCGGGAGCTGTCCTTCGGGGGGTCACCGACCGAGTTCCCCGGCGCACCGGACCTGTAGCGACTCCAGGACACAGCCGCGGCCCGCCGGTCACCCGCCGCTGCGCCACGCCGACACCACGTCGTAGACGTGGGCGAGCTGCTCGACGACCTCGTCCGGCTTGCCCTCGGTGTGCCCGACCTGCTCGACGGGAATGTCGCTGTGCGGCACGTGGATGGTCCGCATCCCCGCGGCGGCCGCGCCCCAGATGTCGTCGAAGAGCCGGTCCCCCACGAACACGCAGGCTGCGGGGTCGTCCTCTCCGACCGCCTGCATCGCCGCGCGGAACGCCTTCGGCGACGGCTTGGTCCACGCGATCTCGCTCGTGTAGACGGCGCCGTCGATCAGGTTCAGGACCCCGTCTCGCTCGAAGAGCTCCTCGTGCCAGACCCGGGGCCATACGGTGTTGGAGAGGACACCCACCTTGATCCCGTCCAGGCGCAGCCTGCTGAACAGTGGAAGCACGTCGGGGTCGGTGAGCGTGTGCGGCGCCCAGAAGTCCCGGTAGGCGACCAGCAGCGACTCGTCGTGGGTCAGCCCCGCCTCGGCGAAGATGTCGGCCACGGTGGCGCTGGTGTGCTGGTCACGGGAGCGGACCCAGACCGTCTGCACCGCCGCGCCGAGGCGGTGGTGCGCGTCGTCGTCCCCGTCGAGCGCTGCGGCTGCCAGTGCCCTGGCCTCCAGCTCGAAGTCCACGGTGCGCCACGGTGTCAGGGTGCCGCCCCAGTCGAAGATCACCGCGCGCACCGCCGGAGCGGCGGACGTCACCGGCTCAGTCCTCCGAGATCGGGTTGCCGACCGGCTCACGCACGGTGCGCACCACGTAGTCGACCACGTCGTCGACGGGCACGTCCTCGCGCTCGCCGGAGGCCCGGTCCTTCACCTCGACGACCCCGTCCACCAGGCCCTTGCCGACCACCACGATCGTCGGGACCCCGATCAGCTCGGCATCCTTGAACTTGACCCCGGGGGAGACCTTGACGCGGTCGTCGTAGATCACCGTCAGGCCCCGGGCGGTCAGCTCGACGGCGATCCCGGCCGCGGTGTCGTAGACCGCCGCGTCCTTGCCGGTGGCCACCAGGTGTACGTCGGCGGGCGCCACCTCGCGAGGCCAGACCAGACCGAGCTCGTCGTGGGTGTTCTCGGCGATCGCCGCGACCGCCCGTGAGACGCCGATGCCGTAGGAGCCCATGGTGACGGTCACCAGCTTGCCGAACTCGTCGAGCACCTGCAGCCCGAGCGCGTCGGCGTACTTGCGGCCGAGCGCGAAGATGTGGCCCATCTCGATCCCGCGGGCGGTGAGCAGAGTGCCCTCCGCGCCCTCGTGGGGACCGCGGGGGCAGGGGTCGCCGTCGCGCACCTCGGCAGCCTCGATGGTCCCGTCCGGCGCGAAGTCCCGGCCGGCCACCAGGTCGAGCACGTGCGAGCCGGCGACGTCGGCGCCGGTGACCCAGCGGGTGCCCTCGACGACCCGCGGGTCGACGAGGTAGCGGATCCCCGAGGCGTTCTTCTCCCCGAGCACGCCGGGGCCGATGTAGCCCTTGGCCAGCTCGGGGTGGGCGGCGAAGTCCTTCTCCTCGAACGCCTCCACCTCGATGGGCTCGAGCTGGCCGCCGAGCCGCTTCTCGTCGACCTCCCGGTCACCGGGCAGGCCGATCGCGACCGGCTCGCGGGTGCCGTCCGGGTGCCTGAGCACGACGAGCACGTTCTTCAGGGTGTCCCCCGCGTGCCAGGGCCGGTCCTCGCGCGGGAACGCGTCGTTGAGGTGCTGGACCAGCGTGTCGATGGTCGGGGTGTCCGGGGTCTGCTCGGCATGGGCGGGTGGAGCGTCGTCGTACGGCACCGGTGGCGGAGGGCGCAGCGCGACGGCCTCCACGTTGGCGGCGTAGTCGCACACGCTGCAGCGGACGTAGGTGTCCTCGCCGTTCTCGGCGGTGGCGAGGAACTCCTCGGACCTCGAGCCCCCCATCGCCCCCGAGGTGGCCTTGACGACCACGTAGTCGAACCCGAGCCGGTCGAAGATCTTGACGTAGGCGGCGCGGTGGGCGGCGTAGGAGCTCTCCAAGCCCGCGTCCGAGACGTCGAAGGAGTAGGAGTCCTTCATCACGAACTCACGCCCGCGGAGCAGGCCGGCGCGTGGGCGGGCCTCGTCGCGGTACTTCGTCTGGATCTGGTAGAGCCAGAGAGGGAGGTCCTTGTAGGAGGAGTAGAGGTCCTTGACGAGCAGCGTGAACATCTCCTCGTGGGTGGGGCCCAGCAGGTAGTCCGCGCCCTTGCGGTCCTGGAGCCGGAACACCCCGGCGCCGTACTCCGTCCACCTGCCGGTCGCCTCGTAGGGCTCACGTGGCAGCAGCGCCGGGAACTGCAGCTCCTGCGCGCCCATGCCGTCCATCTCCTCGCGCACGATCCGCTCGATGTTGCGCAGCACCCGCAGGCCCAGCGGCAGCCACGAGTAGATGCCAGGCGCGGCCCGCCGGATGTAGCCGGCCCGGACCAGCAGCCGGTGGCTCGGCACCTCCGCGGCCGCGGGGTCCTCCCGCAGGGTGCGCACGAACAGGCTCGACATCCGCAGAATCATCTCGGGGCCCCCGCGGACGGGTGGGCGAAGCGAGCAGTCTCCTGGGGTGGGTGCATGTCGGCAAGGCTATCGGGCCGCTCGCGCCGGCCGTCAGAACATGATGGTCGAGAAGGTCCCGGTCTGCTCGAAGCCCACACGCACATAGGCCCGGCGGGCGGCCTCGTTGTGCTCGTTGACGTAGAGCGACACGACGGGCGCGATGTCGCGCAGCGCGAAGGCCACGACGGCCGCCATCCCGGCAGCGGCGAGCCCCGCGCCGCGGTGCGACGGGGGGACGTAGACACCCTGGACCTGACAGGCGTACGGCGACGCGGCGGCCACCTCTGCCTTGAACACCACGCGGCCGTTCTCGATCCGGGCGAAGGACCAGCCCTTGGCGACGAGCTGCGCGACCCGGGCCCGGTAGAGGTCCGCTCCACCGCCCAGCTCGGGCGAGACGCCGACCTCCTCGGTGTACATCGCCACGCACGCCGGGTAGAGGGCGGCCACGTCGGAAGGCTCCGTGCGTCGTACGGCGGGGTCGGGGGCCACCGCCGGCGCGGAGGAGATCTGCAGGTGCGGCTGGGCCCAGCGCACCTCCCGTGCCGGCTTCCAGTGCGGCTCGAGCAGCCGCCACAGGTGCTCGACGCTCTGTGCCGGGCCGACGACGGTGGCGCAGCGCCGCGGCCGGGAGGCTGCTCGCTGGGCGAAGGCGACCACGGCGTCCGAGGTGGCCTCGACCGGGACCAGGTTGGCGGCCGCGTGGCAGGCCGAGACCAGCTCGCCGTCCACCTCGTAGCCCCACATCTCCCCCCCGAGCCAGCGGGGGTCCAGCTGCGTCAGCCGGGCCCGGTAGTCAGCGAAGACGTTGACCACCGGGTCCCGGCCGCACAGCTCCCGCACGGCAGGCAGGTCGGATGGGCCGAGGAGGCGCAGACCCTGCCGTGTCCGGAGCACACGCGGAGCCTACGCGCCGGCGTGCGCCTTCGTGGTGCTCGCCGGGTCCTGGTTCAACACGTCGGGCTCCATCGAGTCGTCGAGCATCGTCGTCTCGTCGAAGGGGCGCTCGCCGGCCAGCACCGCGTCGAGCTGCTCGCGGTCGATGCTGTCGGTCCAGGTGCCGACGAGGACGGTGGCGATGGCGTTGCCTGCGAAGTTGGTGAGCGCCC
The DNA here is from genome assembly GCA_025934895.1 of Nocardioidaceae bacterium. Classification (GTDB taxonomy): domain Bacteria; phylum Actinomycetota; class Actinomycetes; order Propionibacteriales; family Nocardioidaceae; genus Nocardioides_B. The sequence continues at coordinate 58,870 of JAICWH010000001.1, read as the reverse complement.
GCGCCTCGGACATGAACCGGTCGATCCCGACGATCAGGCCCACCCCGTCGAGCAGCTCCGGACGGTGCGAGGACAGACCGCCCGCGAGGGTGGCGAGGCCCGCACCGGTGACCCCGGCTGCGCCCTTGGAGGCGATGATCATGAACAGCAGGAGGGAGATCTGCTCACCGATCGCCAGCGGCTTGCCGAGCGCCTCGGCGATGAACAGCGACGCCATCGTCAGGTAGATCGCGGTGCCGTCGAGGTTGAACGAGTAGCCCGTCGGGATCACGACGCCGACGGTGGTCTGGTCGACCCCGGCGTGCTCCATCTTGGCCATCACCCGCGGCAGCGCCGACTCGGAGGAGGACGTGGAGAGGATCAGCAGGAACTCCCGGGCGAGGTAGCGGAACAGCGACAGCACGTTGACGCCGGTGGCCAGCTTGAGGATGGTGCCGAGCACCACGAACACGAACAGGAAGCAGGTGATGTAGAACGCGACCATCAGGATCGCGAGGCTCTTCAACGCGTCGACGCCGGTCTCGCCGACGACGGCGGCGATCGCACCGAAGGCACCGATCGGGGCGGCCCACATGATCATGGCGAGCACCCGGAAGACGACCCGCTGGATGTGCTCGACGCCGCGGATCACCGGCTTGCCCGCACGTCCCATGGCCTGGACGGCGAAGCCGACGAGCAGGGCGACGAGCAGGGTCTGCAGGACGTCCCCCGCGGTCAGCGAGGACAGCAGCGTGGTCGGGATGATGCCCAGCAGGAAGTCCGTGGTGGTGCCGCCGGCCTCGGCCGCCTGCTGGCCGCCGACCTTGGCGACGTCGGGGGTCAGGTGGAGGCCGGAGCCGGGGTGGATCAGGTTGCCGACCAGCAGCCCGATCGCCAGCGCCACGGTCGACATGGTGACGAAGTAGCCGAGGGCCAGGCCGCCCACCTTGCCGACGTGGGCCGCACTGGCCACCGAGCCGACGCCGAGCACGATGGTGCAGAAGATCACCGGCGAGATCATCATCCGGATCAGCGCGACGAAGCCGGTGCCGATCGGCTTGAGCTGGACGGCGAAGTCGGGGGCGACGAGGCCGACGGCGATGCCGAGGACCACCGCGACGATCACCGCCATGTACAGGTAGTGCGATCGATCCTTCTTGGCGGCCGCGGGACCCGCGGCGCCCGAGGGGCTGGGCATGGATGACATCAGTTTCCTCCACGAAAGGTTGGGGCTGAGGAGGAGCCTGCCTGAGGCCTGTGACTGTGGTCACCGTTGCGTTCATTATGTTCACACGTGCAGGTGGTCCGGCTCGGGAAGCACCCGGAGGTCCGGCAACCGAAAGGTCGAGAATGCCGTGGTGTCCTCGCGTCCCAGTCCCGTCGCCCGGCAGATCCTGCTGCTCCAGGTGCTGATGGTCGTCGTCGTCGTGGCCGGCGCCGTGGCTCTGGCCTACGCAGACGCGCGGGACACCCAGATCGCCGGCGCACGGGACCGCGCGCTGGCGGTGGCCGTGTCGGTCGCCGACACCCCACAGGTGCGTCGCGCCCTGGGCACCGCCGACCCGTCCGCGTCGATCCAGCCGTTCGCGGAGCGGGTGCGCCGCGACTCCCACACCGACTTCGTCGTGGTGATGTCCCTGCACCGGATCCGCTACTCGCACCCCGACCCGGCGCAGATCGGGGGCCGGTTCATCGGCGACCTCGGCGGCGCACCCCGGGGCCGGCCCTTCACCCAGGAGTACACCGGCACACTGGGCCCGTCGATGCGGGCCGTGGTCCCGGTCTACGCCGCCGGCGCCGGGTCCCGGGTGGTGGCCCTGGTCTCGGTCGGCATCACCATGCAGCGGATCCAGGACGCCCTGGCCGACCGGCTGCCGCCGATCGCGCTCGCGGCCGCGGTCATCCTCGCCGTCGGGCTGCTCGGGGCGTGGCTGATCAGCCGCCGGCTGCGCCGCCAGACGCACGGCATGGGCGAGGGCGAGATCACCCGGATGTACGAGTACTACGACGCGGTGCTGCACGCGGTGCGGGAGGGGCTGCTGCTGGTGGACACCGAGGGCCGGGTCCAGCTGGTCAACAGGGAGGCAAGCAGGTTGCTCGACCTCGACGACTCCGTCCTGGGCCGCCCGGTCGCCGAGCTGGGCCTGCCCGAGTCGCTGACCCGAGCGGTGCTGTCCACCGACCGACGGCCCGACGAGATCCACCTGGTCGACGACGCGGTGCTGGTCGTCAACGTGGCGCCAGCCCAGTGGCAGGGCCGCGAGGTGGGGTCGGTGGTCACCCTGCGCGACCACACCGAGATCCAGGCGGTCGCCGGCGAGCTCGACACCGTGCGCGGCCTGGCCGAGTCGCTGCGCTCACAGAACCACGAGGCTGCCAACCGGCTGCACACCGTGGTCTCCCTCGTCGAGATGGGACGCACGGAGGACGCGCTGGACTTCGCCACCGAGGAGCTCGAGGTGGCGCAGCTGCTCACCGACCGGGTGGTCGGGTCGGTGGCCGACCCGGTCGTGTCCGCCCTGCTGCTCGGCAAGACAGCGCAGGCCGCCGAGCGGGGTGTCCAGCTCCGGCTCGGCGACAGCACCGAGGTGACCGGGCTGCCCGTCGAGCAGCGCGACGCGGTGACCATCCTCGGCAACCTCATCGACAACGCGATGGACGCCGTCGGCGAGGTGGCAGCACGGGTCATCGTGGTCGAGCTGACCGGCTCGCCGACGTCCCTGTGCGTACGGGTCGCCGACTCAGGCGCCGGGCTGAGCACCGCGGCCGCCGAGCAGGTCTTCGAGCGCGGCTGGTCCACGAAGACCGCCGACGGGCCGGTAGGTCGGGGCCTGGGTCTGGCGCTCGTGGTCCAGGCGGTGCGCAAGTACGACGGAGACATCGAGGTCGGCACCTCCGAGCTGGGCGGGGCGCAGTTCCTGGTCCGGATCGGCGAGCCCGCCGTGACCACGCCGGTTCGGACCGCCCGGTACGGAACGAGCGGGTCGTGATCTCGTCGTCCGAGGTCCGGGTGCTGATCGTCGAGGACGAGGAGCTCTCCGCCCAGGCGCACGCTGCCTACGTCCGTCGTACCGCCGGGTTCGTGGTCGCCGGCGTCGCCCGGTCGTCGGTGGAGGCGCTGCGGCTGCTCCGCAGCGAGCCCGAGGTGCACCTGGTCCTGCTGGACATGAACCTCCCGGACGGGCACGGTCTGGGGCTGCTGCGCGCCATGCGGGCCCAGGGCCACCTGTGCGATGTGATCGCGGTGACGGCCGCGCGCGACGTGGAGGTGGTCAAACGGGCGGTGGCCCAGGGGGTGGTGCTCTACCTGCTCAAGCCGTTCACCTATGCGGGGTTCCGGGCCAAGCTCGAGCAGTACGCCGACTATCGGGAGCGGCTCGCGTCCAGCGGCAGCGTCGGGCAGGCCGAGGTGGACCAGATGCTGGGGGTGCTGCGCACGGCTGCGGGTTCGGCGTCACTGCCGAAGGGGATGAGCGCCGACACGCTGCGCGACATCACGAGTGCGCTGCGCGCCACCGCCGCGGGCCTGTCGGCCTCGGAGGTGGCGTCGAGGATAGGCGCGTCCAGGGTCACCGCGCGACGCTACCTGGAGTACCTCGCGGCGGAGTCGATGGCCGAGCGCACCGTGCGGTACGGCGGCAGCGGACGCCCCGAGGTGGAGTACCGCTGGGCGGGTGCCTGATCAGCCGACGGTGACCGTCGCGCCTCCGGGCCCCCCGTCGACGGGCTCCATGTCCTCGGCGATCCGCATCGCCTCCTCGATCAGCGTCTCCACGATCTGTGACTCCGGCACTGTCTTGACGACCTCGCCCCTGACGAAGATCTGGCCCTTGCCGTTGCCGGAGGCGACACCGAGGTCTGCCTCGCGCGCTTCCCCGGGACCGTTGACGACGCAGCCCATCACCGCCACCCGCAGCGGCACCTCGAGCCCGTCGAGACCCGCGGTGACCTCGTCGGCGAGCTTGTAGACGTCGACCTGCGCACGCCCGCAGGACGGGCAGGACACGATCTCCAGCTTGCGTGGGCGCAGGTTCAGGGACTGCAGGATCGAGATGCCGACCTTGACCTCCTCCACGGGAGGGGCCGACAGGGAGACCCGGATCGTGTCGCCGATGCCGCGCGAGAGCAGCGCCCCGAACGCGACCGCGGACTTGATGGTGCCCTGGAACGCCGGGCCGGCCTCGGTGACCCCGAGGTGCAGCGGCCAGTCGCCTCGCTCAGCGAGCATCTCGTAGGCCTGCACCATGACCACCGGGTCGTTGTGCTTGACCGAGATCTTGAAGTCGTGGAAGTCGTGCTCCTCGAACAGGGACGCCTCCCAGACGGCCGACTCGACGAGCGCCTCCGCGGTGGCCTTGCCGTGCTTCTCGAAGACCCGTTTGTCCAGGCTGCCGGCGTTCACGCCGATCCGGATCGACGTACCCCGGTCCTTGGCGGCCCGGGCGATCTGCTTGACCTGGTCGTCGAACTTGCGGATGTTGCCGGGGTTGACCCGCACCGCGGCGCAGCCCGCGTCGATGGCGGCGAACACGTACTTCGGCTGGAAGTGGATGTCCGCGATCACCGGGATCTGGGAGTGCCGGGCGATCTGCTCCAGGGCGTCCGCGTCGTCCTGGGACGGGCAGGCCACGCGGACGATGTCACAGCCCGCCGCGGTGAGCTCGGCGATCTGCTGCAGGGTGGTGTTGATGTCGGAGGTCAGGGTCGTCGTCATCGACTGCACGGAGATGGGAGCATCCCCACCGACCAGCACCTTGCCGACCTTGATCTGGCGCGACGGCCGGCGTGCGGCCAGCACCGGCGGTGGCGCGGCCGGCATCCCGAGGTTGACGGTGGTCATGGTGTCCTTCGTGTTCGCTGGTTCTCGTGGTCGGGGTCTCTGGTCGGCTGACGGTTCGGGCTCCTTCTTCGGGATCGGCTAGCTCAGGCTGACCGGGGCGACGATGTCGGCGTAGATCAGCACGATGCTCGCGAGCAGGATGACCGCCGCCATCACGTAGGTGACCGGCAGCAGCTTCGCGCTGTCGACGAAGCCGGGGTCCGGTTTGTGGCGCAGCCTGGCAACCCCTCGGCGGGCCGCCTCGTAGAGGGTGGTGGCGATCGGGCCGCCGTCCAGCGGCGGCAGTGGCACCAGGTTGAACATGCCGAGGAACAGGTTGAGCCCGGCGATCAGCAGCACGACGCTGAAGAAGCGGTCCGAGGGCGAGAGCTCCTTGGCCGAGGACAGCTCACCGGCGACCCGGCCGGCGCCCACCACGCTCATCGGGCCGGTCACGTCGCGCTTCTCCAGCCCGAGTGCCGCCCGACCGACGTGATAGATCTTCACCGGCATGCTGGCCAGGGCCTGGACGGTGGCCCAGGTGCCGGAGGCCATCGTCTGCACGACGTAGCCGGGTCCCTGGCGGGCGTTCACCACGGTGGGGCTCACCCCGAGGAAGCCGCTGCGGGTGATCCGCGCGGGGTCGTTCAGGTCGGGGCGGGTGGAGACCGTCGTGCTGGTGTGCAGGGTGATCCTCGTGCCGTCGCGCACCACGCCGATCGCGGCTGCACCGGCCTCGTTGCCGCGGATCTCCCGCTGCAGGTCCGACCACCGGTGGACCGGGTGGCCGTTGAAGGACACGATGCGGTCCCCCGGCCGGATCCCGGCGGCCTTCGCCGGTGCCACCGGGTCCTTGGCCGTGCAGGGACGGACCGGCCGATCGACGTTGGCCGTGGTCACCGCGACCACGCACTGGGAGACGTCCTGGACGGTCGTGGTGGCGGTGGCCACCCCGTGGCCCATGAACACCACCGCGAACAGCACGAACGCGATGACCAGGTTCGTCAGCACCCCCGAAGCCATGATCACGATCTTCTTCCACCAGGTGAGCCGGTAGAACAACCGCTCCTCGTCGCCCTCGTCGACCAGCTCGTACTCGGCCGCGCGCGCGTCGCTCATCAGCTGGCTGAACATGCCCGTGTGGGAGGAGCGGACGGTGTGCTTGTCGCTGCCCGGTCCCGGTGGCAGCATCCCGACCAGCTTGACGTAGCCGCCGAGTGGAACGGCCTTGACGCCGTACTCCGTCTCGCCGCGTCTGCGGGACCACAGCGTGCGGCCGAAGCCCACGAAGTACTGGGTGATCTTGACGTCGAACAGCTTGCCCGGGAGCAGATGGCCGAGCTCGTGCAGGCCGATGGACGCGGCCACGCCGACGACGAACAGCAGCACGCCCAACGCGTACGTCAGCGCGGTCATCCGGTGGGGTCCTCCTGCTCGAGCCGGGCCTGGGTGCGCGCCCAGGCATCCGCCGCCAGCACGTCCTCGACGGTCATGTCCGTCCCTGTCGAGAGTACGTCGTGGCGGCGCAGGACACGGTCGATGGTGGGGACGATGTCGGTGAACCTCATCTCACCGGCCAGGAACAGGTCCACGCACACCTCGTTCGCCGCGTTGTACACGGCGGGCGCCGTGCCGCCCCTGGCCCCGCAGTCCCGGGCCAGCCGCACCGACGGGAACGCGTCATCGTCGAGCGGGAAGAACTCCCAGGCCGAGGGCCTCGTCCAGTCCACGGCGGGCGCGACGTCGGGCAGCCGGTCGGGCCAGCCGAGCGCCAGCGCGATCGGGATCAGCATCGAGGGCGGCGAGGCCTGGGCCAGCGTGGAGCCGTCGTGGAACTCGACCATGGAGTGCACCACCGACGTGGGGTGCACGACCACCTCGATCCGTTCGTAGGCTACGTCGTAGAGCAGATGCGCCTCGATCACCTCGAGACCCTTGTTGACCAGCGTGGCCGAGTTCACGGTCACCAGCGGCCCCATGGACCACGTCGGGTGCGCGAGGGCCTGCTCGGCAGTGACCTGATGCAGCTCGTCGCGTGCCCGGCCGCGGAACGGTCCCCCGCTCGCGGTCAGCACCAGCCGGCGGACCTCCTCGGCGCGTCCGCCGCGCAGGCACTGGGCCAGCGCGCTGTGCTCGGAGTCGACCGGGACGATCTGGCCGGGTCGGGCGTGCCCGGTGACGAGCCGGCCGCCGATGATGAGGGACTCCTTGTTGGCGAGCGCCAGGGTGTTGCCGGCGTCGAGGGCGGCCAAGGTGGGCCGCAGCCCGACGGCGCCGGTGATGCCGTTGAGCACCACGTCGCACTCCATGCGGGCGGCCTGGACGGAGGCGTCCTCCCCCAGGTCAGCGAACACCGGCCGAAGCTCCTCGACCTGCTCCCGGAACAGGTCGCGCTGGGAGCCACCGGCCGTGATCGCCACCACCCGGAACCGGTCGCGGTGTGCGCGGACCACGTCGAGTGCCTGCGTGCCGATGGAGCCGGTCGAACCGAGGATGACGACGTCACGACGAGTACTCACCCGGGTCATCCTGCCGGACCCGACCGACGTAGCCACCCGGCGCCGGGTTCACTAGTCTGGCCGGTGTGACTGACACCTCGCTTCCCACCACTGTCGGCGGCCCGGACCTCCCCCAGGAGCGACGCCTGCTGACGGCTGTCCCCGGGCCCCGGTCCCAGGAGAAGCTCGCCCGCCGCGCCCGGCACGTCGCGAAGGGGGTCGGCACCACCTTGCCGGTGTTCGTCGAGGCCGCCGGCGGTGGGGTGCTCGTCGATGCCGACGGCAACTCGCTCATCGACCTGGCCTCCGGCATCGCGGTGGCCAGCGTCGGCAACTCCGCTCCGCACGTGGTGGACCGGGTCACCGAGCAGGTCCGGGCGTTCACACATACCTGCTTCATGGTCACCCCCTACGACGTCTACGTCGACGTCTGCGAGCGGCTCGCCGAGCTCACCCCGGGCGACCACGAGAAGAAGTCGGCTCTGCTCAACTCCGGCGCGGAGGCGGTCGAGAACGCCGTCAAGGTGGCGCGCGCGTTCACCGGGCGGGACGCGGTCGCGGTCGTCGACCACGCCTACCACGGTCGCACCAACCTGACGATGGCGATGACCGCGAAGTCGATGCCCTACAAGGCAGGATTCGGTCCGTTCGCCGGCGAGGTCTACCGGGCCCCGATGTCCTACCCCTTCCGGGAGCCGGTGGAGATCTCCGGGAGTGCCGCGGCCGACCGGGCGATCGACGTGCTGGAGAAGCAGGTGGGCGTCGGCAACCTGGCCTGCCTGGTGATCGAGCCGATCCTGGGTGAGGGCGGCTTCGTGGTGCCCGCCGACGGCTTCCTGCCGCGGCTGCGGGAGTGGACGGCCGCGAACGGCGTCGTGTTCGTGGCCGACGAGATCCAGACCGGCTTCTGCCGCACGGGTGACTGGTTCGCCTGCGACCACGAGGGCGTGGTGCCCGACCTGGTCACGACCGCGAAGGGCATCGCCGGCGGCCTCCCGCTGTCCGGGGTGACCGGCCGCGCGGAGATGATGGACGCCGTGCACGTCGGTGGGCTCGGCGGCACCTACGGCGGCAACCCGGTCGCCTGCGCCGCGGCGCTCGGCTCGATGCAGACCATGCAGGAGCTGGACCTGGCCGGCCGGGCACGGCAGATCGGATCCCTGGTCATTGACCGGCTCTCCTCGATCGCCGACAAGCACGAGTGCCTCGGGGAGATCCGCGGACGTGGCGCCATGATCGCCGCCGAGATCGTCGGTGCCGACGGCCACCTGCCGGACGCCGTCCGCACCAGCGCGATCTCGACGTACTGCCACTCCCAGGGCGTGCTGACGCTGACGGCCGGCACCTACAGCAACGTCCTGCGCTTCCTGCCGCCGCTCGTCACCTCCGACGCGCTGCTCACCGAGGCGTTCGACGTGGTCGCTGCCGCCTTCGACGCGACCGCCTGACACCTCACGACCCCTCGCCGACCCGGCGCGTCCGCAGGGCCAAACCCCTGCGGACGCGCCGACTCGACACGGTTCGGCCCTGCGGATGCGCCGACTCGACACGGTTCGGCCCTGCGGACGCGCCGACTCGGCAGGGTGTCGGCGTGGAGGACCTGTCCGGCGACCCGCTGGAGGTACGGCACGGCGTCGAGACCGCACCGGCCGCGGCGTACGACGCTCAGACCGCCTCGTCCTCGCGCACCGGGCTGTGCGCCGGGCAGTCGGGCACCTCGTCGGCTCGCAGCAGGACCCCGGCGAGCATGGGGTCCAGCTCCACCCGTTCCCAGCGGCAGTCGCATCGTGTGGCCATCACTCATCGTGGCCCACGACCGGTGGGTCACGGGTGTCAACACGGTCTCTGCGTGTCAACCCTGGGCAACGTCGCGCGGACGAACCGTCCGATGAGGGCGGTTGTCGGTCAAACTACCGTCCGCCTACCGTCCGCCGGGAGACGTCGACGGCCGCGGGTCGGGGGCTGCCGCTGCAGCCGGCTCCTGCTCCGGGGCCCGGACCGGCACCCGGACCGGCACCCGGACCGGCATGAAGAGCTCAAGGGCCGTCATCGTCACGGCGATCACCAGGATGCCGATGAACACCCGGTGCACACCCGCGGCCAACAGCACGGGTGTGGGGCTCGAGCCGACGACCGCGTTGACCACGGCACCGAACACCGCGACCCCCATCGCCGAGCCGACCGAGCGCGAGAACATGTTGGTCGCGGTCACCACGCCCCGCTCCCCCCAGGCGACACTGGACTGGGCCACCACCAGGGCGGGCGCCGCGACCCAGCCCATCCCGAAGCCGATCAGCACGCACCCCGCGGCGACGTGCCACAGCGAGCCCGCCGGGTCCAGCAGGACGAGCACGGTCGCCCCGGTGACGGCCAAGACCGCGCCGAGCAGCCCGGTGGCCCGGAACCCGACGGTGAGGTAGAGGCGTCCCGAGACGGCCGCGGCGACCGGCCACCCCAGCGTCAGGGCCGCCAGCGCGAAGCCGCTGACGATGGCGGAAGCACCGAGCACCTCCTGGCCCAGGGTCGGCACGTAGGAGGACAGCCCCAGCAGCAGCCCACCGACCAAGAAGGACAGCGAGCTGGTCACCACCAGGGTCCGGTTGCGGAACACCCACAACGGCAGGACGGGCTCCGCGACCCGTCGCTCGACGAGCGCGAAGGCCACGAACACCAGCAGTGCCCCGCCGAACACCGCGGCGGTCTCCCAGGAGGCCCACGCCCACGTGTGGCCGCCCTCGAGCAGACCGAGGACGACCATGGTGGTGGCGATCGTCAGCAGCGCGGCGCCCCCGTAGTCGACCCGCGCCCGCCTACGCTCGACCTTCTCGCTGAAGCGCCGCAGCATCAGGGCAGCCAGCAGGCACAGCGGAACGTTCACCCAGAAGATCAGCCGCCAGCTGAGCAGCTGGCTGAACGCGCCGCCGATCGTGGGCCCGACGACCGAGGAGATCCCCCACACGCTCGCGACGTAGCCCTGCACCTTGGCCCGCTCGCGCAGCGAGTAGACGTCCCCGATCAGGGTCATCCCGATCGGCTGCACGGCGCCGGCGCCGAGACCCTGCAGGCCCCGGGCCAGGATCAGCACGGGCATGCTCCACGCCACCGCACACAGGACCGAACCGAGCAGGAACACCGCGATGCCGTAGTACATCACCGGCTTGCGGCCGAACAGGTCGGCCAGCTTGCCGTTGACGGGGACGGTCGCGGCCTGCGCCAGAAGGTACACCGAGAACAGCCACGGGAACTGCCGGAACCCACCGAGGTCGCGGACGATCGAGGGCACCGCTGTGGACACGATCGTCTGGTCGAGGGCGACCAGGGCCGTGGACAGCATCACCGCGACCAGCACCGGCCCGCGGGAGGACCGCAGGCCGATGTCGCGGCGGTTGATGGTCATCGGCTCGGCGTCGGTCACGTCCACCTGCAGCATCCGCCGAGGGCCGAGTTATTCCGAGGGCTCGTGAGCCGCCGGCCCCGGCACGGCCCCTGGCGACCTGAGCAGCGCGGCCAGGCAGAGGCCGGAGGCGAGCAGGATCAGCGGGCCGATCGACAGGATCGCCGCCAGCCCCAGGACGCCGAGGAGCCCGGCGCTGACCGCGAGCACCTGCCGGCGCTTCGGTGCCGAGCGGTGGCTCGCGTACGCCGCCCCGACCGCACCCCCGACCAGGACGACGACCACCCACCCCGCCGGGGCGGCGTCCTGGGACTGCACGATGACCACGTAGAGGGCGGTGGTCCCCGCAGCCACCATCGCCCCGGCCACCGCCAGGAGGTCGATCGGACGGGTCATCACCCCAGTGTGCTCCCTCGGGCCGGCCGGTCGGTCGGTCAGGCCGGACGACGCCTGCGCAGCTCCTCCACGACCGCCGGGACCACCTCGTGCAGGTCGCCGATCACCGCGTAGTGCGCCTTGGTGACCATCGGCGCGTCCGGGTCGTTGTTGATGGCGACGATGGTCTTCGAGCTCGACATGCCCGCCCAGTGCTGGATCGCGCCACTGATGCCGCACGCCAGGTACAGGTCCGGGGACACCCGGCTGCCGGTCTGGCCCACCTGCTCGTGGTGCGGGCGCCAGCCGAGGCTGGTGACCACCCGCGAGACCCCGAGAGCGCCGTCGAGCAGGTCGGCGAGCTCGAGCAGGTCCTTGAACCCGTCGGCGCTGCCGGCACCGCGTCCGGCTCCGACCACGACCTTGGCGGACTTGAGGCTGCCGGACTCGTCGGGCTCCCCCGGCTCCGTGCGTACGACGCGGGCGCGGAGGTCGGAGTCGGCGACCTCCACCTCGATCGGCATGACGGCCGGTGACGTCGTGGCCTCGGCAGGCTGCGGGTCGCACGCATGGCCGGCGACGCTGAGAACGGCAACCGCGTCCTCGAGCCGCATCTCCTCCATCGCCGCGCCGCCGAGCACCTGGCGGGAGACGACGAGCGACCCCGAGGAGCGGTCGACCTCGACGACGTTGGCGGCCATCGTGACCCCGAGCCGGCAGGCGACGTGTGCGAGGACCTCGTTGCCACGTGGGGTCCCGGCTGCCATCACGACGGTGGCGTCCGCACTGGCAGCGACCACCGCCGCTGCCCAGGCAGCCGCGGCGTAGGACGTGAACGCGTCGCCGTCGGCGTGCAGCACGGAGCGGACGCCGTACGTCCCGAGCTGGTCGACGAGACCAGCCGGGCCGTCGCCGACCACGAGAGCCTGCACGTCCTCACCGAGGCGACGGGCGAAGGTCAGCGTCTCGCGGGAGACCTCGCTCGCGCCCTTGTCGTCGGTCTCCACCAGCACCAGCACGCTCATCGCAGCACTCCCAGCTCCTCGATCAGGTCGACCAGGGCTCCGGCCGCCTCTGGTCCCTCGCCCAGCACCGTCACCTGGCTGGGTTGCGCGGGCGGCAGCTTCAGCCGGAGCCGACCAGGACCGACCGGTCTCAGGGACGGCTCCCGCTGCTCGATCTTGACCTTCTTGGCCTTCATCCGTCCCGGGATGCTCGGGTAGCGGGGCTCGATGCCGCCCTCCATCACCGTCAGCACCGCGGGCAGGGCGACGTCGAAGACCTCCGTGCCGCCGTCGGGACTCTGGCCGCGGGCAGTGACCCGGTCGCCCTCGACCGACAGCGTGGAGACACCGGCCACCACGGGCCGGTCCAGCAGGTAGGACAGCCGGATCCCCACCTGGAAGTCGCCGGTGTCCGAGGCGTCGTTGCCGAGCAGCACCAGGTCGTACGTCGTCCCGACCGCCTCGTGCGCCCGCACCACCTCGGCGATCGCGGCGGCGACGTCAGCAGGGCCGTAGGAGGACGCCTCCGCCTCGACCAGGACCGCTGCGGTGCAGCCGACGGCCAGGGCGTTGCGCAGCTGTTCGACGGAGTCGGGCGAGCCGACGCTGAGCACCGTCGCGGTGCCGTCGGTGTCCTTGGCGACCGAGATCGCCAGCTCGACTGCACACTCCTCGTGCGGGCTGACCGTGTGCCCCAAGGACGTGTCGTCGACCGACATGCCGTCGGGGGTCAGGGTGATCTCGCCGCCGAGGTCGGGCACCCGCTTGATGCACACCAGGACGTTCGTCATCGGGGGCCTCCTGTTGTCGGCCGGCGGTGTGAGCGTGGCGAACAGCGTGGTGGGGTGGTCTTCATGACTTGATCCGCTCGTTGTCGGGGTCGAAGAGTGCGGTGCTGTCCGCCGATCCGACCCGCACCGGGTAGAGCTCCTCCATGTAGGAGACCGTCAGCTCGTTGCCCACGCGGGCCTCCTGCGGAGGTAGGTAGGCCAGCAGGAGGTGCTTGCCCAACGACGGTGCCGACCCGGCACTCGTGACGTAGGGACGGTGCCCGTGGTCGTCGACGAGCTCGCTGCCGTCCTTGGCCAGGATCGGCTCACCGCCGAGCATGTAGCGCTTCACACCGGAGGCGGACGTGTGGTCCTCGACGGTCAGCGTGCAGAGCACCGACGCCGGGTCCTCCTCGCGTTGCTTGAGGTACGCCTCCCGGCCCACGAAGTCCGCCGCCTTGACCTTCGGCCGGGCCATCCCCGCCTCGATGATGGTGCGCTCGGAGTCCAGCTCGAACCCGAAGGCGCGGTAGCCCTTCTCCAGGCGACCCGTGGTCGCATAGACGCCGATGCCGACCGGCACGGCGCCGTACGACGCCCCCGCCTCGAGCAGCATCGCCCACACCCGAGCGCCCTGCTCGATGGGGACGTGCAGCTCCCAGCCGAGCTCGCCGACGTAGGAGATCCGAGAGGCGAGCACCGCGATGGAGCCGACCTCGATGGTGCGGCAGGTGCCGAACCCGAAGCCCGCATGGCTGATGTCGTCGCGGGTCAGCTCGCCCAGGACGGCGCGCGCCTGCGGTCCCCACAGCCCGATGGTGGTCCACGCGGACGTCTGGTCGACCACCTGGGCGGTGCCGTCCTTGGGCATCCGGTCGGCGAACCACTTGCGGTCCACCATGCCGTGCGCGCCGCCGGTGACCACCCTGAACCGGTCGTGGGCAAGACGCATCACGGTCAGGTCGGAGCGGAAGCCGCCGCGCTCGTCGAGCACCGGCGTGTAGACCACCTTGCCCACGGCGACATCGCACTGCGAGACGCAGATCCGCTGCACCGCCTCCAGGGCGTTCGGTCCGACGACGTCGAAGATCGCGAACGCCGACAGGTCGATGATGCCGGCGCGGTCCCGCATGGCGAGGTGCTCGGCGTTGATGATCGGGGACCACCAGCGAGAGTCCCACTCGTGCTCGCGGGGCATCACGCGGTCGCCGTACTCCTCGAGGAGGGGGGCGTTCGACTCGTACCAGAACGGTCGCTCCCAGCCGGCGGCCTCGAAGAACCTCGCGCCGAGCTCGACCTGGGACGCGTGCATCGGGGCGAGCCGCTTGTCGCGGTCGGACTCATACTGCTCCCCGGGGTGCACGATGCCGTAGGTCTTGATGAACGCCTCGCCGGTGCGGGCCCGGATGTGCGCACGGGTCTGCTGGTGCGGGTAGAACCGGGCGATGTCGGAGTGCGACAGGTCGATCTCCGGCAGGCCGTCGGTCATCCACTCGGCGACCGCACGGCCCACGCCCGGGCCCTCCTTGATCCACACGGCGGCGGCGGACCACAGGCCCCGCACCTCGGGCGTCTCCCCGAGCACCGGCGCACCGTCAGGTGTGAGCGACAGCAGACCGTTGATCGCGTAGCGGATCTCAGCGCCCTCGGCGCCGAGCAGCTCGGGCATCAGCTCGTAGGCCTGCTCGAGCTGCACGTCGAAGTCGTCGGAGGTGAACGGCAGCTCGGTCGGTGACAGCTTCGCCTGCTCGATCGAGGGGATCTCCTCGGGGTCGTGCAGGATCGCGCGGTGGGCGTAGGAGCCCACCTCCATGTCGGCGCCGTGCTGGCGCTCGTAGCACAGCGTGTCCATGTCGCGGACGATCGGGTAGCTGATCTCACCCTCGCGCCCGGCCAGCTGGGGGCACGGCCCGACGCTGATCATCTGGTGCACCGCGGGTGTGAGCGGGATGTGCGCGCCGGCCATCCTGGCCAGCTTCGGGCTCCACACCCCGCAGGCGATCACCACGGTCTCCGCCTCGATCTCGCCGCCTGTGGTCTGCACGGCCCGGATGCGGCCGTCGACCACGTCGAGGCCGGTCACCTCGACGGTGGGTACCACGGTCAGGGCGCCGGTCTCCATCGCCCGCTCCCGCATGATGGTGCCGGCCCGCAGCGAGTCGACGACCCCGACCGAAGGGGTCCAGAACGCGCCGATGATCTGGTCGGGGTCGAGGAACGGGACCCTCTCCACCACCTCGGCGGGCTCCACGAGGTGCGCCTCGATGCCCCATGCCTTGGCCGAGGACATCCGACGTCGCAGCTCCTCCATCCGCTCCTCGGTGCGGGCCACCTCGAAGCCGCCGGACTCGGTGAAGACACCCATCTCCTTGTACTGCCGCACGGAGTCCAGCGTCAGGTCGGTGATCTCCCGGGAGTGGTCGACCGGGAAGATGAAGTTCGACGCATGGCCGGTCGAGCCGCCGGGGTTCGGCAGAGCACCCTTGTCGATCTGCACGATGTCGCGCCAGCCGAGCCGGGCCAGGTGGTGCACGAGACTGTTGCCGACGATGCCGGCGCCGATGACCACGACACGGGCGGTGGGGGGGACCGAGGCCACGGAGGCCTCCCTTCTGAGTTCAATCACTGTTGCGTATCACGCACTCTAGTGCGTCATCTGAGACAGTCTCTAGCATGCGTCTCCCCCGCCGCGCCTGTCAACCAGGCGGGACGGGGGAGCCGCTGCTCGCTGGCCCGGGAGGGCGCCAGCCCTACTTCAGCCAGGCGCTCACCTTGGCAGGGTTGGCCTCCACCCACTTCTTGGCCGCAGCGTCGGGGTCCATCTTCTTCTCCGCGATGTCGGTGGACACCAGGTTCTGGTCGTCGTTGGAGATCTTGAAGCCCTTGACGAGCTTCACCGCCGGCGAGCCGGAGTCGGCGAACTTCTTGGAGATCAGCTTGTTCAGCTTGTACGGCGGGTAGTCGCAGGCCACCTTCGCCGGGTTGGCGTCACAGCCCGGCTTGTACCGCGGCAGGTTGACCTTGACCAGCTTGACCTCCGAGAAGAACCACTGGGGCTCGTAGAAGTAGGCCAGCAGTGGTGTCTTGTTCTTCTCGGCCGACCGGAAGCTCTGGATGAGCGCCGCCTCGCTGCCGCCGGTGACCACCTTGTAGTTGAGGTTCAGGTTCTTCACCAGCGCCTCGTCGTTGGTGACGTAGGAGGGGTCCCCGTCGAGGAGCTGACCCTTCCCGCCGGACTCCGAGGTCTTGAACATGGAGGCGTACTTGTTGAGGCTCTTCCAGCTCGTGATGTCGGGGTACTTCTGGGCCATCCACGGCGGCACGTACCACCCGATGATGCCCTTGCTGCCCGTCGGTCCGGCATCCTCGACGGTCTTCTGCTGGGTGATGTACTTCTTCACCAGGTCGGCGTGGCCCCAGTTCTCGACGATCGTGTCGATGGTGCCGTTCGCCATCCCCTGCCAGCCGACCTCCTCCTTGACGTCCTGGTAGTTGACCTTGCAGCCCAGCTTGGTCTCGGCCACGTAGCCGATCAGGTGCGCGTTGGTCTCGTAGCCGGTCCACGGGTTCACCGCGATGTTGAGCTCACCACAGCTCTTCCCGCCTGCCGAGGAGGTCTTGGTCTGCTTGATGTTGCTCCCGCCGCATCCGGCCAGCACCAGCGCCGCGGTGGCGGCGATGGCAGCCAGTCGGAGCCGGCGAGGTCCTCGTGTCATGCCCGTCTTCATGTCCTGGTTTCCCCTTCATCTGCTCGGCTCCCCTGAGCCGAGAGTCGGTGTGCTGGCCACGCCGGTCGGCGCGGCCTAGATGCGCCCGTGGCGGGCGGCGGCGTAGCGCGTGATCCGGTCGAGCATCACCCCGAGAGCGGTGATGGCGATGCCGGCAGCGATGCCCTTGCCGAACAGCTGGGCCTGCGAGAAGCCGGAGACGACGAGGTAGCCGAGGCTGCCGCCCCCCACCATGCCCCCGATGACCACCATCGACAAGACGTAGAGCAGGCCCTGGTTGGTCGCGAGGACCAAGGCCTCACGGGCCATCGGCAGCTGGACCTTCATGATCATCTGGCGCGAGGTGATCCCGGCCGAACGAGCCGCCTCGACCGTGCTCGGCGAGACGCCACGGATGCCGTCAGCCACCAGCTTCGTCGCGATCGGGACGGCGTACGCCATCGCCGCGACGATCGCGGTGAACCGGCTGCTGCTGAACAGCGCCAGCGCGGGCACCAGGTAGACGAAGGGCGGAATGGTCTGGAAGGTGTCGAGCACCGGGCGGACCACGGTGTCGGCCGGTCTGCTGCGGCCCATCCAGACCCCGAGGAGCATCGCCAGCACCATCACCATCACGGTGGCGACCAGGGTCATCGTCAACGTGACCATCGCGTCGTGCCACAGTCCGGTGCCGAGGATGACCGCCTCGCACACCACGGTGACCGCCGCCGGACGCCAGCCGCCCAGGAAGAACGCGACGCTGATCAGCACCGCAGCCATCAGCCACCAGGGCGCCTCACCGAGCAGGGACTGCAACGGGTTGAGCAGTCCGTAGCTGATGACGTTCTTGAACGCGTTGGTGAACGTGTCGACCGAGTTGACGACCGTGTCGGTGAGGTCGCTCACCGCGGTGGCGATCCTCGGTCCGACGTTGGCCGAGGAGGAGAAGGTGGCCAGGGAGAGGTACTGCCGGGAGAGCAGGATCGCCACCAGCACCGGAATGAACGTCAGGGCGAGCACGGCCCGCCGGAACAGCGGCGAGGGCAACGGACGGCGCCCTCGCTGCTCCTCGGTCGCCCATCGCGGCAGCTTCTCGAGCACCACCGTCATCAGCATCACGCCCGGGCGACTGACCGATGCGAGGGCGCCGCGGTTCAGCTTCTCCGCCCGCTCGCTGGCCGCGGTCGTCGTCCGGTCGAGCATGATGGCCGCGATCACGATGCAGAAGCCGCTGACCGCCGCACCACCGACGTCGAGGCTCTGCAGCGCCGCGATCACCGGCTTGCCGAGACCGGGGCTGTTCACGAACGCTGCGATGGTCGCCATCGAGAGCGCGGCCATCGTGCACTGGTTGATGCCCACCACGATCGTCCGGCGGGCCATCGGCAGCTGGACCCGGCGCAGCATCTGCTGCTTGGTGACGCCGAGGGAGCCGGCCGCCTCCAGCGTGGTCTCCGGCACCGAGCGGATGCCGTGCTCGGTGATCCGCACCAAGGGGGGCAGGGCGTAGATCAGCGTGCACACCACGGCCGAGGACGCGCCGATGCCGAAGATCAGGGCCAGCGGAGCGAGGTAGGCGAACGCCGGCATCGTCTGCATCAGGTCGAGCACCGGGGTGACCGCGACCGACACGGCCTTCCGGCGGGCCATCGCGATGCCCAGCGGAAGCCCGATCAGGCAGCAGATCAGCACCGCCAGCACGGTGATGATCAGGGTGTCGATGCTGTCCCCCCAGTAGCCGAGGAAGCCGAAGCCCAGCACGCTCAGCAGCACCAGTGCCGCTGATCGGACTCCGGCCACGGCGTACGCCACCCAGGCCAGCAGGGCGAGCACGCCCAGCCAGCCGATCTGAGGCACCGGCCGGGGGAAGGCCGGCGTGCTGACCAGCTCCTGGAGCTGCCCCACCAGCCAGTTGAAGAAGGCCGAGATGTTGCCGATGACGCCGTGGAAGAACCAGTTGCCGCGCGAGGAGGCCAGCTGGATGCTGTCGCGGAGGTCGTTGAGCCAGCGGTGGAAGCCGTTGAGGTCCTGGAAGCTGAGCGTGCGGGTGTCCTGCCCCCTGAAGATCAGCCAGCCGACGACCCAGACGGCCACCGTGACGGCGAGCCAGAGCGCGGTGTGCCGGTTGGGTGCCGTGTCGACGTAGGGCTGCTCCTCCTTGACGTTGGGTCCCGGTCGTCCCGGCGGCGCCTGCAGCGTGGTCACGACTAGCCCTCCTCGGCGACGACGACGCGCAGGATGTCCTCGTCGTCCACCATGCCGATGAACTCCTCGCCGGCGAAGACCCGGCACGGACCGTCCGCAGCGAGCACCTCCCGGGCCGCGTCCCGCACGACGCGGTCCGCCTGCAGGGTCGGGCCGTTGTCCGCCTCCCCCGGCCTGGCCGGGCGCATCACCCAGCGCAGGGTGAGCACGTGGGACTTCGGGACCTCGCTGACGAAGTCCTTGACGTAGTCGTCGGCCGGCGCCCCGACCACCTCGTCCGGGCGCCCGATCTGGATGATCTCACCGTCCCGCATGATCAGGATGCGGTCGCCCAGCTTCAAGGCCTCGGCGAGGTCGTGGGTGATGAAGACCATGGTCTTGCCCACCTCCTCGTGCAGACGGATCACCTCGTTCTGCATGTCGCGACGGATCAGCGGGTCGAGCGCCGAGAAGGGCTCGTCGAACATCAGCAGCTGCGGGTCAGCGGCCAGGGCACGCGCGAGACCGACCCGCTGCTGCATGCCGCCGGAGAGCTGGTCGGGGTAGCTGTTCTCGTATCCCGACAGGCCGACGAGGTCCACCATCTCCTGCGCGCGGTTGCGACGCTCGGTCCTGCTGACGCCGCGGACCTCGAGACCGAAGGCGATGTTGTCGACGACCTTGCGGTGCGGCAGCAGGCCGAAGTGCTGGAAGACCATCGCCACGTGCTTGCGGCGCAGGTCCCGCAGCTGCTGGTCGCTGGCGGACGTGATGTCCTCGCCCGCCATCCGGATCGACCCCTGGGTCGGCTCGATCAACCGGGTCAGCAGCCGGACCAGGGTGGACTTGCCCGACCCGGACAGGCCCATGACCACGAACACCTCTCCGGGAGCGACCTCGAAGGAGACGTCCTTGACCGCGGCGACGCAGCCGGTCTTCGCCTGCAGCTCCTGGCGGGAGAGCTCGGCGTCCGGGGTGCCGATCACCTTGTCGGCCTTGTCCCCGAAGATCTTCCAGAGGTCCTTCACCGAGAGGGCCACATCACCCTCCCCCGTCGTGGCGCCGGAGTGCTCCTTGGCCTGGGTCTGCGTCATCGCTGGTCTCCTGTGCTGATGCTCGACGTGGTCGAGGGGGGATACAGGGGGTCGTTCTCGCGGTAGCGGTAGAACGGCACGTCGAGGGGTGGCAGGGGCGTGTTGCCGGCGACCAGGTCGGCGGCCTTCTCGGCGACCATCATCACCGGCGCGTAGATGTTGCCGTTGGTGATGTAGGGCATCGCCGACGCGTCCACGACCCGCAGCCCGTCCACCCCGTGCACGCGCATCGTCTCCGGGTCGAGGACCGACATGTCGTCGACGCCCATCCGGACCGTGCACGAGGGGTGCAGCGCCGTCTCGGCGTCCTTGGCGACCCAGTCCAGGATCTCCTGGTCGGTCTCCACCGACGGCCCCGGCGACAGCTCGCCGGCGTTGAACACGTCGAAGGCCGGCTGGTTGAGGATGTGTCGGGCCGCGCGCACCATCTCGATCCACTCGCGCCGGTCGTTCTCGGTGGACAGGTAGTTGAACCGCAGGGCCGGGTGCCGCATCGGGTCGCGGGACGTGAGCGTCACCGAGCCGCGCACGTCGGAGTACATCGGGCCGATGTGCACCTGGTAGCCGTGCTCGGCAGCGGGCCGGGACCCGTCGTACCGGATCGCGATGGGCAGGAAGTGGAACATCAGGTTCGGGTAGTCGACGAGGTCGTTGCTGCGGATGAAGCCGCCGGCCTCGAAGTGGTTGGAGGCGCCGACCCCGCGGCGCAGGAACAGCCACTCCGCGCCGATCCGCGGCTTGTGGCGGTGCTTGAGCCAGGGACCGATCGAGACCGGCTGCTTGCTGGCGTACTGGATGTAGACCTCGAGGTGGTCCTGCAGGTTGCTCCCGACGCCGGGCAGGTCCGCGAGGACCGGGATGCCGAGTCTCTCGAGGTCCTCGGCGGGCCCGATGCCGGTGAGCAGCAGCAGCTGCGGGGAGTTGATCGCGCCACCGCAGAGCACCACCTCGCCGGCGTCCACGTGCCGCGCTCCGCGCCCGGTCCGGTGGTAGTCGACGCCGGTGATCCGCCTGGCGCCGTCCGCCCGGTCGACGCTGAGCCCGGTGACCATCGCCAGCGTCTCCACCCGGAGGTTCGGGCGGCTCATCACCGGGTGCAGGTAGGCACGGGCGGCACTCAGCCGCCGGCCGCGGTAGACGTTGCGGTCGAACGGCGCGAAGCCCTCCTGCCGGTAGCCGTTGACGTCGCTGGTCAGCGGGTGGCCCGCCTGCTGGACAGCCTCGAAGAACGCCCCGAACAACGGGCTGTTGGCCGGGCCGCGCTCGAGCAGCAGGGGGCCGCTGCCGCCGCGCCACGCGTCGGCGCCGGCGAGGCAGGTCTCCATCCGCTTGAAGTAGGGCAGGCAGTGGTCGTAGCTCCAGGACTCCATGCCCTTGTCACCGGCCCAGCGCTCGTAGTCCATGGGGTTGCCGCGCTGGAAGATCATCCCGTTGATGCTGCTCGACCCGCCGAGCACCTTGCCGCGTGCGTGGTAGACCTTGCGGCCGTCCATGTACGGCTCGGGCTCGGACTCGTACTTCCAGTCGTAGAGCCGGTTGCCGATCGGGATCGGCAGGGCGGCCGGCATGTGGATGAACGGGTCGATCCGGAGGTCCGAGCGACCGGCCTCGAGCACCAGGACCGACGTGCCGGGGTCGGCACTGAGCCGGTTCGCCAGGACACACCCGGCGGACCCGCCACCCACGATCACGTAGTCGTACCTGGAGCCCGTCATGGCCTCGCCTCCTCGTCGTGGTCTGCTCCTTGCGGCCGGCCCTGCGGCCTCTGCTGCCGTCGTACGCCGTCAGGTGCCGTCGAACCACCGCTGTGGCTCGGGTCGGACGTTGTGCCAGATGTGCTTGGTCTCGCGGTACTCCTCCAGTCCTGCCGCGCCGAGCTCGCGGCCGATGCCGGACTGCTTGTAGCCGCCCCACTCGGCCTGCGGCACGTAGGGGTGATAGTCGTTGATCCACACGGTCCCCATCCGCAGCCGCGCCGCGACCCGCTCCGCGCGCCCCGCGTTCTGGGTCCAGACGGCACCGGCCAGCCCGTAGTCGCTGTCGTTGGCGACCCGGACCGCCTCGTCCTCGTCGCGGAACGTCTCGACGGTCAGCACCGGGCCGAACGACTCCTCGCGTACGACGGACATCGAGCCGTCGCAGCCGTCGAGCACGGTGGGCAGGTAGTAGAACCCGTGGTCGTACCGGGAGCCCTCGGGACGGCCGCCGCCGCAGCGGAGCTTCACGCCCTCGGTGAGCCCGCGCTCGACGTAGTCCTCGACCTTGGCGCGGTGCTGCTCGGAGATCAGCGGACCGGTCTCCGCGTCCTCGTCGAAGGGTCCGCCGATCCGGATCCGTTCCGCGCGCCGGACGACCTCGTCGACGAAGTCGTCGTGGATCGACTCCTCGACGACCAGCCGGGCGCCGGCGGAGCACACCTGCCCGGAGTGCAGGAACACCGCAGTGAGCGCGAAGTCCAGCGCGGTCTCGAGGTGGGCGTCGGCGAAGACGATGTTGGGGTTCTTGCCGCCGAGCTCCAGGGCGACCTTCTTCACGGTGCCCGCGGCCGAGGTCATGATCGCCTTGCCGGTCGGGACTCCTCCGGTGAAGGACACCAGGTCCACCCGAGGGTCCTCGCTCAGCAGGGCGCCGGCCCGGGGGCCCGCGCCGATGACCAGGTTGGCGACCCCGGCGGGGAGGCCGGCCTCCTCGAGCAGCCCCATCAGCGCGATGGCGGTGTGCGGGGTGAGCTCGCTGGGCTTGAGCACGAACGTGTTCCCGGCGGCGAGGGCCGGGGCGACCTTCCAGGAGGTCTGCAGCAGCGGGTAGTTCCACGGCGTGATGAGTCCGCAGACACCGATCGGCTCGTGGACGATGCGGCTGACGATGTCCGATCGGCCGGTGTCCACCACTCGGCCGGCGTCCTGCGCCGCGACGTTGCCGTAGTGCCGGAACACGCCGACGACGTCGTCGACGTCGTACTCGCTCTCGACCATCCGCTTGCCGGTGTCCAGAGACTCGGCCCGCGCGATCGCGGCCTTGTCCCGGACCAGCAGGTCGGCGACCCGGTGCAGGAGCGCGCCCCGGTCGAGCGCTGACGATGCTGGCCAGACGCCGTCGTCGAACGCCTCGCGGGCAGCAGCGATCGCGGCCCGCGTGTCCTCGGGACCCGCCTCGTCGACCTCGGCCACCAAGGATCCGTCCGCCGGGCAGCGGATCTCTCGTCGCTCACCATCGTGAGCGCTCACCCATCGTCCTGCGATGTAGAGCTCCGGCACCTGCTGTGTCCGATCCATGCGGGGTCCTAGTTGCGTATGTCGCAACTCAATGTGCTACACGCAACAGGATTGCGGGTCCGGCATACCTCGTCAAGCCTCTACGACGAACCGTGACCAAGTCTTCTCGAGACCTCGTCCGCTGCGTCCTGCACAACTGGTATCAGCTCCTTGACCCGCAGGTCCCCCAACCGGAAGGTCGGGCCGGAGACGCTGAGGGAGGCGATCACGTCGCCGTGGGCGTTGCGGATCGGCGCCGCGATCGCGGTCAGCCCGATCTCGAGCTCGTCGACGGCCACCGCGTAGCCCTGGTCCCGGACCAGGGCCAGGTCGCGGCGCAGCTTGGCCCGGGTGGTCACCGTGTCGGGCGTGTAGGAGGGCAGCCGGGGCAGCCGCGCGTCGACCTCGTCGGAGGAGAGTCCACTGAGCAGGACCTTGCCGTTGGAGGTGGCGTGCAGGGGGATGTGCTGGCCGACCCAGTTGTGGGCCTGCAGCGCGGACTGGCCGGCGACCTGGTCGACGTAGAGCACCGAACGGTCCGAGAGCACCGCGATGTTGACCGTCTCCCCGGAGTCGGCGGCCAGCTTGCGGCAGATCGACCGCGCCTCCTGCACCACGTCGAGGCGGGCCGTGGTGGCGCCGGCGAGGCGGAGCACCCCGACACCGAGGCGGTACTTGCCGCGGCCCTCGTTCTGCTCGACCATCCCGTGCGCCTCGAGGGTGGCCACCAGCCGGAAGGCCGTGCTCTTGTGGACGCCGAGCTCGCCGGCGATCTCGGTGACACCGGCCTCCCCCAGCCGCGCCAGGATGTCGAGGATGGTGAGGGCCCGGTCCACGGACTGCACACCGGGAGCGGCCTCGGTGCCGTCGGTGGAAGCCAGGGAAGCGGTCCGCATGTTCTGACCGTAGCGCACAAGGTGTTGCGTATCACAGCACTTGTCTCTGCTGACGCAACCGTTTCTTGCATTGACGCCAGGTCGTGTGGCGGGTACAAGAGACGCCATGACCGATCGAGAACCGCCCGCCGCCGCCCCGTCCTTCGTGCTCACCCTCTGGTGTCCCGACCAAGCCGGCATCGTGCACGCGGTGACCGGCATGCTGGTCGAGTGGCACGGCAACATCGTGGAGAGCCAGCAGTTCAGCGACCTCGCGGAGGACCGGTTCTTCCTGCGGGTCAAGTTCGCCGTCGACGACCCCTCGTCGGCCGATGGCGACCTCCTCGACCGGCTGCGGGAGGCGTTCGCGCCGGTGGCCGAGCGGTTCGACATGACCTGGAACCTGTGGGAGGCGGCTGCGCCGTACCGGACGCTGATCCTGGTCTCCAAGTTCAGCCACTGCCTGAACGACCTGCTGTTCCGGTGGAGCAAGCAGGCCCTGCAGGTCGACGTGGTCGGGATCGTGTCGAACCACCTGGACTGCGAGCCCCTGGCGAAGACCTACGACGTGCCCTACCACCACATCCCGGTGACACCCTCGACCAAGGCGGACGCGGAGGCCCAGATGCTCTCCCTCGTCGACTCGCTGGACGTGCACCTGGTCGTGCTGGCGCGGTACATGCAGGTGCTGTCCGATGACACCTGCCGCGCGCTGGAGGGTCGGGCGATCAACATCCACCACTCGTTCCTGCCGAGCTTCAAGGGCGCCCGCCCCTACCACCAGGCGTTCGACCGGGGCGTCAAGCTGGTGGGCGCCACCGCCCACTACGTGACCGCCGACCTCGACGAGGGCCCGATCATCGAGCAGGACGTGATGCGCGTCGACCACCGGTACGACGCTGCCGACCTCGCCGCCGCCGGACGGGACGTGGAGAGCCAGGTGCTCTCTCGCGCCGTCCGCTGGCACGCCGACTCCCGGGTGCTCGTGAACGGGCACAAGACGGTCGTGTTCCGCTAGATCCCCCCTGCCGGTTTCCCATGGTATGCAGGACGTTTCGCGCATGCCATGGGTCATGGCCCATGGCATGCGCCGGATTGCCATGGGGAGTGGGTCGCCGTCGGGTTCGGCGGCCGCTCCATCGTCGCCCCCGGGTGCAGCGGCAAGACGCTCGTGTGCGGGGGCGCTCCGGCCTCGTCGGTTTGGACCTGCTCAGGTGACCACGAGTTCGGGCGCCGGCGCCCCAGCCCCGTGGTTCCCACGGCGTTCTGGCGCTCCCCGTGGGTCATGGCCCATGGCATGCGCGAAACGTCCTGCATCCCCTGGTAAACCGGCGGCGGGACGAGGGCCTCAGTCCCCCAGCTCCGCCCGACGGCGTACGACGTACTCCCGGAGCTCCTCGCGCACGGCGTCGTCGAGCGGCGGGGCGACGTACTCCTCGAGCTTCTTCTGGTAGATCTTCGAGGCGCGGGCGTTCGCGTCGAGGCCGCCGGTGCGCATCCACTTCTCGTAGTTGTCCGAGGAGGACAGCATCGGCCGGTAGAAGCACGTCCGGAAGCGCTCCATGGTGTGCATGGCACCGAGGAAGTGCCCGCCGTGGCCGACCTCCTCGTGGGCGCCGAAGGCCAGTGAGTCGTCGTCGATCTCGAGTGGCGTGAACTCGGCCTGCATCATCTGCAGGATCTCCACGTCGACGATGAACTTCTCGAAGCCCGCGACCAGGCCGCCCTCGAGCCAGCCGGCCGAGTGCATCACCCAGTTGGCGCCGGCGAGGAACGTCGGCAGCATCGTCATCAGCGCCTCGTAGCCGGCCTGCGCGTCGGCGACCTGCGACGACGTCAGCCCGCCACCGGAGCGGAACGGCAGCCCGAAGTGCCGGGCGATCTGGCCGGTGCAGAGCAGCCCGATGCCGGACTCGGGCGTGCCGAACGTCGGCGAGCCGGACTGCATGTCGATGTTGGACAGGAACGACCCGAAGATCACCGGCGCGCCCGGGCGGATCAGCTGGGCGAGAGCGATGCCGGACAGCGCCTCGGCGATCTGCTGCACCAGCGCCGCCGGGATGGTCACCGGTGACATCGCGCCCATCAGGATGAACGGCGTGAGCACACACGGCTGACCCGCAGAGGTGTACTCGAACAGCGACTCGATCATCCGGCCGTCCCAGCGCAGCGGCGAGTTGCAGTTGATCAGCGAGATCGACACCGGGGTCTTCTCGATCGCCTCACGACCACCGAAGACGATCTCGCCCATCGCGATCGTGTCGGCCGCGTTGACTCCGGAGACCACGTTGCCCATGTAGACCTTGTCGGTCAGCGTCTGCAGCGCGTAGGTCATGTCCAGGTGCCGGGAGTCCAGCGGGGTGTCGTTGGGCTCGCAGATGACACCACCCGCCGAGTCGAGCACCGGGAAGGTCTGGGCCAGCTTGGCGAAGCGCTCGAAGTCGTGCATCGTCGCGTCGCGGCGGACGTCCCCCTCCCGCACGAACGGCGGACCGTACACCGCCCCGAACGCCATCGAGTCGCCACCGATGTGGATGTTGTGGGCCGGGTTGCGCGCCTGGACGTCGAACTCCCGCGGCGCCTTGGCGACCTGCTCGAGGACCCACTCCGGGTCCAGGTAGACGCACTGCCCCTCGACCCGCTGGCCGGCCTCCTTGAAGAGCCCGAGCGCCCGGTCGCTGTCGAACTCCACTCCTATCTCGGTGACCAGCCGACGCCAGCCGGCGTCCAGCTTGGCGATCGCGTCCTCGGAGAGGATCTCGTACCTCGGCATCTTGTTGTGGAACATTCCGACCTCCAACGGCGAATTAGTGCGGCGGCGCGCTTGACCGATGCTTGCCCGGCATCCTAACCTCATAATGTGGAAGTCGGTTCCACCATATGAAACATCAGTCAGCAACAGTCTCGGCACGCGGATGAGGGTTCCATGGGCAGCGCCGCACCCCAGGGTGGCACGCAGGCGGTCGACCGCGCCGCCGCCCTCGTCGACCTCGTGGTGCGCGCCGACGACCCGGTCAGCTTCACCGAGCTCAGCGACGTGACCGGCCTGGCCCGGTCCACCACCTCGCGGCTGCTCGCCGCGCTGGAGCGCACCGACCTCGTCGAGCGCGACCCCTCGGGTGGCTATGTCGCGGGACCGCTGTTCGCGCTGCACGCGGCGCTGCACGACCCGTGGCCCCAGGTGGCCCGGCTGGCGCGGCCGGTGCTCGTGGAGATCGGTGCGCGCACCGGCGAGACCGTGCATCTCGGGGTGGCCCGCGGCGAGACCGTCGTACACGTCGGGCAGGTCGAGTCGACGTTCCTGCTCTCGGCGCGGGACTGGAACGAGGTCGACGTGCCTGCGCACTGCTCGTCGCTCGGGAAGGTGCTCTACGCCTTCGGCGTGCTGCCGCTGCCCTCGGGACGGCTCGAGCGGCGCACCGACCACACCGTGTGCACCCGTGACGCGCTGAGCGCCGAGCTGGCCGCCATCCGCGGCACCGGCTACGCCACCGCCATCGACGAGCTCGAGACGGGACTGAGCGCCATCGCCGCACCGGTCGCGGGCAAGGACGGGGTGATCTGCGCGATCGGCATCTCCGGCCCGACCGCCCGTCTGCAGGACCGCGTCGACCACATCGGTCGGCTGCTGGTCGAGCAGGCCGCCTCGCTGTCCGCCCTCCTGGGCAGACCCACCCCGCGCGCGGCGGGGCACCCCCGCGCGCGACACTCGAGCACGACCAAGGAAGGTGCAGCATGACTTCTCCAGGAATGACGCCTGAAGAGATCCTCCAGAAGATGTACGACGAGACGCTGCTCGGCAACGCACCCGAGGTGCTCAGCCTGACCCACCAGGCGCTCGAGCTGAACATGGAGCCGCAGACCCTGCTCTTCGACTCGCTGATCCCCTCGCTCGAGGAGGTCGGCGCGCGGTTCGAGCGCGGCGACTACTTCGTGCCCGAGATGCTGATCGCCGGGCGGGCGATGGCCGGCGCCATGGAGGTGCTGCGCCCGCTGCTCGCGGAGACGGGCGTGCAGACGATCGGCAAGTTCCTGATGGGCACCGTCAAGGGCGACGTCCACGACATCGGCAAGAACCTCGTCAACATCATGCTCGAGGGCGCGGGCTTCGAGGTCATCGACCTCGGCGTGCAGGTGCCGCCGGAGAGGTTCGTGGAGAAGATCATCGAGCACGAGCCGGACATCGTCGGCATGTCGGCGTTCCTGACCACCACGATGCCGATGTTCAAGGCCAACCTCAACGCGCTCCAGAAGGCCGGCCTGCGCGACCAGGTGATCGTGATGGTGGGTGGCGCACCCGTCACCCAGGAGTACGCCGACGCCGTCGGTGCCGACGGCTACGCACCCGACGCCTCGGCGACGGTCAAGCGTGCCAAGGACCTGCTCCAGAAGAAGCGCGCCCTGGTGAACGCATGACCGAGGTCGCACAGCTCCTCGAGACGACGCTGCGAGGCGCGGGCGCCGAGGTCGTCATCGGGCACGGCCGTCGGTTCTGCCTGATCGGTGAGCGGATCAACCCCACGGGCAGGCGGATCTTCCAGGAGCAGCTGCGGGCCGGTGACCTGTCCGCGATCGAGCGCGACGTCATCGCGCAGATCCAGGGCGGCGCCGACGTGCTCGACGTCAACATGGGCGTCCCGATGACCGACGAGCCGGAGCTGCTGGCCAAGGCGGTCACGCTGGTGCAGCAGCTGACCGACCAGCCGATCTGCATCGACTCCTCGGTCGTCGAGGCGCTGGAGGCCGGGCTGGCGGTCTACCAGGGCCGGGCGCTGGTCAACTCGATCACCGCCGAGGACGACCGGATGGCGCTGATCCTCCCGCTCGTCAAGAAGTACGACGCAGCCATCATCGCCCTCCCCAACGACGCCGAGGAGATCCCGATGGAGGCGGACCGCCGTCTCGAGCTGGTGCAGCACATCGTCGAGGTTGCCACCACGGAGTACGGCATCGCCAAGGCCGACATCGTCATCGACCCGCTCGCGATGCCGATCGGCGCGGACACCTCGGTGGTCAACACCACCCTGGAGACGATGAGTCGGATCCGCGACGTGCACGGCCTGAACATGACGTGCGGCGCCTCCAACGTGTCCTTCGGGATGCCCGACCGGCACACGCTGGGTGCGGCGTTCCTGCCGATGGCGATGACCGCCGGGCTGACCAGCGCGATCATGGACACCCGGTCCCCGCAGATCGTCGCCTCGGTGAAGGCAGCGGACCTGCTCCTGGGTCACGACGAGTGGGGCGCGAGCTGGATCGCCGCACATCGCAAGAGGCGGGCCGCCGCGAGCTGATGAGCGACACCTCCGCGTCACCGCCCCAGCCGCCCGACGTCGAGATGGGCGCCCTCCGTCGCGAGGGCCTCATCGACCGCCCCAACGGGCCGGGCTCACCGGCGCACGACGGCTCCGGCCGGGTGCAGCTGGCGTTCACCCCGTCGGGCCGCGAGGTGCGGGTGCCCACGGGTGTCAGCGTGTTCGACGCCGCGAGCTGGAACGGGATCGCCATCGACTCCACGTGCGGTGGCCACGGCACCTGCAAGAAGTGCAAGGTCCAGGTGCTCGACGGCACCGTGCCGGTGCACCGGCTGGACATCCGCTCCTTCACCTCCGACCAGCTCGCCTCCGGGTGGCGCCTCGCCTGCCTGGCCCAGGCCACCGCCGACCTGAAGATCGACGTACCGCCCCTGACCACCCGGCCCAAGGCCGCCACCCTCGGGGTCGGGCGCCAGGTGATCCTGCGTCCGGCTGTCCAGAAGCGCTACGTCGAGCTCAGCGAGCCGACCCTCGCCGACCAGCGCACCGACCTGCAGCGCCTCACCGACGCCATCGAGGACCTCGAGCTCACCCCCGACCTGCACGTGCTGCGGCGGCTGCCGGCCGTGCTGCGGCAGGCGGACTACAAGGTCACCGCCGTCGTCGTCGACGAGGCGCTCATCGACGTGGAGCCCGGGGACACGACCGACCGCCGCTTCGCGATCGCGTTCGACCTCGGGACCACCACGGTCGTCGCGACGTTGCTGGACACCGCCACCGGCACCCCGGCCGCCGTCGACTCGATGCTCAACAAGCAGCAGCCCTTCGGCGGTGACGTGATCACCCGGATCAGCGCGGTCATGATGGACCCCGATGCGCTGCCCCGGCTGCGCCAGCTCGCGCAGCAGACGCTCGCGGAGCTCGCCCGGAACGTGCTGGCCGAGGCGCAGGTCGACCCGTCCGAGGTCTACGAGGTCGCATTGGCGGGCAACGCCACGATGACCGCCCTGGTGCTCGGCATCGACCCCGAGCCGCTCGGCGTCGCGCCCTTCGTGATGTCCACCACGACGATGCCGCCGATGCTCGCCTCCGAGCTGGGCCTCGACCTGCACCCGATGGCGCGGGCGGTGCTGTTCCCCGCACTCGGCGCGTACGTCGGCGGGGACATCGTCTCGGGGATGCTGGCCACCGGGATGGACCGCGACAAGCGGACCCGGCTCTTCATCGACGTCGGCACCAACTGCGAGATCGTGCTCAGCGACGGCGACACCATCCTGTCCACCGCTGCCCCGGCCGGGCCGGCGTTCGAGGGTGGTGCGATCCGGTGCGGGATGCGCGCGGCCGACGGTGCCGTGGAGGGCATCCGGATCGACGAGGACGTCGAGGGTGGAGTGCGACTGCAGGTGATCGGGGACGTGGAGGCGCAGGGCATCTGCGGGTCCGGCCTCGTCGACGCGGTCTCCGAGCTGGTCCGCGCGTCGCTGTTGGACGCCTCCGGACGTTTCGTCAGCGACGAGCGCGCCAAGGAGATCGCGCCCTACGTCGCCGACCGGCTCACCGTCATCGGCCAGGAACGGGTGTTCGTGCTGCACCGCCCCGAGCCGACCAGCCCGCCCGAGGAGACGGTCTACCTCTCCCAGCGCGACGTCCGCGAGCTCCAGTTCGCCAAGGGCGCGATCGCCACCGGGTGGACGCTGCTGCTCGAGCAGCTCGGCCTCGAGCACAGCGACGTGCAGCAGGTGCTGCTGGCCGGGTCGTTCGGCAGCTACCTCTCACCTGCGGCCGCCGTACGCATCGGGCTGGTGCCGAAGATCCCGGTGCTGAGGATCGTCTCGGCCGGCAACGTCGCGGGCGAGGGTGCGAAGATGAGCCTGCTCAGCATCCGTGAACGCGCCGGCGCCGCCGCGCTGCTGGAGGAGGTGGCCTATGTCGAGCTCTCCGACCGCACCGACTTCAACGACCGGTTCGTCGACCTGCTCGCCTTCCCCGGCTGACCCTGCCCGGTCGCGGGTCGCGCTCATCGCCTGCGGAGCGATCGCCCAGCCGTGCGCCGCGGTGGTGGCCGAGCGTGGCTGGCCCGTGGACGTGCTGCCTCTGCCGCCGCTGCTGCACAACCACCCCGAGAGGATCGCCGGGGAGGTCGACGAGCTCGCCGGCGAGCTGCTGGGGCGCTACGCCACGGTTGCGGTCGGCTACGCCGACTGCGGCACCTACGGCGCGCTCGACGAGGTGTGCGAGCGTCGTGGGCTGTCCCGGCTCGAGGGGTTGCACTGCTACGACATCTATGGCGGCGCCGACCGCATCCAGGAGATCTTCGAGGCGCAGCCCGGGACCTACGTCCTGACCGACTTCCTGGTGCGCTCGTTCGACCGGACGGTGATCGCCGAGCTGGGCCTGGACCGGCACCCGGAGCTCCGCGACGCCTACTTCGCGCACTACACCCGGATGGTGTGGCTGGCCCAGCGGCCGGACGACGAGCTGCGTCGGCTCGCCGAGCGCGCCGCCGCCCGGATCGGACTGCCGCTGAGCGTCGTCCCCACCGGACACACCGGTCTGGAGCGGGCCCTGGAGATCCTGCTCACATCGACGGCTGCCAACCCGGCCTGAACCTCGCCCTGCGCCTCTGCCCCGCCTTGCGCTCGTCGACCCGGGCCACCCGAACGGGCTATGGCAGCGAGCGCCGGATCCGCCCAGGATGATCGCTGTCGCCCCACGAGAACTCGACACTCGTTGGGAGGGTGAGATGGACAAGATGCTCGAACGACGCATGCTCCTGCGCGGAGCAGGTGTGGCCGGCGCGTCGCTGGTCGGGGTCACCGCGGTGGGTCCGGCGACGGCGTCCGAACCGAGTCACGGTGGCGGTCACGACGGCCGTGACCTGCTCGGTGCGTGGCGAGTCACGCACACGGACGACCCCCCGGGTGGGGACACCGGCGTCGCCATCGTGGCCTTCGCCGCAGGCGGCGTCCTGTCGCTTGAGGAGATCCCCGA
Source organism: Nocardioidaceae bacterium (assembly GCA_025934895.1). Taxonomy (GTDB): domain Bacteria; phylum Actinomycetota; class Actinomycetes; order Propionibacteriales; family Nocardioidaceae; genus Nocardioides_B. The sequence continues at coordinate 26,671 of JAICWH010000001.1, read as the reverse complement.
CGGCACGCTCGGGCTGGGGGCCTGGAGGTGCTCAGGGGACGGGTTCCGGGCGAGGTTCTTCGAGAGTGCCCCTGCCCAGGGGTCGAACCCGGGCGCCGTCATCGACATCCGCGTGTCCGGTGCGGTGCACGGCAGCCACGTGGCCGGGAGGTACCGCGGGACCGTCCGCAGCGCGTCGGACGACTCCGTCCTGACCAGGTTCACCGGCACCTTCCACGGGCACCGCCTCCAGGTGTGAGCGGTCCCGCACCAGCCGTCAGCGGACCGCCATCAGCTGCTCGCGGTAGGAGCGCCGCCAGGCCTCGGTCTCGGCGACCTGGTTGAACGTGTAGATGTGCAGCCCGGTCACCTGCGACTCCGGGGTCGCCAGCAGCGGGGCACACTGCTCGAGGAACCGCTGACCGGTGAACCCACCGGGCGCGGCGAGGCGCGCGAACGTGCCCTTGTGCTTGCCCAGGAACCGGGTCGAGTCGCCGACCCCGATCTTGGTCGCCATCGTCAGAAGCTTGGTCCGGTCGATGGGGCCCGGAAGCCCGAGCAGGACCGGCATCGTCACACCTCGCGCGCGCATCCGGCTCACCCACGCCTGGATCGTCTGGGGGTCGAAGCTCAGGTTGCTGACCACGTGCGTGGCGTGGCGGCGCTTGTCCCACATGGCCTGCACGGTCATGTCGTCGCTGATCGTCGGGTGGGACTCGGGGTAGCCCGTGATCCCCACCTCGGGGAAGGGACTGCCCAGAGCCGTGAGGTCCTCCAGGAGGTCCAACGCCGAGGTGTAGTCACCCGCCGGCGGGTCCTGGTCGCCTCCGGGAACGAAGACCGTGCGCACGCCGGCCTCCCGCATTCGCGCGGCGATCTCGGAGAGCTCCGCTCGTCCGCTGACCATCCGGGCGGCGAGATGCGGCACGGCCGAGTAGCCTTGGCGGGCCAGTCGCTCCGCCAGCGCCAGCGTGGCCTCGATCCCTTTGGTCGGGGAAGCGGTCACCGTGACGGTGGTCTCGAGGGGCACGTGGGCCAGGACCTTGTCCTCGATGGAGCCCGTGGGCAGCACCTCGTAGCGCGCCGAGGCAAGCATGTCGGCCAGGAAGGCGCCGTGGCGCTTGTTGCGCATAGGGCAACTCATTTCACGATACGCAATGATGGCCGCCAGGATATCCCGCGTCCCAGCACCACCACAAGCGGTGCCCCGCGCCGCGGTGTTCGGCGTCCCGGTCGTCAACGGCCGCATGGTCCGCGTCGCGAACCCGCGTGTCCGGGGCGGGTGTCGGCTGGTCCTCCGGCCCGCGCCCGACGAGCACCAGGAGCGCTCCGACCAGCAGCCCGACCGGCCAGGACAGGTAGACCGAGATCGTGTCCTCGAGGTACGCCCAGAGCGGCCACACGGGACGCAGGCCCACGTCGAGGCTCTCGGGGACCCGGCTGCCGAGCTTGGCAGCGCCCAGAGCCGCCGTCGGGTCCTGCGGCCCGAGGAGGTGACCGGTGAGCGACATCGCGGCCGCCGCCACCACGGCACCGAGGAGGAGCGCCGCGACCGTCCCCAGCACGTGGGCCGACCGCCACCACGTGAGCAGGCCGCCGGCGACGAGGCCGGTCGGGACGGCGATCACGACGTACCACGCGTCGGCGCCGAACTGCCTGCCGAGCTGGTCCTCGCCCATCTGCCCACCGTGGGGCAGCTTGGTGAACTCGGCGGGGGTGACGACCAGCCACCACACCACGCCGGCAAGGATCCCCAGCACCAGGAGGACACCGACGACGACCACCATGTCCCGACGGCGGGAGGCCTCCCGGCCGCTCATCAGCCGGCCAGGCAGTTCGGACCCAGCAGCGCCTTGAGGTCGGCGAACAGCGCAGGGCTCGCGGCCACGCGCAACCGGTCGTCGAGCCGCATCAGGGTCGTGCCGGTCCTGGTCATCAGGCGCAACCGTACTTCGCTGACACCGGGATGGGTGGCGAGCACCTCCTTGAGCTGCTCGACCACCGGCATGGTGCACCGGGTCGAGGGCATCGAGACGACCACCGGGCCGGACGTTCCGGACCCGTCCAGACGGGTGTCGGGAACGCTGACCTCCTGGCCGTGCAGCTCGGGCTGGTCCTTGGACCGGGAGAGCCGGCCCTTGACGGTCACGATGGCGTCCTCGGTGAGCATGGTGCTGGCCAGCTGGTAGGAGCTGGGGAACAGCAGGACGTCGATGGCGCCCTCGAGATCCTCCAGGGTCAGCATCGCCCAGGCGTCACCCCGCTTGGTGATCTTGCGCTGGAGCGACGTGATCAGCCCGGAGACGGTGACCGACGAGCCGTCGGGCCGGTCGTCGTCGAGGAGGAGCTGGCCGATCGTGCAGTCGGTGCCGACCGAGAGGATGTGCTCGAGCCCCAGCAACGGGTGGTCGGAGACGTAGAGCCCGAGCATCTCGCGCTCGTGGCCGAGCAGCGTCTGCTTGTCCCAGTCCGCGATATCCGGCACGGCGATCGCCACCCCGAAGCCACCTCCGACCTCCTCGTCGAGGCCGCCGAACAGCGAGTCCTGACCGATCGCCTCGTTGCGCTTGATGTCGGCGTACTGGTCGACGGCCGCCTCGTGCACCGCCACCAGTGCCCGGCGGCGGTGGCCGAGCGAGTCGAACGCGCCGGCCTTGATCAGCGACTCGACGAGGCGCTTGTTGCACACCAAGGTGGACACCTTGCCCATGAAGTCCCCGAAGTCGGCGAACCGGCCCTGCTCGCGGCGGGCGGCGACGATCGCGTCGACGACCTGGATGCCGACGTTGCGCACCGCGGACAGACCGAACCGGATGTCGGTCCCGACCGGGGTGAAGGTGGCCTCCGACTCGTTCACGTCGGGTGGGAGCACCCTGATCCCCATCCGGCGACACTCGTTGAGGTAGACCGCCATCTTGTCCTTGTCGTCCTTGACGGAGGTGAGGACCGCGGCCATGTACTCGGCCGGGTAGTTGGCCTTGAGGTAGGCGGTCCAGTAGGACACCAGACCGTAGGCGGCGGAGTGCGCCTTGTTGAAGGCGTAGTCGGAGAACGGCAGCAGGATGTTCCACAGCGTGGTGACCGCTGCTTCGGAGTAGCCACGCTCGGTCATGCCGGCGGAGAAGGCCGCGAGCTGCTTGTCGAGCTCCTCCTTCTTCTTCTTGCCCATCGCCCGGCGGAGCAGGTCCGCCTGGCCCAGCGAGTAGCCGGCCAGCTTCTGCGCGATGGCCATCACCTGCTCCTGGTAGACGATCAGGCCGTAGGTCTCCCCGAGGATCTCCGCGAGCGGCTCGGCGAGCTCCGGGTGGATCGGGGTGAGCTCCTCGCGGCCCGTCTTGCGGCGGGCGTACTTGTTGTGGGAGTCGGCGCCCATCGGGCCCGGGCGGTAGAGCGCGCCCACGGCGGAGATGTCGGAGAAGGTGTCCGGGCGCATGCTGCGCAGCAGGGCCCGCATCGGCCCGCCGTCGAGCTGGAAGACCCCCAGCGTGTCACCGCGGGAGAGGAGCGCGAACGTGGCCGGGTCGTCGAGCTCGAGGTCCTCGATGACCACCTTCTCCTGGCGGTTGTTGGCGATGTTGACCAGCGCGTCGTCGAGGATCGTGAGGTTGCGCAACCCCAGGAAGTCCATCTTGATCAGGCCGAGGCGCTCACAGGTCGGGTAGTCGAACTGGGTGATGATCGCCCCGTCCTGCTCGCGGCGCATCACCGGGATGACGTCCTGCAGCGGCTCGCTGGACATGATCACCCCGGCGGCGTGGACGCCCCATTGGCGCTTGAGGCCCTCGATCCCGATCGCGGTGTCGACGACCTTCTTGACGTCGGGGTCCGCGTCGTACAGCGCCCGGAACTCCCCGCCCTCGCCGTAGCGCTTGTGTCCGGGCTCGAAGAGCTCCTTGAGCGGCACGTCCTTGCCCATCACCGCGGCCGGCAGGGCCTTGGTGATCCGGTCCCCCATCGCGAAGGGGTAGCCGAGGATCCGCGAGGAGTCCTTGACCGCCTGCTTGGACTTGATCGTGCCGTAGGTGACGATCATCGAGACCCGGTCGTCGCCGTACTTGTCGGAGACGTAGCGGATCACCTCGCTGCGGCGGCGCTCGTCGAAGTCGATGTCGAAGTCCGGCATCGAGACGCGGTCCGGGTTGAGGAAGCGCTCGAAGATCAGCCCGTGCTCGAGGGGGTCCAGGTCGGTGATCCGCATGGCGTAGGCGGCCATCGAGCCGGCCCCGGAGCCACGGCCCGGACCGACCCGGATGCCGTGGTCCTTGGCCCAGTTGATGAAGTCGGCGACCACCAGGAAGTAGCCGGGGAACCCCATCGCCGTGATCACGCCGATCTCGAAGTCCGCCTGCGTGCGTACGGCGCCCGGGATGCCGTCCGGGTAGCGGTAGCGCAGCCCCTTCTCGACCTCCTTGACGAACCAGGAGTCCTCGGTCTCCCCCTCGGGGACCGGGAACCGGGGCATGTAGTTGGCCGCCTCGTCGAACTCGACGTTGCAGCGCTCCGCGATCAGCAGGGTGTTGTCGCAGGCCTCCGGCAGGCCGTTGGTCTGGCCCCACAGCTCCCGCATCTCGGCGGCCGACTTGATGTAGTAGCTGTCGCCGGTGAACCGGAACCGCTTGGGGTCGGCCATCGTGCTGCCCGAGGAGACGCAGAGCAGGTGCTCGTGCGCCAGCGCATCGCCCGGGTTGGTGTAGTGGGAGTCGTTGGTGGCGACGGGCGGGATGCCGAGATCCTTGGACAGTCGCAGCAGCCCCTCGCGAACCCGGGTCTCGATGGACAGCCCGTGGTCCATCAGCTCGAGGAAGAAGCTGTCGCGGCCGAAGATGTCCTGGAAGTCCGCGGCGGCCGCCCGGGCCTTGTCGTAGTCCCCGATCCGCAGCCAGGTCTGCACCTCACCGGAGGGACAGCCGGTCGTCGCGATCAGCCCCTGGGCGTGCTCGGCCAGCAGCTCACGGTCGGCGCGCGGCTTGTAGAAGAAGCCTTCGATGGAGGACCGTGAGGAGAGCCGGAACAGGTTGTGCATCCCCGCGGTGGTCTCGGCCAGCAGCGTCATGTGGGTGTAGGCGCCGCTGCCGGAGACATCGTCGTCGCCACCGTTGTTCCACCGCACCCGCTTGCGCTCGAAGCGCGAGGTGTTGGGAGTGCAGTAGGCCTCCATCCCGATGATCGGCTTGATCCCGGCTGCCCGTGCCTTGGCGTAGAAGTCGTAGGCGCCGAACACGTTGCCGTGGTCGGTCATCGCGAGCGCGCCCATCCCGAGCTCGGAGGTCCTGGCGAAGAGCTCGCCGAGTCGGGCCGCACCGTCGAGCATGGAGTAGTCGGTGTGCACGTGCAGATGGACGAACGAGTCCTGCTTCGCTGAGCCGCCTGACATCGGAGGTGACCCGCCCCTTCCCGAGCCGCGACCGGCCCAACACATGACGACACACTGACAGTGACCGGGGGCAGCCCGGCCGACCTCTGGGGAAGAGCAGCCAGCCTACGTGACCCGAGGAGATGATCGTGGCAGGACCCACCGACAGGATCGCGAGCCGCCGGGGCGCCCGCGGGACGGGATCACCACCGCGTTCAGGAGCGGGCTGCGGCGCCCCAGCCGTGCCAGGTGGCGATCTCGATCCAGGCGCTGACCCGGCCCCGGTCCCGGGTCGGGTAGGGGTTGCCGGTGTAGTGCACCGACAGCCGGTCGATGTCGCTCAGGTCGGGGTCCGGGGAGAGCTGCACGACCCGGCCCTGGACGCTCACGTGGGTGTACCAGCTGTGCTCGTCCAGGGCGGTGAGCGAGACCCGGGGGTCGTTGCGCAGGTAGTCCAGGCGCCTGCGTCCCTCGTCCATGTTCACCAGGATCCGGTCGCCGCGGCTGCGATCGGGATCCAGGAGGTACCAGGTGGCCACCGAGACGGGCTGCCCGTCGGGGCGGACCGTGGTGATCACGGCGGGGTTGGGCCGGGTCAGCAGCTCGCGGACGTCATCGGTCAATGGTCCGGTTGACATGGTGCCTCCAGGGGTCGGCCCAGTGCTTGGGCTGGGCTGGGTGGATGGGCTGGGTCGGTCACTGCTGCTCGTCCCGCTGCTCGGCGGCGTCCAGGCTCTCGGAGATCACCGCATGCATGATCCTGGCCAGCCGCTCCTGGCCCAGACCGGGGGCCAGGCGAGCCATCCGGGCCACGATCTCGCGCTCCCGGGCGGCGTCCCTGCCGGCGTGGCCCGGCACCTCCTTGACGTCCTGGATCCGGGCGGTCGTGGCTGCCCGCTCGGCGAGCAGAGCGGCGAGCCGGTCGTCGAGCTCGTCGACCCGGCCGCGCAGCCCCTGCAACGACTCCGGGTCCGGCCAGGCCATCTCGACGTCCGGGCGCCCCTCCTCGTTCTCCGAGCCGTCGGTGTGGCGGAGCTCCACGAAACCGTGCCTCGCGTAGAACCGTCGGGCACCGTGGTTGGTCTCGAACACCCACAGCCCCAGCCTGCGCGGCCGCCGGCTCTTGGCCACCTCCAGCAGGGCGGTGCCGATGCCCTGGCCGGTGCGACCGGGCGCGACGTAGAGCGAGTGGAGCCAGTCGGCCTCGAGCAGCAGCAGGCCGACCACCTCGTCGCCCTGCTCGGCGAGCCACATCTCTGTCGCCGGCGCGTCGACGCGTGAGCGCAGCCAGCGCCGGACGTCCTCGGGCGGGTGCACCAGGGGCGGGATGGCCGGGACTGCTGCCTGCCGCGCCTCCAGGAACACGGTGGCCAGGGCAGCCGCGTCCTCGGGGCCGGCCGGCCGGACTGTCAGGTCCACCTCAGACGGCATCGCGCAGTGCGTCCAGGGCATCTTGGAGGTCCGCGGGGTAGTCCGAGGAGTACTCGACGTACTCGCCGCTCTCGGGATGCTCGAAGCCGAGGCGTACGGCGTGCAGCCACTGGCGCGTCAACCCGACGCGCGCGGCAAGGGTCGGGTCGGCGCCGTAGGTGAGGTCCCCGAGGCAGGGGTGCTTGAGGGCCGCCATGTGCACCCGGATCTGGTGGGTGCGGCCGGTCTCGAGGTGCACCTCCAGCAGGCTCGCGAACCGGTGCGCCTCCAGCGTCTCGTAGTGGGTGACGCTGTGCTTGCCGTCGGCCATCACGGCGAACTTGTAGTCGTGCTTGGGGTTCCTGCCGATCGGCGCGTCGATGGTGCCCTGCAGCGGGTCCGGATGTCCCTGCACCAGGGCGTGGTAGACCTTGTCCACGGTGCGGTGCCGGAAGGCGTTCTTCAGCACGGAGTAGGCGCGTTCGCTCTTGGTGATGACCATCAGCCCGGACGTCCCGACGTCGAGGCGCTGCACGATGCCCTGCCGCTCGGACGCGCCGCTGGTCGAGATGCGGAAGCCGGCCGCCGCGAGATGTCCGACCACGGTGGGCCCGTGCCATCCCGGGCTGGGGTGTACGGCGACCCCGACCGGCTTGTCGACCACCACGATGGCGTCGTCGTCGTGCACGATCTTGATCCCCTCGACCGTCTGCGGGACGACGGCCACCGGGTCGACCGGGGTGGGGATGGAGACGTCGAGCATGGCGCCGCTCTCCACCCGCGCCGACTTCGCTGGGGCCCGTCCGTCCACGTGCACGTGGCCGGTCCTGATGAGGTCGGCCGCCCGGTTGCGCGAGAGCCCGAACATCCGCGCTATCGCCGCGTCCACCCGCTCCCCTGCCAGGCCGTCCGGCACGGTGACCGTGCGGTGGTCGTGCCCGTCCGGCGCTCCCTGGACCGGCTGCGTCACTGCGTCGCTTCGTCGTCGGGGTCCTGGTCGCTGCCACCACGGTCCCTCGCGTGAGCCGTGCGCGCACCGGACACGGTGACGCCACGGAACGCCTGCACGATGATCAGCGCGGCAGCGACGTTGATGCACATGTCGGCCACGTTGAAGATCGGCCAGTGCGGCAGCTGCAGGAAGTCCACGACGTGGCCGCGCAGGAACCCGGGCGACCGGAAGACCCGGTCGGTGAGGTTGCCGAGGATCCCGGCCAGCAGGAGACCGAGGGCCACGGCCCATCCCGTGCTCCCCAGCCGGCGGGCCACCCAGAGCACCGCGACGGCCGCGGCGATGGCCACGCAGCTGAGGACGACCGTGTACGACGTGCCGGTGCTGAACGCGGCGCCGGGGTTGCGAGCGAGGTCGAGGGAGAGCAGGTCACCGACGACCCGGACCCGACCACGGTCGGTGAGCCGGTCGACCACCAGGCTCTTCGAGGTGAGGTCGACGAGGTAGGCCAGCACCGTGATCACGGTGAAGAGCCGCAGGTGCCGGGCACGGTCGGGCCGGGGACGAGACCGGCCTACCGGTGGGTGGTCCGCGTCGCTGGGGTTCAGCGACGCTCCTCGCGCTGCTTGCATGACAGGCACAGTGTGGCACGCGGAAAAGCCATCACCCGCATCTTGCCGATCGGCTGACCGCAGCTCTCACAGACCGCGTAGCTGCCGTCGTCGATGCGCAGGAGCGCTCGCTCGGTCTGGGCCAGCATCTCGCGACTGTTCTTCGCCAGACTCATCTCCTGGTCCCGCTCGAAGGTCGTGGAGCCCACGTCGGCCTGGTCGTGGCCCGCGCCGTCCCCCGCGTCGTGCATCAGGTCGTGGAGCTCGTGCTCGGCGAGGTTGAGCTGGGAGCGCAGCCGCTCCCGCTCCGCCTCGAGCTCGCCGCGGACCTCCGCCACCTCCGCGGCGGTCCAGGGCTTCTCGTCCGGTTTGACCGCGAGGTCGCGCGGCGCGGCCTTCCCGGCGCGCCGGGCTCCCGTGGGCCGGCTCGCCTGCTTCGCCCCGTGCTTGGCCACCTTCCGGGCCGGCTTCGCGGGCTGCTCGAGGGGCTCCTGGTCCGCCTGCTCGGCCGCCTGCTCGGCTGACGTCTGGGCCGCCTTCTGGGCCGCCTTCTGGGCCGCCTTCGGGGCGGCCTGCTTGCGGGCCGGAGTCCGGGCGGACTGCTGGCCGGCAGCCGGGCTCCGCGCCGTCGTACGTGCCATCAGCGCAACCCCCTGGGCCCGGTCCTGCGGAGCGTGCGGCCGGAGCGAGGAGAGCCACACGAGTCCGGTGAGGATATGCCGCCCCGGCAGCGCAGACAACCAACCGCGCCCATCCATCCGGTAACTTCTCCTGCACACCCGGAGGACCGTCGACGGCGGGGGGGCGACAACCCGCATGCATCGGGTCCACGGGCTCTGGCAGACTTGTCGCACCGCACGGCGTCGACGGGACGAGTAGCTCCGAGAACAGCCGGCAGCGACCCGGGGACGGTGAGAGCCCGGGGGTGTTGTCCGGAGCGAAGATCACCCCCGAGCCGCTGGAAGAGCGTCGAGCACGGTCAGTGCAGTGCCCGGCAGGTAGACCCAGCAGCGGTGACCTCGAGAGAGGGCGGCCCGACACCTCGGACCGTCAAGGAGGGTGGTACCGCGGGAGCGGCCACGTGCCGGCAGCCGGCGCCGTGGCCCGACTCGTCCCTTCGGCCCGGCGAGCGAGCGAGCGAAGGAACGACACCGATGAGCATGTACCGACCCGTCCCTCCCCAGGTGGACCTACCGGCCCTCGAGCACGAGGTGCTGGCGCTGTGGGCGGAGAACCGCACCTTCGAGAGGTCGCTGGAGCTCGGCGGTGCGTCGGGACACTCGGGGCCCGACCGACCGCGGTGGACCTTCTACGAGGGCCCACCGACCGCCAACGGAAGGCCCGGCACCCACCACGTCGAGGCGCGGGTGTTCAAGGACGTGTTCCCTCGGTTCAGGACGATGCAGGGCTACCTCGTGGAGCGCAAGGCCGGCTGGGACTGTCACGGCCTGCCCGTCGAGCTGGCGGTGGAGAAGGAGCTCGGCTTCTCGGGCAAGCAGGACATCGAGGCCTACGGCGTGGCGGAGTTCAACGCGAGGTGCCGGGAGTCGGTGCTGCGGCACGTCGACGCCTTCGAGGCGATGACCGAGCGGATGGGCTACTGGGTCGACACCTCGGACCCGTACCGGACCATGGACCCCTCCTACATCGAGTCCGTCTGGTGGGCGCTCAAGCAGATCCACTCCAAGGGGCTGCTCGTGCAGGACTACCGGGTCGCGCCGTACTGCCCGCGGGACGGGACAGGGCTCTCCGACCACGAGGTGGCGCAGGGCTACGAGACCGTCACCGACCCGAGCGTCTACGTGCGGTTCCCCCTGACGTCGGGGCCCTACGCCGGCAGTGCTGACCAGCCCGGAGCGGCCCTGCTGGTGTGGACCACGACCCCGTGGACGCTCGTCTCCAACACGGCGGTCGCCGTGCGGCCCGACGTGACCTACGTGCTGGCGACCGACGGCACGCAGACCCTGGTGGTCGCCGAGCCGCTGTTCGACGCGGTCCTCGGTGAGGGCTGGACGGTCCGGGACCGGGTCCGGGGCAGCGACATGGAGCGGTGGACCTATCAGCGACCCTTCGAGCTGGTCGACTTCCCCGCCCCAGCTCCGGGCACCGACGGCACCCCGCACGTGGTCGTCCTCGCCGACTACGTCACCACCGAGGACGGCACGGGTCTGGTCCACCAGTCACCGGCGTTCGGTGAGGAGGACCTGGCGGTGTGCCGCGCCTACCGGCTGCCCGTCGTCGTACCGGTGCGTCCGGACGGGCACTTCGAGGAGGGCCTCGCACTGGTGGGCGGCCAGTTCTTCAAGCATGCCGACGAGGACCTGGTCGCCGACCTGGAGCGCCGCGGCCTGTTGTTCCGCCACGTCGCCTACGAGCACAGCTATCCGCACTGCTGGCGCTGCCACACGCCGCTGATGTACTACGCGCAGCCGTCCTGGTACGTCCGCACCACGCAGGTCAAGGACGCCCTGCTTCGCGAGAACGAGCGCACGCAGTGGTTCCCCGACACCATCAAGTGGGGCCGCTACGGCGACTGGCTGCACAACAACATCGACTGGGCGCTGTCGCGCACGCGCTACTGGGGCACGCCGCTCCCGATCTGGCGGTGCGCCGGGGGCCACCAGACCTGCGTCGGCTCGCTGGGTGAGCTCTCCGAGCTCTCCGGCACCGACCAGTCCGGGCTCGACCCGCACCGGCCGTACGTCGACGCGGTGACCCTGCCCTGCCCGGAGTGCGGCGCGGAGTCCCGGCGGGTGCCGGAGGTGATCGACGCCTGGTTCGACAGCGGCTCGATGCCGTTCGCGCAGTGGGGCTACCCGCACCGGTCAGGATCGGCGGAGCTCTTCGAGCGCGCCTACCCGGCCGACTTCGTCTGCGAGGCGATCGACCAGACCCGCGGGTGGTTCTACACGCTGATGGCGATCGGCACCCTGGTCTTCGACGAGTCGTCGTACCGCAACGTGCTGTGCCTGGGCCACATCCTGGCCGAGGACGGGCGCAAGATGTCCAAGCACCTCGGCAACATCCTCGAGCCGATGCCTCTGATGGAGGAGCACGGCGCCGACGCGGTCCGGTGGTTCATGGCGGCCTCCGGCTCGCCGTGGGTGGCCCGCCGGGTGGGCAACGCCAGCATCGCGGAGGCGGTGCGCAAGGTGCTGCTGACCTACTGGAACACGGTGGCGTTCCAGGTGCTCTATGCCCGGACGTCGTCGTGGCATCCCGGAGATGCCGCTCGTGACCCCGCCCCCGAGCCGTCCGAGCGCCCGCTGCTCGACCGGTGGGCCCTCTCCGAGGCGCACCGGCTGGTGCTCGGCGTGACCGAGGCGCTGGAGCAGTTCGACACCCAGCGCGCGGGCAGCCTGCTCGCGTCGTACGTCGACGAGCTGTCCAACTGGTACGTCCGCCGTTCACGGCGGCGGTTCTGGGCCGGCGACCCGGATGCGCTGGCGACCCTGCACGAGTGCCTCTACGTCGTGACGCTGCTGATGGCGCCCATCACGCCGTTCATCACCGAGCGGGTCTGGCAGGACATGTTCGCCTCGACGTCGACCGAGCTGCCGGACTCGGTGCACCTGGCCGCCTGGCCCAAGGTGGACGGCAGCCTCGTCGACGACGACCTCAGCGCGAAGATGGCGCTCGCCCGCCGGCTGGTGGAGCTCGGGCGCGCCGCTCGCGCGGAGGCCAAGGTGCGCACCCGTCAGCCGCTGAGTCGGGCGCTCGTCGCGTCGAGCGCGTGGGCCAGGCTCACCGCGGAGCTGCGTCGCGAGATCGCCGAGGAGCTCAACGTCGGCACCGTCGAGCCGCTGTCGGAAGCGGGAGCCGACCTGCTCGACTTCTCGGCCAAGGGCAGCTTCCGGGCCCTGGGCAGGCGGTTCGGCAAGCAGACACCGCGAGTGGCCGCGGCGATCGCGGCCGCCGACGCGGCCGCCCTGTCCGCGTCCCTGAGCAGCACCGGGCGAGCCGTGGTGAGCGTCGACGGCGCGGACGTGGAGGTCCACCCCGAGGAGGTGATCGTCGCCGAGCGTCCCCGCGAAGGCTGGTCGGTGGTCAACGAGCAGGGCGAGACGGTGGCCCTGGACCTGGAGCTGACCCCGACGCTGGTGCGGGCCGGACGGGCCCGTGAGGTGGTGCGACTGGTGCAGGAGGCCCGCAAGAGCGGTGGTCTCGACGTCAGCGACCGGATCAACCTGGTCTGGCGCGCCGGGGGGCGGACCGCAGAGGCACTGCGCGAGAACGGCAGCCTGGTGGCCGCGGAGGTGCTGGCGGTCGACATCCGCGAGGGAGAGCCGGCCGACGTCGGGCCCGGCGGCGACGGGGCGTCGGTGGTCCGCGACGACGACCTCGACCTGATCTTCTCGGTGACCAGAGCCTGACCCGGCGGGAGCCGGTCGGCCAGGAACGCCAGACGTCCCCCGGGTGCGACCCGGGGGACATCGAGGCGATGCTCAGCCCGGCTGGTCGCCCTCGTCGCCGAGCAGTGACCGCAACCTGCTCCGCGGCCCGCTGGGAGCGCCGTCCTGGAGCGACCCGGGCTCCCCGGCGCCGTCCAGCGCCGCGAGCTGCTGCTCGAAGTAGGTCTTGAGACGGGCGCGGTACTCCCGCTCGAACGTGCGGAGGTTCTCGACCTCGCCGTTGAGCCGCTCCTTCTCCTTGTCGAGATCCCCGAGCAGGCGTTGCCGGCGCTCCTCGGTCTCGGCATCGAGCATCTGCGCTCGGCTGCGCGACTCCGACTCCAGACGGTTCGCCCGGTCCTTGCTGTCGGTCTCGAGTCGCTCGGCCTCGGTGCGTGCCTCGCTGACGATCCGGCCGGCCTCCTCCTGCGCCTCCCCGACGAGCTCGCTGGCGTTGCGGGTCGCGATCTCGAGCAGTCGGACGGCGGCGCTCGACGCGTCGGCGACCGTGGTGACCTGCAGCGTCTCCGCCGGTGCTGCGGGCTCGGTCGGTGCGACCGGAGCAGCCGACTCGGTCTGCGCGGCAGCCGCGCCGTCCGCCGACGCAGACGCACCATCGACCCCCTGCACGCCGGAGAGCTTGCGGTGCAGGTCCTCGTTCTCGCGGGTCAGCCGGGCCAGCTCCGCCTCGACCTCGTCGAGGAACTGGTCGACCTCCCCCATGTCGTACCCCTCACGGAGGCGAACCGGGGTAAAGCGCTTGTTGCTCACGTCCTCGGGCGTCAGCGGCATGACCTCACCTTGTCTGTAGTCGTTGTGCAGAGGTTCCGCTGTCTGTGCGGCGTATCTACCGTATCCCGTTCGGCGTGTCGGCGCCGCGCGCGGGGGGAGGCCTCCGCTCAGAACGGCAACTGGACAACGAGCGCCTGCAGGAGGTAGACGATGATCAGCACCACCAGGAAGCTGGTGTCGAGCGCGACACTGCCGATCCGCAGTGGAGGGATGAAGCGCCGGATGAACCTGATCGGCGGGTCCGTGACCGTGTAGACGATCTCCAGGATGAACAGCACCGGACCCCGAGGGGTCCAGGTACGTGCGAAGACCTGGACCCAGTCGACCACGAGCCGGACGAGCATGAACGCAAGGAAGATGCGCAGCACGGTCCAGAGGATGAAGGCGATGGGTCCCACAGGCGGAGTCTAGCCAGGAGTCGCCAAACTCCCGGGAGCCTCAGCTCTGGTTGAAGAACGCGCCGTTCTCGGCGATCCGCTGCTTGTCCTCGGCCGCGACGGTCACGTTGGGCGGCGACAGCAGGAACACCTTGGCCGTTACCCGCTCGATGGTGCCCCGCACCGCGAACACCAGGCCCGCCGCGAAGTCCACCAGCCGCTTGGCGTCCGAGTCGTCCATCTCGGAGAGGTTCATGATCACCGGGACGCCCTCGCGGAAGTTCTCCCCGATGGTGCGGGCCTCGTTGTAGGTGCGCGGGTGCAGGGTGGTGATCCGGGACAGCTCGGCGACGGTGCCCAGCGGCTGGCTGGAGCTCTGCGTCGGCGCCGGACGGCGGCGCTCGGAGATGTTGGCCACCGGCGCCGGACGTGCCGGCTCGTCGGTGCGCGGTCGCTGCTCGCGGTTGACGCCCTCGTCGTAGTCGTCGTCGTACTCGTCGTAGCGCTCGGTGTCCTCCAGCAGGCCAAGGTAGACACCCATCTTGCGCATCGCGCTGCCCATGACTCTTGCCTTCCGGTGCATCTGCGGCCCCCGGGTGGGACGCGCGGCTACGAGGTGGACCCTACCCGCCCGAGGGCCGGCTACCGAGCACCGCGCTGCCTATCCGCACGTGTGTCGCGCCCGTCCGGACGGCGGCCTCGAGGTCGTTGCTCATCCCCGCCGAGACCCAGGTCGCGCCGGGGTCGACGAGGCGGACCTGCTCTGCCACCTCGCGCAGTTTCTCGAACGCCGCCTGGGGTTCCTGCCCCAGCGGTGCCACCGCCATCACCCCGCGCAGCCGCAGCGCATCGGTCTCGGCCACCCGTCGCGCCAGGTCCACCGCGGCCTCCCGAGCGGCACCCGCGCGGCCCGATGCCGTGGATCCCTCCGGGTCCAGGTCGACCTGCACCAGGACGTCGAGCCGCCGGCCGGACGCGCGCGCTCCTTTGGCCAGGCCGCGCAGCAGCTTGGGCCGGTCGACCGACTCGACGACGTCGGCGTAGCCCGCGACGGCTGCCGCCTTGTTGCTCTGCAGGCCGCCGATGAAGTGCCAGGTGAGGTCGAGGTCGGAGCACTCGACCGCCTTGGTCTGCGCCTCCTGGTGCCGGTTCTCGCCGACGTGCCGGACGCCTAGCCCGGCGAGCAGGCGTACGTCGGAGGCGGGGAAGAACTTCGTCACCACGGTCAGGGTCACCTCGTCGGCAGACCGGCCCGCCATGTCGCACGAGGCCGCGATCCGGCCGCGCACGGTGTCCAGGTTGCGGGCCAGCTCATCGCGACGGGCCGTCATGCCCGCACCCACCTCACGGCCGGATCCAGACGAGGCCACCGAGCCGACCGGCGTCGTTGCCCTGACGCCGGTAGGAGTAGAGATCCGGGTCCTCGAGTGTGCACCGTTGCACGTCGACGACCGGGTGCACATCGTGCTGCCGGAGCTGGGCGCGGACACCAGCCCCGATGTCCACCGAAGGGGTTCCCCACGACGTCTCCGCCCAGGCCTGGCGAACCGCCGCGGCGACCTCCTCGCGCATCGACTCGGGCACCTCGTAGCAGCTGCCGCACACGTGCGGGCCGACCCAGGCCCGGATGCTCGTCGCGCCCCTGGCTCTCATCACTCGCACCGCCTCCGGCACGACCCCGGCGACCAGCCCCGGCCGTCCGGCATGGACGGCCGCGACCACGCCCGCGGTCGCGTCGGCGAGGAGCACCGGCACACAGTCGGCCACCCGCACCAGCAGGGCGACGCCGGGCAGCGACGTGACCAGGGCGTCCGCCACCGGTGCCTCGTGGCGACCCAGCGCGGGTTGGTCCACGACCGCGACCGTGGCCCCGTGCACCTGGTGCATCGTCGCGAGGTGCGGCGGTGGCGTCCGCACGGACAGGGCCGACGGGTCATCCCGGTCGGCGTGGCCCCGGGCCAGGGCGTCGGCAACGAGGCGGAGGTCCTCCGCGCAGCGGTCGGCCGGGCCGGCGAGGTCCAAGGACGTGTCGGCCGGGCCCAGTGACGCGGACGGACCGGCACCGAGGTCTCGATGACGGTCCGTGAAGGCGACGTCGACCCGACGGTGAGCGTCTCGGAAGGCGAACACTCCGGCGTCGTACTCCTGGCTGTGGTGGGGCCGATGAACTGGTCGGCCCCACCGTAGGTCACTTCAAGAAGTCCGGCACGTCCAGGTCGTCGTCTTCGAAGTGCGCCTGGCGTGGCCGCGGAGGCGTAGCCGCCTGCACGGAGGACGCACCGCTGTGGGACGCCACCCCGACCGGCTCGGGCTCGAGGCGGCTGGGGTTGAGCGGGGAGCCCGTCGTCGGCCGACTGGCCGGTGCGTAGCTGCCCACCGGCGCCGGGATCCGACCGTCCGGGGACGGCGGCGCAAGCTGCTCGACCGGCTGCCGGGTGTCCGTCTGGCGGGCTGCCGGCTCACGACGCAGCGCCGAGCCGCTGTCGCGACGCTTGGGCATCCCGCCGTCGAACCCGGCCGCGATCACGGTGACTCGCACCTCGTCGCCGAGCGCGTCGTCGATCACCGCACCGAAGATGATGTTGGCCTCGGCATGCGCCGCCTGGGCCACCAGTGCGGCCGCCTCGTTGATCTCGAACAGGCCGAGGTCGGAGCCACCCGCGATGGACAGGAGCACGCCGTGCGCCCCGTCCACGGACGCCTCGAGCAGCGGGCTGGAGACCGCCATCTCGGCGGCCGCCACCGCCCGGTCCTCGCCGCGGGCCGAGCCGATGCCCATCAAGGCCGAGCCGGCGTTGGCCATCACGGACTTGACGTCGGCGAAGTCCAGGTTGATCAGGCCCGGCGTGGTGATCAGGTCGGTGATCCCCGACACCCCTTGCAGCAGCACCTGGTCGGCCTGCTTGAAGGCGTCGAGCACCGAGACGTTGCGGTCGCTGATGGACAGCAGCCGGTCGTTGGGGATCACGATCAGCGTGTCGACCTCGTCGCGGAGCGAGGAGATCCCGTCCTCGGCCTGGTTGGCCCGGCGTCGTCCCTCGAACGAGAACGGCCGGGTCACCACCCCGATGGTCAGGGCGCCCAGTGACCGCGCGATGCGGGCCACCACGGGCGCGCCGCCCGTGCCCGTGCCACCGCCCTCTCCGGCGGTCACGAACACCATGTCGGCGCCCTTGATCACCTCCTCGATCTCCTCGGCGTGGTCCTCGGCCGCCTTGCCGCCGACCTCGGGGTTGGCGCCCGCACCGAGGCCGCGGGTGAGCTCTCTGCCGATGTCCAGCTTGACGTCGGCGTCGCTCATCAGGAGTGCTTGGGCGTCGGTGTTGATGGCGATGAACTCGACCCCTTTGAGGCCGACCTCGATCATCCGGTTGACGGCGTTGACTCCACCTCCACCAATACCCACGACCTTGATGACGGCCAGGTAGTTCTGCGGTGCTGCCACGGCAGTGCCTCTCGCTGCTTGGCTGCCTGCACCCTGCGGTGCCGGGCAGACGGGTGTATGTCGGTGGGGAAGTGCGCGAGCCCGACGGCCCCAGAACCCTCACCCTCAAGTAGAGAGTTATAGTTATGTCAACCTCGCGTTGCTGAAGAAACTAAGGGACGCACGACGGGGATCCCGAGCAGACACGCGGCGCGGCGCAGTTTTGTTGGGTTTCCGGGCGAGCCGCATTCCGCCCGTCCCCGCCTCTCCTCCCCCCGTCCCACCCCTTGCCGACCCGGCGCATCCGCAGGCCGAAACCACGTCGACCCGGCGCATCCGCAGGGCGCCGGCCGTGTTGACCACTGCGACCGGCGACACCAGGAGGGGATGCGGCAACCGACGACGATGGGGCTAGCTTCGATGACTGCGGAGTAACGGTCGCGCCGATCGGTGGTGGAGATGCCTGCACAGGAGGAAGGTCGTGCGCCCGAACCCCGCTACGACCGGGGGCCCTGCGGATGCGCCGACTCGGCGAGTGGGGCCCTGCGGATGCGCCGACTCGGCCGGGTGGGTGGGGGGGCGGGTGGGTGGGTTGGGTGGGTTGGGGGTGTGGGTGGGGGGCGGATGCTACTTCCTGATCACCGGCTGGCCCGCGACACTGACGTCGTAGTAGCGGGCGTGCTGATGGATCAGGGCCGCGAGCACCCGGGCCTTGTCTACCGAGTCCGCGGCGCTGCCCCATAGCACGGTCGGGCCGGCGCGCAGCTCGAGCGAGATCTGGTCGAGGGTCTGCACCTCGACGTACGCGACCTTCTCGGCCAGCGGGCGCGGCAGCGAACCGGCGACGGTGGCCGCCTCGGCCAACGCGTCGGTCCCGGCGTCCGCGGCACGGCGGATCACCGGCAGCCCGGGCGGCCGGCGGTCGTAGCTGCGGAACGCGACGCCCGTCGCGTCGATGCCGCGCAGCCGGCCCCCCTGCACGGGCTCGACGACCGCCACGGCCCGCCGCTCGACGACGTCGATGCGCACCTCGTCCGGCCAGGCACGCGACACGTCGACGCTCCTGACCTCCACCAGTCTCCGGACCCGGGCGCTGATGGCCGACAGGTCCGCGGTGGCCAGCGGCGACCCGGTCGGTACGGCGGCAGCTCGGCGTACGGCGGCCGGGGTGAGCAGCCGGGTGCCGACGACCTGGGCACCGGAGACGGCCAGCACGGAGGAGAAGAACACCAGCCACACACCGCCGCCCACGAGGGACATCAGCAGCACCGCGACGACGAGCCGCTGCCAGGCCAGCCACCGGCGCGACCACTGCCGTCGCATGAAGCGCCGCCGGGCGGTCCGAACCGTCTTCTCCGGGTCGTCGGGCTTGTCGCGTGTGACACCCGGGCCACTGCGGGTGAACAGGCTCATCGTTCCTCCACCGAGCGCTCGTGCAGCAGCTCCAGCACCTCGGGGCCCACCAGGGTCACGTCGCCGGCACCCAGGGTGAGCACCAGGTCGCCCCGCCTGGCCCGCTCGACCAGGTCGCCCGGGGTCGCCGACCAGGACGGCTCGAACAGCACGTCCGAGGCAGGCAGCGGCACGTGCGAGGCGACCAGCCCCCCGTCGACACCCGGCTCCGGGTCCTCCCGGGCGACGTAGACGTCCATCACCACGACCGAGTCGGCGGCGCCCAGCGCCTCACCCATCGCAGGGCCGAACACCTTGGTGCGCGAGACCAGGTGCGGCTGGAACGCCACCACGACCCGGCCGTCGCCGGCCACCGAGCGGGCCGCCTGCAGGTCGCCGGCGATCTCGTTGGGGTGGTGGGCGTAGGAGTCGTAGACCCGCACCCCTGCGACCTCGCCCTTGAACTCCATCCGGCGGCGGGTGCCGCTGAACGCCTCGAGCCCGCGCCGCAGGTCGGCGAACCCGAAACCGAGCCGCAGCCCGGCCCCGAGGGCGGACAGTGCGTCCAGCACGTAGTGCCGGCCCGGGATCTGCAGCGCGACCTCGCCGAGGCGGCGGCCACGGTCGACGACGGTGAAGCGGGAGGTGGAGCCCGCGAACTCCAGGCCCTCGGCGCGCAGGTCGGCCGCGTCGGACTCGCCGACGCCGAGGACGCTCAGTCCCTTGGCCCGGGCCTGGGCGGCGAGCTCGGAGGCGCCCGGGTCGTCGACGCAGGCGACGAGGAAGCCGGACCGGTCGATGCGGTCCAGGAACGCGGTGAAGGCCGCGTGATACGCCTCCTCGGTCCCCCAGTTGTCGAGGTGGTCGGCCTCGACGTTCGTCACCAGGGCGCCGTAGGGCGCGTAGACCAGGAAGGCGCCGTCGCTCTCGTCGGCCTCGGCGACGAAGATCGCCCCGGACCCGTCGTGGGCGTTGGACCCCGACTCGTTGAGCTCTCCACCGATCGCGAACGACGGGTCCGCCGCGCAGTGCTGGAGCGCCACGGTGAGCAGCGAGGTGGTGGTGGTCTTGCCGTGCGTTCCAGCGACCGCGACCACCCGCCGACCCTTCATCACCGACTCCAGCGCGGCCGACCGCGGGAGCATCCGCAGCCCGAGCCGTGCGGCCTCGACCACCTCCGGGTTGTCCTCCCGTACGGCGGTCGACACGACCAGGGTGTCCACGTCGTGCACATGGGAGGCGTGATGGCCCACGTAGCAGCGCGCTCCCAGTGCCCGCAGCGCCTCGACCGCGCGGGAGTCTCGCGCGTCGCTGCCGCTGACCGTGAGGCCGCGCGCCAGCATGATCCGGGCGATGCCGGAGAGCCCGGCGCCGCCGATGCCCACGAAGTGCACCCGCCCCAGCCGGTCGGCCGGGAGCAGCTCCTCGGGGACCGGCACCCTCATCGCCGCACCGCCGACAGCACCATCCGCGCGAGCCTCTCGTCGGCGTCGCGCGGGATCAGGCCCGCCGCTGCCGAGGACATCGCCGCCAGACGCGCCGGGTCGCGGACCAGGTCCGGCACGGTGCCGCACACCCACTCCGGGGTCAGTTCGACGTCCTGGACGAGCAGCCCGCCGCCCGCGTCCACGACCGGACGGGCGTTGAGCTCCTGCTCCCCGTTGCCGATCGGCAGCGGCACGAACACCGCGGGCAGCCCGACGGCGGCGACCTCGGTGACCGAGTTCGCCCCGGCCCGACACAGGACCAGGTCCGCGGCGGCGTAGGCCAGGTCCATCCGGTCGACGTACGGCACGACGACGTAGGGCGGCGCACCGGCCAGCGTCGCGACGGACACCTCCCCGGTGGGGCCGGCGATGTGCAGCACCTGCACTCCCGCCTCGGCCAGGCAGGCAGCGGCACCGGAGACCGCCTGGTTGAGCCGGCGCGCTCCCTGGCTGCCGCCGGTGACGAGCAGGGTGGGCCGGTCGGCGTCGAGCCCGAGCCCGCGACGCGCCTGGGCCCGCAGGGCCGCCCGGTCGAGCGTGGAGATCATCCGCCGGATCGGCAGGCCGATGTACGACGCGTGCCGCAGCGGTGTCGCCGGGAAGCTGGTGGCGACGTGCGTGGTGAGCCGGGCCCCGAGCCGGTTGGCGATGCCCGGCAGCGCGTTGCCCTCGTGGACGACGATCGGCAGGTGGCGCCGGCGGGCGGCGAGGTAGGCCGGGACGCACACATAGCCGCCGAAGCCGAGCACGACGTCGGGCTGCACCCGGTCCAGCACCGACAGCGCGGCCGTGAACGCGCCGCGCAGCCGGCCGGGGACACGGGCCAGCTCCGCGGACGGCCGACGCGGCAACGGCACCGGAGGGATCATCTCCAGGGGGTACCCCGCTTCGGGCACCACCCGACCCTCGATGCCGCGGGGGGTGCCGAGCGCGGTCACCTCGACCGGGTCGGCGGGATCCTGGAGGCGACGCAGCGCATCGGCGGTGGCGAGCAGCGGAGAGGTGTGGCCCGCAGTCCCGCCACCGGCCAGCAGAGCCCTCACCGGCCGCGCCGGGGCAGGCCACCGCCGGCGTTCACCCCGGCGGAGCGCCGCCGATGCCGGTCCCGCAGGGCCGCACGAGCCCCCGGCTCGGAGCGCGCGAAAGAGACCAGGAGGCCCAGGGCGACCAGGGACGGCAGCAGCGCGGACCCTCCGTAGGACACCAGCGGCAGCGGCAGACCGATCACCGGCAAAAGCGCGAGCACCATGCCCACGTTGATCATCATCTGCGCGGTGAGCCACACGGTGATGCCGGCCGACATGTATCGCACGAACGGGTCCTGGGTGCGCAGGGCGACCCGGATGCCGGCGTACGCGATGGTGAGGAAGAGGCCGAGCACCAGCAGGGTGCCGACCAGGCCCAGCTCCTCGCCGAGCACGGCGAAGATGAAGTCGGTGTGAGCCTCCGGGAGGCTGCCCCACTTCTGCTGGCTCGCCGAGATGCCCTTGCCCAGCAGCCCGCCGCTGGACATCGCGAACAGCCCGTGGGCCGGCTGCCAGCCGGCCCCCTGGTAGTCCTTGAACGGGTCGGCGAAGTTCGTCAACCGTTGCAGGCGCTCGGTGTTGGTGGTCGCGAGGTAGAGCGCGAGCGCCGCGACGCTGAGCAGCGACCCGACGAAGAGCCGAGCGGGGGCCCCGACCACCCAGAGCATGCCGAGGATGATCGCCATCAGGACCAGGGCGGTGCCGAGGTCTCCCTGCATCACCACCAGTGCGGTCACCAGGCCGGTGACCGGCACCATCGGCAGCAGGGCGTGCTTCCAGTCCCCGAGCATCCGCTCCTTGCGGGCGTACAGGTCCGCGCACCACAAGATGATCGCGAGCTTGGCCAGCTCGGAGGGCTGCAGGGTGAGCGGGCCGAGGGCCAGCCAGTTGCGGTTGCCGTTGACGGCGAAGCCCAGCGACGTCCCGGTGAGGTAGATCAGGACGCCCGAGACGATCAGCGCCGGCCAGGCCATCATCCGCAGCAGTCGGTGCGGGATCCGGGAGGCCACGAATGCGGTCGGCAGCGCCAGGAGCATCCAGGTCAGCTGCTTGAGGAAGACGTGGTAGCTGTTGCCGTAGATCCGGTAGGAGTAGATGCTCGAGGCGCTGAGCACCTCCATCAGACCGATCGTCAGCAGCAGGGTCGACGCGGTCATCAGCAGGTAGTACGACGTCAGGGGCCGGTCGAGCATCTGCCGGAGCGCCAGCGCCCTGTCCCGGGTCCCGGCGAGCCGGCCGCGGAGCGACGGGAGGAGCCTGCGCTGCTCCCCTGTCGTCGTGGTGGTCACGCGGTGCCCTCCTCTTCGTGGGTGGGGTGCTGCCGGCCGGGACCCCGTGGGGTCACCGGTCGCGGAGGCGACGCACCGCCTCTGCGAACGCATCCCCCCGAGCGCCGTAGTTCGCGAACAGGTCCATGGACGCGCACCCCGGAGCGAGCAGCACGGTGTCCCCCGGCCGGGCCAGGTCCGTGGCCGCACCGACGACGCGGTCCATGACAGAAGTGTCGTCTCCTGCCACGTCGATCACGCGGACATCGGGTGCGTGTCGGGAAAGGGCCGCCGCGATCACGTCCCGGTCGCGGCCCAGCAGGACCACCCCACGCAGCCGGTCGCGCACCGCCGTGACGAGCGAGTCGAAGCGCGCACCCTTGGCCAGGCCGCCGGCCACCCACACGACCGGGTCGAACGCCTGCAGCGACGAGGCCGCCGCATGCGGGTTGGTGGCCTTGGAGTCGTCGACGAAGCGGACCCCGGCGACCTCCCCCAGGTCGGCGATCCGGTGGGGGTCCGGCACGAAGGCGCGCAGCCCCTCGCGTACGGCGGTCGTCGGGACGCCCACGGAGCGCGCCAGCGCCGCGGCCGCGAGGGCGTTGGCCACGAAGTGCGGCGCGGGCGAGGCCAGGTCGTCGACCGTGCAGAGCTCGGCGGCGCTGTGCTCGCGCTCGTCGATGAAGGCCCGGTCGGCGAGCACGTCCTCGACGACTCCGACCGTCCCCACACGGGGGGTGCCGAGGGTGAAGCCCACGGCGCGAGCGCCGTCGGTCACGTCCGCCTCCCGCACCAACCGCTCGGTCTCCGGGTCCGCGACGTTGTAGACGCAGGCCGAGCGCACCCGGTGGTAGATGCGGCCCTTGTCGGCGGCGTAGGCGGCCATCGAGGGGTACCAGTCCAGGTGGTCCTCCGCGACGTTGAGGACGGCGGCCGCGTGTGCCGACATCGAGGTGGTGTAGTGCAGCTGGAAGCTGGAGAGCTCGACCGCGTAGACGGCGTACGGCGCGGGGTCCATCACCGCCTCCACGACCGGCAGGCCGACGTTGCCACAGGCGATGCTGGCGAGCCCGGCCGCACGCAGGACGGAGTCCAGCATCCGCACCGTGGTGGTCTTGCCGTTCGTGCCCGTCACGCAGAGCCAGACCCCCGGACTCTCCGGGTCACGCAGCCGCCAGGCCAGCTCGACCTCGCCCCACACCGGCACGCCGCGGGCCGCGGCAGCGCCCAGCACGGCAGAGGTCGGCGGCACGCCCGGGGAGGTCACCACCAGGTCGACGTCGGTGGGCAGGTCGCGGGTGGCATCGGGGCCGATCCGCACGCGTGCGCCGAGCACCTCCAGCAGCGCCGCCTTCTCCCGCTGCCGATCGTCGGCCGACTCCGCCAGCACCGTCACCCGCGCGCCGAGGTGCAGCAGGGTGTCGGCGGCCGCGAATCCGGAGGTCCCGATGCCGATCACCCCTGCCCGCACGCCGTCCCAGGACAGGTGCCTGCCCAGCATGTCCAGTGCCGTCATGCCCCGGTGACCCACTCGGCGTAGAAGATCCCCAGCCCGGTCGCAACACAGATGCCGGTGATGATCCAGAACCTGATGACCACGGTGATCTCGTCCCACCCCTTCAGCTCGAAGTGGTGGTGCAGCGGTGCCATCCGGAACATCCGTCTGCCTCCGGTCGCCTTGAAGTAGCCGACCTGCAGGATCACCGAGAGCGTCTGGATGACGAAGAGGCCGCCGAGGACGGCGAGCAGGAACTCGGTGTGGGTGAGCACCGCCAGTCCGGCCAGCGCCCCTCCGAGCGACAGCGACCCGGTGTCGCCCATGAAGATCTTCGCCGGCGACGCGTTCCACCACAGGAAGCCGAAGCAGGCACCGGTCAGCGCGGCGGCGACGGCGGCGAGGTCGAGGGGGTCGCGGACGTCGTAGCACTTGTTGCCGGCGGTGATCGCGCACCACTGGTTGTTCTGCCAGATGTTGACCAGGGTGTAGGCGCCGAAGACCATCGTCGAGGCGCCCGATGCCAGCCCGTCCAGCCCGTCGGTGAGGTTCACCGCGTTGCTGGACCCGGAGATCATCACCAGGATCAGCAGCACCACCACGACCGACGGCAGCGTCAGGTTGTCGAAGTCCCGGGTGAAGGAGACGTGGTGCGACGCGGGGGTCTGTCCGCGCTCGTCGGGGCGGGTCAGCGCCAGCGCCGCGAACACCACGGCGACCAGGGTCTGGCCGGCGACCTTAGCCTTGCTCCGCAGCCCGAGGCTGCGCTGCTTGGCGATCTTGATGTAGTCGTCGAGGAAGCCCACCGTGCCCAGCCCGACCAGCAGGAACAGCAGCAGCAGCGCCGACCACGACGGCGGGTCGGTGGTGACCAGCTTGGCGAGCAGGTAGGCGGAGACCACCGAGAAGATGATGACCAGCCCGCCCATCGTGGGCGTGCCCCGCTTGGTGTGGTGGGTGGTGGGCCCGTCGTCGCGGATCAGCTGTCCGTACCCCTTGGTGGTGAGGACCCGGATGGCGACCCGGGTGCCGAGCAGGCTGAAGATCAACGAGAGGCCACCCGCCAGCAGGATCGCCTTCATCCGCGGCGCCCCGCGCCCGCACCGTCGTCGGCGAGCACGGCCTGGGCGACTCGACTCAGCTGCACGGCGTTGGACGCCTTGAACAGCACCACGTCACCGGGGGCCAGGTGCCGGCGCAACCAGTCGGTAGCGGCCTCGGTGTCCTCGACGAAGACCGACTCGTGGCCCCACGACCCCTCCAGCGAGGCACCGAGGTGGATCGGCCTGGCCGCCGCCCCGACCACGAGGAGCTGCTGGATGTCGAGCCGGACCGCCAGCCGGCCGACCGCGTCGTGCTCCTCGAGAGCAGACTCACCCAGCTCACGCATCTCCCCCAGCACGGCCACCGTGCGCGACCCCGGGCGACCACGCCCGATCGCCGCCAGGGCCTTGAGGGCGGCACGCACCGAGTCCGGGTTGGCGTTGTAGGCGTCGTCGATGACGGTCACGCCGTCGGCGCGCTCGGCTACCTCCATCCGGCCGCGCGAGGTCGCCGTGGCCGAGGCCAGGGCCTCGGCGACCGGGTCGAGCCGCAGCCCGAGCGCCAGCGCCGTCGCCGCCGCGGCCGCCGCGTTCGCGGCGTGGTGCTCCCCGACCAGCCCCAGGGAGACGCGCTCCTGGTCCGCACCCGCGCGCAGCGTGAAGGACGGGCGCCCGAGGTCGTCGAGCGCCACATCCTCCAGGCGTACGTCGGCGGCGACCGCACTGCCGAAGGTCTGCACCCGCGCCGTCGTGCGCGCGGACATCGCCGCCACCAGCGGGTCGTCGAGGTTGAGGACCGCCACCCCGTCCTCGTGCAGCGCCTCGACGATCTCCCCCTTCGCCTCGGCGATCCGGGCCTGGGAGCCGAACTCGCCGATGTGGGCCTTGCCGACGTTGAGCACCACGGAGACGTCAGGCGGCGCGATGGTGCACGAGGCGCGGAGGTCCCCGACGTGGCGGGCGCCCATCTCCAGCACCAGGAACTGGGTCGCGGTGTCGGCCCGCAGCACCGTGAGCGGGAGCCCGAGCTCGTTGTTGAAGGATCCGAAGGTGGCCACCGTCCGGCCCGCGGTCGCGAGCACCTGGGCGACCAGGTCCTTGGTGCTGGTCTTGCCCTGGGAACCGGTCAGGGCGACCACCCGCAGTCCCGAGAGCTGCGCCAGCGAGTGACGTGCCAGTGCGGCGAGGGCGGCCACCGGGTCGTCGACCAGCACCGCCGGCACTCCGGTGTCCCGCGAGGCGAGCACCGCGGCGGCGCCGGACGAGACAGCGGCCCGTGCGTAGTCGTGCCCGTCGACGCGCCCGCCCACGACCGCGACGAACAGCCCGTCCCGCTCGGCGACGCGACTGTCCACGAACGCCGGGCCGGTCACCGTGACCCCGGAGTCGTGCACCACCGTCCCGCCCACCACGGCGGCCAGGTCGGTGAGGCTGAGCGGGGTCATCGTGCGGCCAGCTCCTCGCGCAGCACGTGACGATCGTCGAAGGGGTGGGTCCGGCCGCCGACCTCCTGGCCGGTCTCGTGGCCCTTGCCGGCGACGACCACCGTGTCCCCGGGGACTGCCAGGCTGACCGCCAGCCGGATCGCCGCACGCCGGTCCCCGACCTCGTGCAGGTCCGCACGGTCCGCTGCCGGCACGCTCTCGGCGCCGGCGCGCAGCTGCGCCCGGAT
>JAICWH010000135.1 GCA_025934895.1 Nocardioidaceae bacterium | reverse complement strand
CTGATAAGGAAGAGGTCAGAGGTTCAAGTCCTCTTAGGCCCACCCCTCACCCACCCGCTGACCAGCACAAACGCCCCGCGAGACAACATCGGCCGGCAGTCCGGTTCGGCCGCAGACACAAGGTGAGTGACCAACTGAGTATCAAGGGACTCGGTCACCTGGTGGAGCACCCACGCGGCCAGGATCGCCGACAGCGGCACATGCACCCGCGCGACATTGAGCCGGACCGGAGACTCGGTCTGAGGCGTGCCGCGCATCGCCCGGGTCACAGGTCACTCACCTGACCCCACAGCCACGACCCCGACGAATGCAACGCCAGCTGGACCTTGGGCCCCGCAGGTGTCGTCGCAAGCACCAGCCCGAACAGGATTCACACCGCCGCCGACCCCAACCCGAGCCGGGCGGTCCGCAGCAACAGCACCACCAACGCGCCGAGCACCAGGGTCACCGCGACAACGCTCATCAGGCCGCGTCCCTACCCGAGCTTCCCCCCGCGTCCTTGCCCGCGTCCTTGCCCGCGTCCTTGCCGGTGTCTCTGCCGATAGTCCTCGGGGTGGGGGCGATCATGTCCTCCGCGCGGAACGACCACGCGATCCGCGGCCGGTTCCCCGAATCGTCCACATTGGCAGCGCGGTCAAGCCAATGAACTCCACCGGCGTCCACGGAAACGACGTCGGGTTCGCCGGCGGTACCGGCTGCACCTTCGCCGCGAACTTCACCGTTAACGCCGACGCAGCAGGTGGATCGGGACACGGGTCTGCTGTTGTGGCAGGCGGTGGTGCTGGACGCGGATGAGGAGGCGGGGAACAAGGAGTGGACGCGACCCGTCCTCCCGCTTACCGGCGTTGAAATCCGCCACCGGCTCCACCGCCCCCTTCAAGAACGCACCCGTCGGGAACACGTCACCGTGCTTCACCCGAAACCGCTTCTGCATCACGATGACTGGACCTCCTGGACTTGTACAGCACTATCGCTGTGACCCTGTTGGCAACCTACAGCGTTAATGCTGTAGTCGCGTACTGATCGACACGCATCGAGGGTTCCGCCAGCCCTACGCGCGCGAAAGATGAGAAGCGGGACATGTACTTGTCCCCCTGACTCACTGCGGGCACGGGGGTAGGTATCGGGCACACTGAAGGCATGGACTCTCGACCTCCGTGTCCGATCCGCATGACGAAGGAGAGGGAGGCGCGCGGCTGGTCTCAGGCACAAGCCGTTGCCAACCCTCGTGCGGTCTATCACCACGCCAATGGCAAGGCCCCAGGTCTACGCCGAAGAAGTCCTACGCCTCGGGACCACCGAGTTCGGTGTCGAACGCAGCCCTATGCGCAATGCGGAGGCGCGCATCACGCTCGGAGTGGTAGCCGCCCGCGCCGGCGACGTCGATGAAGCGGTTGCTCAAGGCATGAGCGCTCTTGTCGGTGCTCGGCGGTCCATTCCCAGCCTGCTCATGGTTGCTCACGAACTCGCACATGAGCTTCAGGAGCCACAGTTTGCCGAGCATGCCGGAGCGACTGAATTTCGGGCAGAGTTGGCACGGAATGCCGGAGCAATGAGGCTTTTGACGTGAGTGGATCGAAGCACTCACTACCCGACGACTGGTGGACAACCCAGGATGCAGCCGCATTCTTGGGAGTCAGCGCATCTACCCTTCGGGCCTACCTTGCGCGGCAGCAAATGCCCCGGCCAGACCGCCGCATGGGGCGCATGGCACTTTGGCGACCGATCACTATCCGCGAGTGGCAGAACGGCCGGCTCTCGAAGGACCGCTAGCTTAGCTTAGCTAGCGCCTTCGAACGCATTGGGTGAGCGTTAGCCGCCCGCAATGCGGCAGAAGGGCGTTCGAGGATGTGGACGCGCCCTGCTGACTATGCAGAGGAGTTCGGGATAGTGTGACCCGGTTCACGAGCGAACCCGGCTCGTTCCTCGATCCCGAGCTGGCCGTCACCGAAGCTGCGGACACGGTGTCCCGCGAAGGATCGGCTACCGGCGGGATCCCGATCATGATCCCTAGTGCTGGACGGGCCTGGGCCCCCTGCCGCAAGGGGGTTTCGCCTCCGGGATAAGCATCAGCGATTGATGGCGTCGCTGCGGGAAGAACGCCTCCCATTGAAACTGCCGCCCGATTCCCCCGCTGCGACGTGGTTGAGAGGTCACTGACGTGCCCCATGGGCTGGTGGGAAGGGGACAGCTGCTACATGGCAGCGGCCCCAGCGACGAGAATCACTGGGACGGCGATGACTCTCTGACGGTCGACGAGGTCATCTCGTGGGTGGCGCAGGCGGTTCAGGACGGCTGGCTGTAGCCGCTGCCGTGGGGAGCCCGACGGCCTTAAGCTCGACCGTGTAGTCGCGGTTCCATTCGCCGGTGGGCCCGTCGGAGTCCAGCCGGATGCTGCGGACCCGTCGCGGGACGGTGGCGCCCGCGACGCAAGCCGGAGTCGAGACCAGACCTGCCATCTGCCAGGGGGTCCGGACCAGTGGTGACAGCAGGAACTGTGTGCGGCCCATCTCCGGGATGAAGCGGAACCGTCGCTGGTGGCCGTTCCGGAGGGTGACCGTGATCGACATCGGCGACGTCTTCCAGAGCAGCTCTCGCAGCCGGCCTTGCAGGGTCGGGCGGACATCGAATCGGGCCAACCAACCTGGGGAGTTCCGGGGGAGCGAGAGGCGGTGACCCAGGGTGCCGTGCAGGGTCACCGATGACCTCGTCTCCGGGATGGTGATGCTCCTGTGTCGGCGATGCATCACTAGGAACTTGCGCTGCAGGTCGCAGTCGGTGATCCGATAGTTCTCCAGCAGCGTCAGCCAGAGCGCGCCGTCCTCCAGCGCCGGGAGCCGATGGTCGATGGCGTGGATCGTGAGCAACACCTCCTCCGGCGCCGAGGGGCCCTGGAGGTGGTCGAGGTTGAGCTTCGCGAGCGAGGGCGTGTACGCCGAGTAGCTCTGGAAGACCGGCCCGGGGTTCCAGAGCACGCCGGGCTGGGCCAGAAGGCTGGACTGGAGGTGGGAGTAGAGGTCGACGTCGCTCCCGGGGGCGACGTGGGGGACTCGGTCCTTGCGCCGGATGTGGGCAAGGACCCGGTCGTAGCGCTGGTCGAAGTGGCCGGGGTCGACGATCCGCTGGGCCAGGGCGGCCGGACCTGCAGTGAAAGCGCGGACGATCGTGGTGGACGTGCTGTCCTGCCCAGGCAGCGCGTAGTCGAATGGCAGTGGCAGGGCCACGGCGAGACAGATGACCACGACGAGCACCCTCCAGGGCCGGCGCCTGCAGTACGCCGCTGCGACTGCGGCCACAATGATCAGCGGGAATATCACGATCAGGACGTGGACGTCCTGCCGTACGAACGCCGCCTTGAAGGTGAGCAACGAGGTGGCCGTCATGACGGCTGCGATCACGAGTCGCTCGGTGAGCACCAGCGCAGAGCCGAGCAGCATGACAAGGATGGCCAGCGCCAACGCGAACGACACCTGCATTGCCTGAGTGGCGTCGCCCTGCTGAGACATGGCCTGGGTGTAGCCCAAAATGATCGGCAGCGAAGTCACAAAGTAGTCGTACAAGCCGCCCAGCGGTTGGCTGGCGGCCAGCCAGAGGAAAAAGATCCCCACTGCCGGGACCAGCCAGAGTGTTGCGGCTTCGAGCCGGTGGCGGCGCAGTGCTAGCAGCAGCAAGACCGCCACGACGCCGACCAGCACCGCTGGCACCGAGGACGTCTTCACGAGCGGGAGCAGCGCGAATGGGAACGCGAGCACGGCTAGCCGGCTACGGTCACACCAACCCAGTTCCCCCGGCTCGGCATCCCGAGCCAGCCGATGAACCGCCACGACGGCCACCAACGGGTAGATCAGGCTCAGCGAGTCGACGGAAGCCAGCCCGAGTGCGAGGGCGATACTCAGAGCCACAGCCACCCATCGTGGAGCTGACCTGAGCAGCACCAGCGCAGCGACGATGTAGGCCACGGCCAGGACAAGTCCACCACCCAGCGTCAGCCACACCAAATCCGGGTGGTACAGGCGCGTGCTGACAGCGGCATAAGGGCCGTAGGTGAACACGATGTCCCGGCCGAAGACCATGTGTTGTGCCACCGCGACATTCACGCCCATCCCCCAGCTGGACTTCACGCCCACCGCGGGATAGGTGACGTCGAAGGGCACGATCAGGAAGAGCAGCAACCAGGACAAGAGGACGAGATGCCAGTTGCGGGCGATGCGGCGCACTGCGACAGGAGCGGTCGGTCGATCATGAAGGGCATGGGCGCCCATGACCTTCAGGTCCTCAAGATCCGTGGTCATATGATGGTCCTCGCGTGTAGGGCTCATTCATCGAAATACTAGGCGGTGCACCCGATCGCGGCCCTCGCCGGCTCTCCGGCGCGGCGGTTATGGTTTGCAGGTGCAATAGAATGTCGCCAGTGGTGCGCTGGTTGAAAGGTCTGGCCGGGTCTTACCTGGTGATATATCGAACGGTTCCGCCGGATACAACCGGTTCTCCGAAGCGAAGTTCAAGACCCCGAAGTATTTGCCCGAGTTCCCGGACTCGTTCGCCTCGTCGGCCCACGGCCGCCATGCGCCGGCTTCCATCAATATAGGGAATCTACAGGCATGCGGGATTGCCTGGCACACTCCCGGCGTCGGTCCGCTTTGGCGGCTCTTCCCAGTTGAGGGTGTAGAGGCTGAGGTTTGAACCTGCTGGTCGCGAGGGCGATCGACTCAGGGGAGTCGAGCACGAGCCGAACCTCAGGGAATCGTTTCACGGCTGAAATGCATTCCAGGACCGGCCTCAGGAGCGCCCCTGGCGCGGCTGATAAGGAAGAGGTCAGAGGTTCAAGTCCTCTTAGCTTAGGCCCACCCATCACGATATCTCCTTGAAGTGCAGTTGACGGGTGCGTGGCCTGGATCAGCAGCACTGCACCCGTTATCGTGGCACGACTACTGGGAGCCGAGGACCACTCCGGAGGAGCCGCCAGGGTGGCCAGGTCCACCGTTGGAGAGCCCCGGCTGCAGAGCGGCCGGCGAACCGCCACATGCCGAAGATTGGTACTCCAAATGACAGACCGCGCAACTGGTGCCACCCACGCCTCGGCCGTCGGGTCGGTTGGCGCAGCCCCCTCGTCTCAACGGATCAAGGTCATGACCGTCCTGGTCTGGATGACTACTACCGCAGTCTTCTGCCAAGCAGTGATCGCGGGCCAGTTCGTGTCTCAGGATGGAAAAGACACCTGGATCACGGTGCATGGGGTTGTAGCCGACGTCTCCTGGGTGCTGACCTTCATCAGCGCGGGTTACGCCTTCTTCGCGCTGCGCACTTACTTCCCCATCCTGGTCCGTTGGAGCGGGGTGCTCTTCGTCGTCACGTTGTTCCAGACCGGCATTGGACACCTGATCACCGACAAGGGCATGGACTGGCTCATCATGGTGCACGTCCCACTGGCGTTTGTGGTGTTCGCCGCTGCCGGCTATCTGTCGGTGTGGGCCGTCCGAGTTCGACATCAGGTGGCCGAAGGCCACCTACATCGCGCGGTTGAGGTTGGTATCGACCCCATGGCTGACGTGCACGACGTCGTTCGTCCCATTGACCCGTCTGACTGACCTGTGTGGAACAGCCCGAGAAGCCACGCGTTGTCGCTCCCGGGGTCCACCGACCCCGAGCACTTGTGAGTGCGTCGGCGCCGTAGGCGCCGCGTGGCAGGTCGCCACAACGGCGGGCGTGCCGGCAGATCGCTCACTGCCGGCCGGCTGACATCCGCCGGCCGATGACCACGAGGTCGACGTAGACGTTGAAGTGTGGCGGTCGGTGCGGTCCGCGGGAGACACCAAGACCCGAAAATCCCGTCGCCCGCTGGCCCTGCCGTCGCTGGCAGTGTCGGCTCTCGTCGAGCACCGAGCCCGGCAGGCAGGAGCCCGCTTGGGTGCTGAGTCATGGACTGATGAGGGTGTTCGCAACCGCAAACCGCAAACCGCAAACCGCAAACCGCAAACCGCAACCGCAACCGCAACCGCGGCCGGGACGAGGATGGACGCGGCCAACGTGCGACGCGACTTCCGGCGAGCCCTCGGGGCAGTCAAGGACTCGATCCGAGCGAGTGGACCCCGCGGGAGTTGCATCACGCATTCGTGTCGCTGCTCTCGCAGTGTGGCCCTGGCGACGAGGACATCTCCCGTTTGGTCGGACACACGTCGTAACCGAACTGGTGTACCGGCACGAGCTGCGACCCGTGCTTCAGACCGGAGCATCGCCATGGACAGCCTGTTCGGCTGTCCGGAAGTATGACTCCTTGATGCCTAGGCCCTCAGTGGGCCCTCAGCACCCGTGCAGATGACGGTGGCAGCTTGGCTGACAGCCCGCAGATCCGCGTTTCTGCTGGTCAGCAGGGGTGGCGTGTCTACCAGCCCGAGCAGGGCAGACCGACCGTGCCGGTCGTCCGCATCCACAATGCGGGCCCGTCCCGGATGGCCGCAGGCTCCCTCCAGCACCTCGGTGGCAACCGGATCGACGTGCTCGCCGCGGGGTCCCAGCCAGCCGACCGCCGTCATCCCGCGGCACCGCCGGGCACTTCTGGCTCCATGTACCGCCACCCTTCGAGGGTCCCAGCGAAGTCCCGCTCGAATTCGGTGACGACCCGGTGCCGCTTCGCTCGGCGGTGAACCTCAATTCGATCGACGGCGTCTCGATGTCATCCTCCGCAGTCGCTTGGGACGCCTGGGCGAGCCTCGCATGCGCGAGATCTGTGCCGCTCTCGCGCGACTGCTCCGACCGATCAAGCGCCCTGCGCCGGTGGAGGTCCCGCAACCGAGACCTCATCTCGTGTGTCGTCTTCGCTTGCTAGTCATGCCAGACCTTCACCGACAGTCCCCGCTTGCACATGGTCATGCGGCAGGTGGGTGGCCAGCGGGGCGACCTTGGGACGGAGGGCAGCCTGTTCGGGCTTCTACTTGGCCACCGAGGCCCGGTCCCTGCGGGAACTCGAAGCGAGTCACGCCCTCCGACCCGGACGCCTGTGGAACCGGTGAAGTCGCGACGCTCACACGGTGAGTGTGGGACGGGCCGTGTCGACGATGGTCGGCCGCCGTGACCACGCAGCGAGCAGGTGACCGGCCTCGTCGGCGGGCACGGGACGACTGAGCAGGTATCCCTGGGCGATATCGCAGCCGCGAGTCGCGAGATCCTGCCAGGACGCCTCGGTCTCGACGCCTTCGGCGATGACGGTGAGCCCGAGGTTTCGCCCGAGGTCGATGACCGACTGCACGATCGCTGCTGCGTCGGGGCTACCGGCCATGGCCAGCACGAATGACTTGTCGATCTTGATGGCGTTCAACGGCAGCCGTTCGAGGTTGGCCAGGCAGGAGTATCCCGTGCCGAAGTCGTCCATGGCCACCGAGATGCCCATGCCGGCGAATCGGCGCAGAACCGCCTCGACGTGGGTCGGGTCAGCTACGAGGGCGCTCTCGGTTATCTCGAACTCGAGCTCGCCGGGGCGCACGTCGTGTCGCTGGAGAAGCGCGGCGACCGTGTCCGGGAAGGTGGGGTCCGTCAGGTTGCGGGCGGAGACGTTGACTGCGAGCTGGGTCACCAGGCCGGCCTGGCGCCATTCGACCAGTTGGGACATGGCATGGTCGAGGACCCACTGCGTGAGGGGATGGATCAGTCCCGTGCGTTCGGCCAGGGGGATGAAGGCGTCGGGCGCGATGAGGCCATGGTCCTGGTGCTGCCAACGCAGGAGCACCTCGAGCCCCCTGAGTGCGCCGGTGCTGAGGTCCGCCTTGGGCTGGTAGCGCAGCACCAGCTGGTTCGTCTCGATGGCGAGGCGGAGCTCACCGAGCAATGCCAGCCGCGCGGGGCTGTGGCCGTCGTGTCGTGCCGAGTAGTTCTCTATGCAGGTGTGATCCTGTTTGGCGGCGTACATCGCAACGTCGGCCCGTTGCAGCAACGTGTGCGGATCCTGCCCGTCATCGGGGGACGCGGCGATGCCGATGCTCGCCTCTACGGATAGGGCGACATCGCCGACATGAAACGGGGAGGCCAGCGCGGTCACGAGGGCGGTGGCGACCTGGCGGCCGGCGGTCGCATCAGTAGCCGGCAGCAGGATGGCGAACTCGTCGCCGCCGAGCCGGGCGAGGGTGTCGCCCGCTCTGAGCCGACCTCTCAGCCGAACGGCTACATGTTGCAGCAAGAGGTCTCCTACCTGGTGTCCCAGAGTGTCGTTGATGTCCCTGAATCGGTCGAGGTCGAGGAGTAGCAGAGCGACCGGCTGACCGTCCCGAACGCTCTGCTGAAGAGCCTGGCCGGCCCGGTCGGCGAGCAGCAGGCGGTTCGGCAAGCCGGTTAATCCGTCATGAAGCGCGAGACGCCGGTTGTCGACGGCCTGTTGCCGCAGTCTCCGTGAGGCCGACGCCAGGATGGGCAGCATGACGACGTACAGGGTGAGCAGGCCGCCAACGAGCACCGCCTGCACTCGTCGCTGGTTGTCCCGGATGGCGGCCGCGACCGGCGCGTAGGGGAGGTACATCTCGAACAGGCCGGCCGGCCGCGACTCACCCGGGT
This sequence comes from Nocardioidaceae bacterium, assembly GCA_025934895.1. Lineage (GTDB taxonomy): Bacteria > Actinomycetota > Actinomycetes > Propionibacteriales > Nocardioidaceae > Nocardioides_B. The sequence goes on along the minus strand of JAICWH010000135.1, from coordinate 1,172 downwards.
AGATGATCGGGACATAGACCTCGAGGAGGCGGCCGCTGGTGCCGGAGGGTCGGTCGGTGCTCTGCGAGTCGAAGACCTCGGACGTCACCTGGCCGGTGAGAGCCTCGCTGAACTCCTCCGCGGGTGGGTGGACGGTCCCGACCATCGCCTTGTCATCGCCCCAGATCAGCACGCCGGACGCAGACCACAGCCGGATGGCGAGCAAGGCTGGGTGTTCGCCGCGGGCGCCGATGAGCGTACCGTCCAGGGCTTCTCGATGCTGCCGCGTCAGGCCGCCAGTGAAGTCCGCTGCACTCAGATGCGGGGCGAACGCGACTTGGCTGATCGCCTGCGCCGAGCGGCTGGCACTGGCTTGCGCCTGGGCCTGCACCACCTTCGTGAGCATCACCGACAACACTGCGCCCAGCCCCAGGACCACGGCGAGACTCAGCACCGCGAACCGCAGAATTAGCGAGTCCGGGCGTAACGTCGCTCGCATGGTCTTCATGGACACGTAGAGAACATCGACCTGCGTTCGGCGCGACTGAAGGCATCCGGGCGACCAACCATTTGCTACGGTTTCGGCGGGGCGAGTTGGGACAAAGCCCGCCTGCCGTCAGCCCGCTGACCCGATACTGAAGGCACCCCGCACACAGCGACCGCCGGGCACGACGCCATTGGTCGGTGCAGGCTGCGCCGCAACCGCGCAGCCGACCGCGACCATCAGCGCCGCCAGGAGTTGCCGCCGGGGCTCCGCCAAGAGGCTGGGCACTCGCTCAACGAGCCGACCACGAGAGCCGCCGACCGCGCCGCCGAGCGCTGCAGCAGCGGTGACGGGCGGCCAGGTGCGTAGACGGCTCCTTCGCAGTTTGACCTCCTAGTCCTCAGCGGGCGCTCTCAGCTTGCCAGGCGGGGTTGTCGAGGCTGCCGCCGCACGCTCGGCCACCGTCCGAGCAAGTCACCGCGGTTGGTAGAGTCGTCCGTCGCATACCAGCGAAAGGAACCTGATGAAGAAGCTCGTCATCGTTGCCGCTGCCGCGGCACTCGCGGTGCTTGCCAGCCGCAGGGCCAAGGCCGGTCAGCGCGAGCAAGCCCTGTGGGCCGAGGCGACCGACGACGTCACCCGTTCCTGACGCTCGCCGCACGGGGCCATGGCGCAATTGGTAGCGCACCTGCTTTGCAAGCAGGGGGTT
>JAICWH010000004.1 GCA_025934895.1 Nocardioidaceae bacterium | reverse complement strand
GCCGATGCCGCCGTAGTTCTCCGCGGGGTCGGCGTCGGCGTCGAAGAACGGCGGCTGCAGGATGCCGGCCGGGAAGCAGATCTCATTCATCCCGGGGTTGTAGTAGGCGTTCACGTGCTGGGGCAGCATGAACCACTCGTCACGGTCCACCGGCGAGCCGATCTTGCGCAGCTCGCGGTCGGTCTCGAACGCGGCCACCGCACGAACGTTGCCGAGCAGGTCGTCGGGTGACACCTCGAGGGCGGAGTAGTCGCGGAACTTCTCCGGGTAGCCGATCTTGGGACGGAAGGTCTCCAGCTTGCGGTAGGCCCGCTGCTTGGTCTCCTCGGTCATCCAGTCCAGCGCCTCGATGCTGCGGTGGTAGGCCTCGAGCAGGTTGCCCACCAGGTCGATCATCAGCTTCTTGGACCGTGGCGGGAAGTACGTCGCGACGTACTGCTCGCCGACGGCCTCCCCGACCGACCCCTCCACGAAGGACACCCCGCGCTTCCACCGGGCCCGCAGCTCCGGGGTGCCCTGCAGGGTCCGGCCGTAGAACTCGAAGTTCTCCTCGACGAAGGCGCTCGAGAGGTACGGCGACGCAGCCCGGACCACGCGGACGGCCAGCCAGGCCTTCCAGTCGTCGAGCGACACCTCGTCCAGGACGGTCGAGAGGTGCTGGAGGTAGGACGGCTGGGCGACGATCGTCTCGGCCAGGGTCTGTTCGGTGGCGCCCAGCGCCTGGGACCACGCCTCCCAGGGCATGCCGGGGGCGAGCTCGTGCAGGCCCGCGAAGGTGGTCAGGTTGTAGGCCTTGATGACGTCGCGCGTCTCGGCGCGCTCCCAGTGGCCCTTCGCCAGCCGGGTCTCGAGGTCCATCACCCGCTGCGCGGACGCGGCCGGCTCGGCCCAGCCGGCGAGGGTGAGCATCCTCTCCAGGTGCGAGACGTAGGCGGTGCGGATGTCGGCGAACTTGTCGTCGCGGTAGTAGGACTCGTCGGGAAGCCCGAGGCCGCCCTGCACGATCGTGACCAGGTAGCGCTCGGAGTTGCGGTCGTCGGTGTTCACGTAGGTCCCGAAGAAGCCGCCCCCGCCGCGTCGCTCCAGCCCACCGACGAACGACGCGAGCGCGGTCAGGTCGGGCAGGGCGGCGACGGCCTCGAGGTCCGCACGCACCGGCTCGGCACCCAGCTCCTCGATGCGCTCCTCGTCCATGAAGCTGCTGAACAGGTCGCCGATCTTCTGGGCGTTGGACCCGTGCTCGTGGGCGCCCTGGTCACCGGTCCGGTCACCGGTCTGGTCACCGGTATGGGCGAGCCCTTCGATGATCTCACGGACGCGTGCCTCGGACTGCTCGGCGAGCTCGACGAACGAGCCCCACGCGGACCGGTCGGCCGGGATCTCGGTGGTCTCGAGCCAGCGACCGTTCATGTGCCGGAACAGGTCGTCCTGGGGGCGGATGTCGGGGTCCATGCCGGCGCGGGCGTCGTCGAGGATCGTCACGCGCGCCAGCGTACAACCGGCCTCCCCCGGTCTCCCTTGTCGTCCGGGGCTTCGCCGCCGTGGCACCATCGGGGCATGGCCGAGACGTCACAGCGAGCCCAGCTGACCGTGCGCGACAACTCCGAGGAGCACCGGTTCGAGGCGGTCGACGAGTCCGGTGTGGTCGCCGGTTTCGCGGCCTACCGGCGCAGCGACGAGGCGGTCACGTTCATCCACACCGTCGTCGACGACGCGTTCGAGGGCCACGGCGTCGGCTCGACTCTGGTCGAGGCGGCCCTCGACATGGTCCGCGACGAGGGGCTCCGGGTGGTGCCGCGGTGCCCGTTCGTGGCGAGCTACATCGAGCGGCACCCGGCCTACGCCGACCTCGTCGACTGAGCGAGCCGTTCAGCCCAGGGTGAGCACCGTCTTGCCCAGCACCCTGCGCGCATCCATGTCGGACAGGGCGCTGGCGACCTCCTCCACGGGGTAGGTCCTGCCCACCGGCGGGTCGATGACCCCGGAGGTGATCATCGGCAGCAGCGAGTCCCACTGGGCGCTCATGAACCCCGGCCGGGCCATCGCGTAGGCGCCCCAGCCCACCCCGCGCACGTCGGTGTTGTTGAGCAGCAGCCGGTTCACCTTCACCTCCGGGATCCTGCCGCCGGTGAACCCGACGACGAGCAGCCGGCCCAACGGTGCCAGGGCGCGCAGCGAGTCGGTGAACAGGTCACCTCCGACGACGTCGACCACCACGTCCACCCCGGCTCCGTCGGTGAGCTCCTTGACGGCCGCCAGGAACCCCTCGACCAGCACCACGTGGTCGGCTCCGAGGCCGCGGACCAGCTCGGCCTTCTCCTCGGTCGAGACGACGGCCACCGTCCGGGCGCCGAGTCCGCGGGCCACCTGGAGCGATGCCGTCCCGACCCCACCCGCCGCGCCGTGCACGAGCACCGTCTCGCCCTCCCGGAGCCCCGCCCGGGTCTGCAGCGCGAACTGGGCAGTCAGGTAGTTCAACGGCAGCGCCGCGGCCTTGGCGAACGTCACGCCGTCCGGAACCGGGAACACGCTGTCCGGGGGTACGGCGACCAGGTCGGCCCCGCCGCCGTACGGCAGGCAGCAGGCCACCCGGTCACCGGCGGCGAACCCGGACCCCGGCGGCGCCTCCCGCACCACCCCGGCGAAGTCGACGCCGAGCTGGAAGGGCAGGTCGGGCTTGATCTGGTACTGCCCACGGCTCTGCAGGAGGTCCGGCCAGCTGATGCCCAGCGTGTGCACCTCCACCAGGACCTCCGCGTCGCTCCGGGTCGGCTCGGGAGCCTCGCGCACCTCGACCCCGGAGGGACCTTCGAGTCGGACGACCTGCACGGAACGCATGGGGGACTCCTGAGGGGTCGACGGGAATGCGGGCTGAGGGGCTGCCCCGGGCACGGCTGCCCACGGTTGTGCGGGAGCATGCCACAATGGCGCGGCGTCCTGTTGCGACGAGGCGTTCGCCCAGCGGGAGGAGTGCAGGCATGAGCGAGGAGCCGCGACCGACTCTTGCCAACCCCTCCGACGCACGCGCCTCGGGCTCCCCGGCGGCCGAGCCCGAGACGTCCGGCGCCGAGCTGTTCCGCAGCCTCGCCGAGGTGGTCTACGTCAGCGACGACTTCACCGGCATCTACCAGGCCATCGTGCGCTCGGCCCCGGACCTGGTGGAGGGGTGCGACCACGCCAGCCTGATGCTCCGCCGCGACGGCCGGTTCTACACGGTCGCCTCCAGTGACGAGATCGCCGCGAGCATCGACGCCTTGGAGCGCGAGATCGGCGAGGGTCCGTGCCTCGACGCGATCCGGACCGAGTCGGTCTTCCACGACGCGGACCTCACCGACGGATCGCCCTGGCCGCACCTGGCTGAGCGCGTGCTGGCGGAGACCCCGGTGCGGAGCATGGCCGGGTTCCGGATCCGCACCGGGGACGGGGCCGAGAAGAGCGGAGCGCTCAACCTGTTCTCCGACACCCCCGGTGGGCTCGGCGCGCGTGCCGTGGACCAGGGGATCGTGCTGGCGTCCTTCATCAGCGTCGCCCTGGTCGCCTCGGACGAGCGCAGGTCCGCACGGACGCTGCGGGCCGGGCTGGAGAGCAACCGGGAGATCGGCAAGGCGATGGGCCTGATGATGGCCTTCCACAAGGTCAGCGACCAGGAGGCGTTCACCATGCTGCGCAGCGCCTCGCAGGACATGAACATGAAGCTCAGCGAGGTCGCCCGCCAGGTGGTCGAGCACCACAACCAGCGGTGACCCGGAAGGGACCGGCTCAGCGGGCCCGGACGACCCGGTCCATCTCGAAGTGCATCGGGTCCGAGTAGCTCCAGTCGCCGCCCCAGGCGAAGCCCCACCTCTTGAAGATCGCCACGACGCGCCGGTCGATCCTGCCGACGGTCCCACGCTGGTTGCCCGGCACGTTGAGGTCGACAGCCATCCCCCACGAGTGCAGGGAGAGTCCCTGCGACGGGTCGTGGGCGATGAAGCGCGGCACGTAGCAACCGCCGTACTGCGCCGGGTCGATGGCCTTGGCCAGCCCCCGTTGCACCACCTCGGTGAGGGCGGCACGCAGCTGGGGCAGCATCCCCTTGTTGCAGGTGACGGTGCCGATGACGGGCACGCTCTCCTGCCGGATGTAGGTCCTCACCCACGGCTGGTCCTGGGTGATCGTGCCGTCCGGGTGCGGGGTGTAGGTGAAGGTGCCCACGGCGCTCGAGACCGAGCCGCCGGAGAGCACGGCGGTCTGCGGGGCACCGGGATGGAACTGGACCGCGAGCGTCGAGATCGTCGTGCCGGGACCGAGCGCGTTCCGCAGGGGGCCGGTGACCGTGGAGGGGGACAGCTCACCGGTCGAGACGAGAAGCGCGTTGGGACGCGGCATCCCCAGCTGCCGGGCCCGCTCGAGGTTCACGAACGCCGAGATCTGCTTGACCAGAGGGGCGTAGGCGCCGACGTGCACGGCGGGCGCCCGCTGCGACGTGCCGAGCCGCAGATAGCCCCGCGGGTCCACCAGCCTGGGTGGCAGGGAGGGGTCGACCGCGATCTCGCCGCCGGCCACCCGCCTCCAGACCGCGTCGGACACGGCCGAGGCGTACTGGGTGAACCGCCGGAACTGGCCGGGGTCGCCCGCTGCGATGCTCAGCGTCCGCCCGTTGGCGGACAGGGACGCCAGCGCGATGGGCAGGACAGCGGCGACCCCGGGCACGGCGCCCACCCGGCGGCGCACCGGCCCCGGGATGGTCCGGCTGCTGGTCACCAGGAGGTCCGCCGTCCTCAGCGGGGTCCGCAGTCGCCCGGGATCCGGGACGGCGTAGCGAGTGTCCGCGCCGGACGCGGAGGAGGCGCTCGGTGCCGGCCCGGCACCGGTCGCCGGGGCGAACGGGGTCGGTCTGATCGGCTGCTGGGACGCAGCCGTCGGCTCGAGTGAGTCGGAGCCGTCCGAGCACGCGGACAGCGAGACGACGAGCGCGCAGAGCAGAGCTCCGGCGCGCACACGTGCTCCACGCATCCGAGCCCCTTCCCCCGCACCGCGGCGGCTGCCGCGGCGCCCTGACCTGCTCCGCCCGGCCCACGATACGGGTCTGCTGCACGTCCCACACCGGTAAAGGTTCGACACCCATCCTGGTGCAGCGCGGCTGCGAACCCCCGGTATGCCACAGCCAGACCGCCCGCCGCGCCACCGCTCCCGCCGATGGATCGCGGGGGGCTTCGCCGGTCTGCTCGCGGGCGGGGCCGCCGTCGCGGTGTCCGAGGCGGTGACCGCGCTCCTGACCGGGGTGACGTCCCCGCTGCTCGCCGTCGGCAACCGCGCGGTCGACCAGACCCCGCGCCCGCTCAAGGAGTTCGCGATCGAGAGGTTCGGGGAGCACGACAAGCCGGTCCTGATCGGCAGCGTGATCGCGACCGTGGCCCTCCTCGCCACGGTCGCCGGGGTGGTGGGCGTACGTCGCCCGCGGGTCGCCCTGGGGGCGTTCCTGGTGCTCAGCGCGGTGGCCGCGGCCGCGGCCGTGACCGACCGCGCGGCCACTGCCGGCACGATCCTGCGCCTCCTGCCCGCGATCGCCTTGGTGGTCGTCGGCGTGGTGGCGCTCCTGATGCTGCTGCGGACCCTTCGGGAACCCCTCGGCTCGCGCCTCAACGGGGGTGCGCGAGCCAGTGCCGCGCCCGCGGGGACCGACGGGTCCGCAGCGATCACCGGCGGTCGCGACGAGCTGGACCCCCCACCGCCGCGGTCCCGGGTCACCGGGGTGGAGAGCGTCGAGGGCGGCAAGCCCCGCCTGCTGATCCGCGACCTGCTTCCCGCACCCGTGGACGGTGACGACCTCCCCGCCGGGTTCGACCGTCGCGGCTTCCTGGTGGCGGCAGCCGCCGTGGGTGCGGTCGCTGCCGTCGGTGGCGGTGTGCGCCAGGCGTTCGGTGGGTCCGCGGCCGCCTCTCAGCGCAGCGACATCACCCTGCCGACGCCGGCCATGGGCTCCGCGGCACCTGCCGACGGGGCCAGCCTCGACGTCCCCGGCATCACTCCGTTCGTGACCCCCAACAGGTCGTTCTACCGGGTGGACACCGCCCTGAGCGTCCCCGACGTCCCGATCGACGGCTACCGGCTGCGGATCCACGGAATGGTCGACAAGGAGATCACGCTCAGCTACCAGGACCTTCTGCAGCGCCGGATGATCGAGCGACGGATCACCTTGACCTGCGTGTCGAACCCCGTCGGTGGCACGTACGTCGGCAACGCCACCTGGCTCGGCGTCCCGGTCCGGGACCTGCTCGCGGAGGCCGGCGTGCGGAGGGGCGCCGACGCCGTGAAGTCCACGAGCGCCGACAACATGACCATCGGCACGCCCCTGCAGGCTCTCGACGACCCGATGCGCGACGCCCTGATCGCCGTGGGGATGAACGGCGAGCCGCTGCCGCTGACGCACGGGTTCCCGGTGCGGATGGTGGTGCCCGGGCTCTACGGCTTCGTCTCCGCGACGAAGTGGCTCGTCGACCTCGAGGTGACGCGGTTCGCCGACTTCAAGGCCTACTGGTCCACCCGTGGCTACTCGGTGAAGGCCCCGATCAAGACGTCTTCACGCATCGACGTACCCCGCTCGTTCGCGAAGGTCAGGACCGGCGCCACGGTGCCGGTCGCCGGTGTCGCCTGGTCCCAGGACCGGGGGATCAGGTCCGTCGAGGTCCGGGTCGACGGCGGAGCGTGGGCGGAGGCCGAGCTGGCCGCCCAGGACAACATCGACACCTGGCGCCAGTGGGTGTGGATGTGGACCCCCACCTCCGGCAACCACACGATCGAGGTCCGGGCCACCGACGACACCGGCTACACGCAGACGGACAAGCGGGTGGCGATCGCACCGAACGGCTCCACCGGCTGGCACAGCGTCAACGTCTCCGCCGGATGAAGGTTCGTCCGACCCTCCACCCATCCGGGGCCGCCCCGGTGACGAACCACCCACAGAGCAAGGCACCTCGCCGAAGCCGACGAAAGGTTCACACATGCGCACCATGAAGAGAGTTGCCGCCGCCACCGCGGTGGTGTCCGCGCTCACGATGACCGCAGCCTGCGGGAGTGACTCGAGCAAGGCCGACGCCAGCGCGTCGCCCTCACAGAGCTCCGCCGCCCCGAGCAGCAGCGCCCCGGCCGCGATGAACGACGTGGCCGCCAACCTGGCCGGTCCCGGTTGCGCCGCCTACGCGAAGGCCGTCCCCAAGGGCACCGGCTCCGTCGCCGGCATGGCCGCCGACCCGGTCGCGGTCGCGGCGGGCAACAACCCGCTGCTCAAGACGCTCACCGCGGCGGTCTCCGGCAAGGTCAACCCCAAGGTCAACCTCGTGGACACGCTGAACGGCAGCGACTTCACCGTCTTCGCGCCCGTCGACTCGGCGTTCGCGAAGATCCCGAAGGCGACCCTCAAGACGCTGAGCACTCCCGCCGGCGCCAAGACCCTGACCACCATCTTGACCTACCACGTGGTGGCCGGGCAGATGACGCCCAGGCAGATCGCGGGCAAGACGCTGAAGACCGTCGAGGGCGAGAACCTCAAGATCTCCGGCAGCCCGGACAAGCTCAAGGCGCAGAAGGCCAACGTGATCTGCGGTGGCGTCAAGACCGCGAACGCGACGGTCTACCTCATCGACGCGGTGATGACCCCGCCGAGCATGATGAAGAAGTAGTCACCGGCTGCTCCGGCACGACTGCAGCGGCCTCGACCTTCCGGGTCGAGGCCGTTGTGGCGTCCCGCGCCGGATCGAGCGCGGTCCCGGGACGGTCCTGGCGGCTCGGGCGGTTTCCCTCAGCCGGGCTGGTCGGCGTCCGCGGCGCCACCAGGCATCGGGCCACCAGCGCGCTGCGCGCCGTCCGGGTCGTCGTCGGGGGGCTGGGCCATCGGGTTCTTCTCGGGCTGCAGGTCCTCCGGCAGCTGCTCGTCACTGACCAGGCCCTGCTCCGGGGTGTCGTTCGTGGTCCCGGACTCGTTCTCGGACGTCGGCTCGCTCATGGGTCCGTCGTACCCCGCCGGCTGAGCCCCAACCGGCCGGCCCGACCCACGACCCGAGCGTGGGTCCGGAATAGCCCACCCCGGGACCAGGTTGGTGAGGGGTGCACCGGATGAACCGTCGGCTGGTCCAGCTCTTCCTCGGCCTCCTGCTGTACGGCGTGAGCCTGGCTCTCGTGCTGCGCGCCGGGCTGGGACTGGCCCCGTGGGACGTGCTGCACCAGGGCCTCGCGAAGCGGACCGGAGTCTCCATCGGCGTGGTGCTGATCGTGATCAGCTTCGTCGTGCTGCTCGCCTGGATCCCGCTGCGCCAGCGCCCGGGCTTCGGGACGCTGGCGAACGCCGTGCTCGTCGGCGTGTTCGTGGACCTCACGCTCCACGTGGTCGGCGACGCGCACGGCTGGGCGCTGCGGATCGTGCTCCTCGTCTCCGGGGTCCTGCTCAACGGGCTCGCCACGGCGCTCTACATCGGCGCTTCGCTGGGCGCCGGGCCACGTGACGGGTTGATGACCGGCCTGGTCCGTCGTACCGGCCGGTCGGTGCGCCTGGTCCGGACGGTGCTCGAGGTGAGCGTGCTCGTGCTCGGGTTCCTGCTCGGTGGCACCGTGGGCGTCGGGACGGTGCTCTACGCGCTGGCCATCGGGCCCGTGGCGCACGCCCTGCTGCCCCGGCTGACGGTGCAGCCGGCGCCCGCGCCGGGTCCGGCGGTACCTCCGCGAGCCGCTGGCGACGTCGCATAGAGTCTCAGCATGGTCAAGCGGGGCGGCGCCGGCACCCGGGCGCGCACGTCCCGACCGCTCCCCGTGTGGGCCGAGACCGTGGTGCTGCTGGTGCTGGCGCTCGTCGTCTCCGCGGTGATCAAGACCTTCTTCGTGCAGATGTTCTTCGTGCCCTCGGGGTCGATGCGGCCGCTGTTCGTCGACAACGACCGGATCCTCGTGCAGAAGATCTCCTACTGGACCGGGTCGGTGCAGCGGGGCGACGTCGTGGTCTTCGACGACCCGGGCGGCCGTTGGCTCGGGTCGGAGGGTGTGCCGCGGCTGTCACCCCTGCAGAAGGCGCTCTCGGAGGTCGGGCTCTACCCCACCGGCGGCCATCTCGTGAAGCGGGTCATCGGCATCGGAGGGGACCACGTGGCCTGTTGCGACACGCAGGGCCGGGTGACCGTCAACGGGGTGCCGCTTGACGAGAGGGCCTACGTGATGCCCGGCTCGGCGCCGTCGGACCGGCGGTTCAGCGTCGTCGTGCCACCGGGGCGGATCTGGGTGATGGGCGACAACCGCGGCAACAGCGAGGACTCCCGGTTCCACACCGACCTCCCGGGCGGCGGCACCGTCCCGGACAACGACGTGGTCGGCAAGGTCTGGGCGATCGTCTGGCCGCTGGGTCGCGCCCACCTGCTGCACGAGCCCAGGACCTTCGCGAACCCGAGCCTGTCGGCCAAGCACTGAGCGGTGCCGCCGCGTCCCAGCCACCGGCCGGTGCCCCGGCAGCCCCTCGACCCTGTGCCAGCCTGGCGGGCATGTCCAACGTCTACACCCACGGCCACCACGACTCGGTGCTCCGCTCACACCGCTGGCGTACGGCGGAGAACTCGGCCGGCTACCTGCTCCCACTGCTGCACCCGGGCATGCACCTGCTCGACGTGGGCTGCGGGCCCGGCACGATCACCATGGACCTTGCCGACCTCGTCGGGCCGAGCGGCCGGGTCACCGCCTCCGAGCGCACCGTCGAGGCCCTGGCCCTCGCGCGCGCCGAGGCCACCCGGCGGACGACCACCAACCTCGACTTCCACGTCGACGACGTGCACGCCCTCGACCTGCCCGACGACACCTTCGACGTCGTGCACGCCCACCAGGTCCTGCAGCACGTCGCCGACCCGGTGCGCGCTCTGCGCGAGATGCGTCGGGTGTGCCGGCCCGGGGGCCTCGTCGCCGCGCGGGACAGCGACTACGGCGCGTTCGTCTGGCACCCGGCCGTTCCCGAGCTCGACGAGTGGCTGGAGCTCTACGTGAGAGTCGCCCGGTCCAACGACGCCGAGCCGCACGCCGGCAGACGGCTGCTCTCCTGGGCGCTCGCGGCCGGGTTCACCGAGGTGACCGCCGGGTCGAGCACCTGGTGCTTCGCCGACGCCGAGGACCGCGCCTGGTGGGGCGGTCTGTGGGCGGACCGGGTGGTCGGCTCCGACCTCGCGCGGCAGGCGGTCGACCGCGGGTTCGCCACCACGGACCACCTGGCCCGGCTCGCCGCGGGCTGGCGACGCTGGGCCGAGCAGGACGACGGCTGGTTCAGCCTGCTGCACGGCGAGATCCTGGCCGTCGCCTGAGGTCGGTGGCCCTCAGGCCGCGAGGACGGAGAGCAGCGCGCGGGCGTAGGCGCGCTCGGCGTCGATGTCGACGTGCCGCACCTCGCCCCTCCCGGACCCCGCCGGCGGGGCTGACCCGTCGGCGCCGAGCACGACGGCGAAGCCGCCCGTCTCGGCGTCGAGCCGCTCCAGCCGGAGGAACCGGCTGCCCAGCGCCTCTCGCATCTGCTCCTCCCTCGGCAGCCAGACGACCTCGGTCTGGGCGATGCTGTCCAGGGCCCACTCGACGGTGCCGTTGAACCGCATCTCGGCGCCCGAGGGCAGGTCGGAGACCTCGATCGACATGCCGCTGACCACGAACACCTCGTCGTCCAGGTCGCGGTCGGGCACGTAGAACCGGTCGCCGCTCGACGGTCTCCAGGGCAGCCCTCGCCGCGCCAGCTCGAGGGCCAGCTCGTGGGTGATCACGTGCTCGCGCCCTGCCGGGCCGCGGGTCGCTCCTCGGTGAGCCGACGGAGCCGGGCGTTGTCGTCCTCCAGCTTGAGCACCAGGGCGATGCCGGCGAGGTTCAGGCCGCGGGCGAGCAGCTCCAGCACCCGGCGGATGCGTTCCAGGTCGTCCTCGCTGTAGCGGCGGGTGCCGCCGTGCGTGCGGCTGGGCTCGACCAGTCCGTGCCGTTCGTAGACGCGCAGGTTCTGCACCGCGGTCCCGGTCAGCTCGGCGGCGACCGAGATCGCGTAGACGGCGCGGGACCGGCGCGACGCGGACCGCTTCTGCGTCATGGTGTCACCGCCTCCTTCGGGTCCGGAACGGGCTGTCGTCGACGACTTGCCTCCCACCGTAGAGGGTAGTATAAGAAACCTAACACCGTCGGTACAGATCCGGCGCTGGTCCTTCTGAACTGGAGGTAGACACCGATGTTGATGCGCACCGACCCGCTCCGCGAGTTCGACCGTCTGGCCCACTTCGACCGTCTGGCCCAGCAGGTGTTGGGCGCCGGGACGACCTCACGACCCGCAGTGATGCCGATGGACGCATGGCGCGAGGGTGACACGCTCGTCGTCGAGCTCGACCTGCCCGGCGTGCGCCCCGAGACCGTGGACATCGACGTCGAGCGCAACGTCGTGACCCTGCGCGCCGAGCGGCCGACGCGCAGCGCCGACCGGGAGATGCTCGCCGCCGAGCGTCCGACCGGGCTGTTCAGCCGGCAGCTCGTGCTGGGCGACAACCTCGACCTCGGGCGCATCGCGGCCAGCTACGACGCCGGCGTCCTCCGGCTGCAGGTCCCGGTAGCCGAGCGTGCCAAGCCGCGCAAGATCGAGGTGACCAGCAGCCAGGAGTCCCAGGACGCGATCTCGGCCTGAGCCAGCAGGGTCGCCGGTCGACTCGACTACAGCGGGGCCGTCAGCCAGAGCGCGGCGTAGGGCTCGAGCTGGACCGCGTCGTCCCGGATCGTCGGGGTGCTGCCCGCCACGTGGTCGACCACGGAGGCCGGGTCCATCCCGAGCTCGTGCAGGACCGACAGGGGGACGTGCCGCGGCTCGGCCATCACGTTGTAGGCGCCCAGCATCGGCCCGAGCGGGTGACGTCGGGCGACCAGGAGCACGCCGGTGTCGTGCGGGTCGAGCACCTCCGCGGCGGTCGCGGCGTGCAGGTGCGGCAGCGAGGCCCGGGCGAGCACCAACCGCCGTACGCCGGCCGAGATGCCGTGCCGGTCCGGGGGCACCGGCCAGGGCATCCGCGGGCGGTGCACCCACCGGTTGTCCGGGCGTTCGCCCGCGCGCTCGGGGGTGGGGGCGGAGGACTCCCAGCCGGGGTCGTTGAGCAGCCCGAGCTCGTCACCCATCCAGATCACCGGCAGGCCGCCGAACCCGAGGATCAGCGCGTGCGCCAGCAGGATGCGGTGCACCGCCCACGGGTCGCCGGCCTCCAGCCCGGCCAGCGAGGCCAGCGACCCGGAGATCCTTCGGTCCCCGGTCGCGGGGTTCTCCTGGAAGACCAGCCCGCGTGCCCAGGACCCGGGGAACCGTCCCGCGTAGAAGTCCGAGAGGAACGCCCGGTGCGCCGGACCGGAGAGCCCGGCCGAGCCGGCGTCCGCGTCGTCGACCGCCCAGCCGATGTCGTCGTGGCCGCGGGCATAGGTCACCCACGCGGTCGTGGACGGCGGCGCCGGGAGCTGCTTCAGGGCCCGAGTCGCCAGTCGGACGTCGCCGCTGGCGAACATCGACCAGATCTGCACCATCAGCCCGTTGTGGTAGGCGAGGTCGCTCACCTTCCCGAAGCGAGCCCCTGTCCCCAGGTAGGCGATGAGGTCGCGAGGCCCGACGATCGCCTCGGCCTTGAACGCCACCGCCGGGCAGGCGATCCGGGCCACGGTCCGCAGGGCCTGGGTGAGGGCCTGCACCTCGGGCTGGTTCTGGCAGTCGGTTCCGAGGCGCTTCCAGGTGAACGCGATCGCGTCCAGCCGGAAGACCTCGACCCCGTGGTTGGCCAGGTGCAGCACGATGTCGGCGAACTCGCAGAGCACGTCGGGGTTGGCCCAGTTGAGGTCCCACTGATAGGCGTTGAAGGTCGTCCAGACCCAGGCGGCCAGCTCGTCGTCCCAGCTGAAGCTGCCCGGTGCGAAGTCCGGGAACACTTCCGGGAGCGTGCGCTCGAACGCGTCGGGCATCGTCCGGTCGGGATACAGGAAGAAGTAGTCGCGGTACCGCGGCTCCCCCGACCTGGCGCGCACCGCCCACTCGTGCTCTCGTGCCACGTGGTTGAGCACCAGGTCGAGGCAGAGGCTGATGCCGTCGCTCCGCAGCCTCTCGGTCAGCGCCCGCAGGTCTGCCATGGTGCCCAGGTCGGCGCGCACGCTGCGGAAGTCCTGGACCGCGTAGCCGCCGTCGTTGGGCTGCGGTCGCGGGTCCAGCAGAGGCATCAGGTGGAGGTACCGCACCCCCAGCCCCGTCAGGTACGACGCCCGCTCGGCCACCCCGGCCAGCGTGCCGGCGAACCTCTCGGCGTAGGCGGCGTAGCCCACCATCTCCGGCAGCTGGAACCAGTCGGGCTGCAGGGAGCGGCGCAGGTCGAGGTGGTGCAGGTCGTCGGCGCGCCGGGCGTAGGCCAGCGCAGCGGTCGAGACCAGCCGGTCCGCGACGGCCGCGGAGTCGACGTACAAGGAGTCGAGGGCCGCCCGCAGGTCAGGCAGCCAGCGCTCGAGTCGGGCCTCGAAGACCTCCCGGCGGAACGCGGGCAGCTGTGCGAGGGCAGCGGTGGCGGCGGGCGCGAGCACCCGGACAGTATGGCGGTGCCGAGCGGTGCCGAGCGGTGCCGAGCAGTGCCGAGCAGTGCCGAGCGGTCCCGAGTGGTCCCGCGTGGTCCGGAGTGGTCCGGGGTGGTACGGCCGCTCGAGGCGCCTGCCGGACGTCCCGTCCTGGACAATGGGGACCGTCCCCTCGCCTCGCAAAGCCTCAGGAGCATCGATGAGCAGCGCGTCCCGCACCAACCCCGAGGAGGGTCGTGACGCCCCGGCGGACGGCCCTGCCGGCGCTCTGGGCGGTGAGGTGCCGGCGCCCCCGGGCTCGCTACGGGCCCGGATGCGCACCAACCCGGCCACCCGGCAGGCGTGGCGGGTCGGGGTGTTCGTGGTGGGGCTGCTGTGCATCGCCCTGGGCGTCACCCTGGTCGTGCTGCCGGGGCCGCTGACCATCCCGCCGGTCGTGCTGGGGCTGTGGATCTGGTCCACGGAGTTCGTCTGGGCGCAGCGCTTCTTCGCCCCGGCCAAGGTCAAGGGCAAGGCGGCCTGGGAGCAGGCCAAGCTGCACCCCGTGAGCTCGGCCGCGGTGACCGTGGGCGGCCTGGTGGTGGCCGGGGCGGTCGTCTGGGCGGTCTCCCACTTCGACCTCGTCGACCAAGGCAAGCAGCTCGTCGGGCTGGGCTGAGGCGATGGGCGCGCCGCCGGAAGCGGCGGGTCCGCAGGTCGGGCGTCGCCTTCTTGAACGGCTCGGAGATCGCAACTAAACTGAACTCACAGTTCACTTTGTCCCCCCGACGTTCGACCCTCAAGGAGCCTGGATGACCACCGCGCAGACCACGTCGCAGAACCTCGCCGCGCCCTCCGGCACGTTCGAGCTCGGCGGTGACCTGCCCGTCGTGCGCCTCGGCTACGGCACCATGCAGCTGCCCGGAGAGGGCGTGTGGGGGCAGCCGAAGGACACCGACAACGCACTGGCCGTCCTGCGCCGCGCCGTCGAGATCGGCGTGACGTTCTTCGACACCGCGGACTCCTACGGGCCGGAGGTGGCCGAGGACCTGCTGCGCGAGGCGCTGCACCCGTATGCCGACGACGTCGTCATCGCGACCAAGGCGGGCCTGACCCGGCAGGGGCCGGGCCGGTGGACCCCGGTCGGGCGCCCCGCCTACCTCCGCCAGCAGGCCGAGCTGTCCCTGCGCCGGCTCGGGCTCGAGCGGATCGACCTGTTCCAGCTGCACCGGATCGACCCCGCCGTCCCGGTCGAGGACCAGGTCGGTGAGCTCAAGGCCCTGCAGGACGAGGGCAAGGTGCGGCACATCGGGCTTTCCGAGGTGAGCATCGAGCAGCTCCAGGAGGCGCAGAAGACCGCGACCATCGTCTCCGTGCAGAACCTGTTCAACCTCGCCAACCGCGACGCCGAGCCGCTTCTCGACCACTGCACCGCCGAGGGCATCGGGTTCATCCCGTGGTTCCCTCTGGCCACCGGCGAGCTCTCGAAGGAGGACGGCCCGCTGGCCGAGGCCGCGAAGCGCCACGACGCGACCCCGTCGCAGCTCGCGCTGGCCTGGCTGCTCAAGCGGTCCCCGGTGATGCTGCCGATCCCCGGCACCTCCAGCATCGACCACCTCGAGTCGAACACGGCAGCCGCGGGCATCGAGCTGACCGACGACGAGTTCGAGGCCCTGACCGCGGCGGTCTGATGGACCCCGACCCCGGCCCGGACCCCAGCGAGCGGACCGGCCTGCTCCTGCACCCGCAGACCCCCCGAAGCCTGCGGGTGCGGAGCAGTGCCCTGCAGGCCACCCGCGAGCTGCTGCGGGAGGGCGGGCTCGCCGCCGCGACCATCGACGCCATCGCCGGCCGCTCGGGGGTGAGCAAGGCCACGCTCTACAAGCACTGGCCCTCGCGCACCGCGATCGCCGCCGAGGCCTTCGGCCGCGACATGGCCGAGGCGGTGCCCCCCTCCGACACCGGTACGACGCTCGGCGACCTGCGCGAGCAGGTCCGGCGGGTCAGCGCGTTCTACGCCAGCCCCGAGGGCAGGGTCTACCGCGAGCTGGTGGCCGCCTGTGTGCAGGACGCCGGCGGGGCGGCGTACTTCCGGGCCTACTTCCTGGCCGGGAGGCGACGCGCGTTCGCGGGGCTCTGGGCCCGAGCCGTCGAGCGGGGCGACGTACGCCCCGATGTGGACGTGGAGACCGCCACCGACCTGCTGTTCGGGCCCTTGTTGTTCCGGCTGATGACCGGACACTGGCCGCTCAGCGACGACGCGGCGGACGCGGTCACCGACGCCGCGCTGCACGGGCTGCTGCCCAGGACCTGACCAGCAAGCAGAGAAGAGGAACCGACATGAGGTACGTGAAGCTGGGCCACACCGGACTGGACGTCTCCGCCCTCACCCTGGGCTGCATGAGCTGGGGGGACGCATCCCTCGGCGGCCACCCGTGGGTGCTGGACGAGGAGTCCGCGCGGGTGATCATCAAGGACGCGCTCGAGGCCGGCATCAACTTCTTCGACACGGCCAACGTCTACTCGCACGGGACCAGCGAGGAGTTCACCGGCCGCGCGCTCGCCGACTTCGCGTCGCGCGAGGAGGTGGTGCTGGCGACCAAGCTGAACGGCCGGATGCATGAGGGACCCAACGGGGCGGGCCTGTCCCGCAAGGCGGTCATGCAGGAGATCGACGCGTCGCTGCGGCGGCTCGGGACCGACTACGTCGACCTCTACCAGATCCACCGGTGGGACCCCGCGACGCCGATCGAGGAGACGATGGAGGCGCTGCACGACGTGGTCAAGGCCGGCAAGGCCCGCTACCTCGGGGCCTCGTCGATGTACGCCTGGCAGTTCGCCAAGGCCCAGCACGTCGCCGAGCTGCACGGCTGGACGCGGTTCGTGTCCATGCAGAACCACTACAACCTGCTCTACCGCGAGGAGGAGCGGGAGATGCTGCCGCTGTGCCAGGACATGGGCGTGGGCGTCATCCCCTGGAGCCCGCTGGCGCGTGGCCGGCTGACCCGCGACTGGGACACGGAGACGGCGCGCACGGAGACCGACGAGTTCGGCACCCGGCTGTACGGCGACCAGGACCGGGCCGTCGTCGAGAGGGTCGCCGCCGTGGCGGAGCGACGCGGGGTGCCTCGCGCCCAGGTCGCGCTCGCCTGGCTGATGGCCCAGCCCGCGGTGACCGCGCCGATCGTCGGGGTGACCAAGCCCCAGCACCTCTCCGACGCCGTGGCCGCCGTCGACCTCGAGCTGTCCGCGGACGAGGTCGAGCAGCTCGGCGCGGACTACGTGCCGCACGCCATCGCCGGCCACCAGTAGGACCACTGCGGTCGGACCGCTGCGGCACGACCTGCAGACTGGGGCGGTGGCAGTCGATCAACGAGCCGCGTTCGGCGCGGCGGCAGCCTGGTTCCGCGCGACCGTCGGCGAGGTCGGCGACCGGTGGGCCGAGCCCGGACTGGGCGAGTGGACGGTGCGCGACCTGGTCGGGCACACCAGCCGATCCCTGGTGACGGTGGAGGCCTACCTGGACGCCGAACCGGGGGAGGTGACGGTCGGCTCCTCGGTGGCCTACTACGTCGCCGTCCGCGCGGCAGCAACCGGCCCGGCGGTGGCCGAACGAGGACGTCAGGCAGGTGCCGCCATGGGCGCCGACCCGCCCGCCTTCCTTGCCGCGCTGGCGGAACGCGTGCTGGCGAAGGTGGCTGCCGCCGACGACAACGCGTTCGTCGCGACCGCCGCCGGAGGCATGACGCTGGCCGACTACCTGCCGACCCGGACCTTCGAGCTCGTCGTGCACACGGCCGACCTCGCCGCTGCGCTGGGGCTGTCGACCGATCCGCCGCCCGAGGCGCTGGGCTCGGCGCTCGAGCTGGCCGCGATGCTGGTCCGCGAGCACGGCGACGGGGTCGCCGTACTCCTGGCTCTGACCGGCCGGCGACCGCTGCCGCCCGGTTTCACCGTGCTCTGAGGGTCCAGCGCCGCCCAGCCGGTCCCGGCATCCCACGGCCGGCGTGGCGGCAGGTCACGCCGCGACTCTGCAAGGATCGGGACGTGGACACCGGCCGCAGACGACGGATGGCTCGGGTCTCCTCATGCGCGACCCTGGTCCTGGTGCTGGGTGCCTGCAGCGCGACCGAGAGCCCCCGGCGCGCCGACGGCAGCCGACCTTCGGCGAGCCGGTCCGCCACGACGACGCGGGACGCGTCGCCGCCGGCGACACCAGGTGCCGGCCCCTCGAACGGGCACACCCAGCGCCCCCACCGGGTCGCGACACCGACGGCTCGGCCCACCGTCGGCCGGACGACGCCGGCATCAGCGCCCCCCAGCTCGGGGCGGCCGTCTGCACACGACATCGCGCTTCGGACCCTGGGGCGTCTGGGGCTCGACCAGATCGTCGGCCAGCTGATGATGGTCGGCATCCCCGCGACCGGGACGTCCGGGACGGTGCTCGCAGAGCTGGCCGATCACCACGTCGGCAACGTCATGCTCACCGGCCGCAGCGCACGTGGTGTCCAGGCCACGGCCGGGCTGGTCCGCGACGTCGCGGGCAGGCTGGCGGGACCGGCGACGTCGCACGTCCCCCTGCTCGTGGCGACCGACCAGGAAGGTGGACTGGTGCAGGTGCTGAGCGGTCCGGGCTTCGACCAGATCCCCGACGCGCTCTCGCAGGGCCGCTGGGCCCCGGCGGACCTCGGCTCCCGGGCACGCCGCTGGGGGGGCCAGCTGCACGCGGCGGGCGTCAACCTGGACCTCGCCCCGGTCGCCGACGTCGTACCCCCCTGGCCGGACCCGAGCCTGAACGGCCCGATCGGCCACTTCGACCGGGAGTTCGGCTCGACACCGGCGGTCGTGGAGTCCCATGCGCGCGCCTTCGCCTGCGGCATGTCGGCCGCCGGCGTGACGACGACCGTCAAGCACTTCCCTGGACTCGGGCACGTCAGGGGCAACACGGACAGCACCTCGGGCGTGGTCGACCACGTGATCGGTCCCGGGGACCCGGGGCTGGAGGTGTTCGCACACGTCGCTGCCGCGTGCGGTTCCCTGGTGATGACCTCGACGGCGGACTACGCGCGGCTCGATCCGCGGCACCCGGCGTCGTTCTCCCCGACCGTGGTGCGGCACCTGCTGCGCAGGGACCTCGGCTTTCCCGGCGTCGTCGTGTCCGACGACCTGGGGATCGCGCGGCAGGTGCAGCGATGGGCGCCGGGAGAGCGGGCACGCATGTTCGTCTCGGCCGGCGGTGACCTGGTGCTGACCGTCGAGCCGGGTGACGTGCCAGCGATGACGGCCAGCCTGGTGGCCGCCGCCCGAGACAGCGCCACCATGCGTGCCCGGGTGCGGGAGTCGGCGCTGCGGGTGCTCACCCTGAAGGCTCGGCTCGGGCTGCTCGGCAGCTGACTCACCGGGGTCACGCCGGTTGGCTGTCGGCCCGATCAGGCGTCGCGGGTGCGTGGCCGGCCACGCTTGCGGACCGGGCCGGCCTTGCTCGGCATCCGGCCGGCATCGGTGAGGGCGCGTCGGAGCAACATCTCGACGTGGGCGTTGAGGCTGCGGAACTCGTCGTCGGCCCAGCGGATCAGGGCGTCGTGGACCGCCGGATCGACCCGCAGCAGCATCTGCCGTCGTTCGGTCAAAGGCCGGCCCTGTCAGGTGTAGAGCGAGCCGGTGTTGACCACCGGCGATGGCGGCTGGTCACCGCACAGAACGACCATCAGGTTGCTGACCATGCTCGCCTTGCGTTCCTCGTCCAGCTCGACGATGTGGCCTTCGCTGAGCCGGTTGAGGGCCATCTCGACCATGCCGACGGCACCCTCGACGATCCGGCTGCGGGCGGCGACCACGGCGTTGGCCTGCTGGCGGCGCAGCATCGCCTGGGCGATCTCCTGGGCATAGGCGAGGTGGGAGATCCGGACCTCGACGATCTCCACCCCGGCGATCGAGACCCGCTCGGCCACCTCGTGGGCGAGCTCCGCGGCGACCACGTCGGTCGCGCCGCGCAGCGAGGCCCCCGCTTCCTCCGCATTGTCGTACGGGTGTGTGTTGGCGACGTGGCGCAGTGCGGACTCCGACTGCACCGAGACGAAGTTCTCATAGCTGTCCACGGCGTACGTCGACCGAGCGGTGTCGGCGACCTGCCAGACCACGATCGCGGCGATGTCGACGGGGTTCCCGTCGGAGTCGTTGACCTTCAGCCTGTTGGTCTCGAAGTTGCGGACCCGGATGCTGACCCGGCGTCGAACGCACAGCGGCAGCACCCACCAGAAGCCGGGTTTGCGGACGGTGCCGACATAGGTGCCGAAGAACTGGATCACGTAGCTCTGTCCGGGCGGCACCACCACGAGCGACGTGACGACCAGGACGAACAGCAGGACGGGCAGCCAGGTCCAGCCGGACGAGGCACTCACCGCGGAGTAGACCCACCAACCGACCGCGATCAGCACCACGATGCCGGCCCAGCCGGTGACCGCGAGGGCAGGTCGCTGCGTGATGTCGACGCGGGCCCCCTGGTGTCCGACAGGCTCTGGGCGCACGTCGGGCCCGGGGATCGGCTGCTCGGTGCTGCTCACCGTAGCCTCCTCTGAATAGTGATATCAAATAGATATCACTATTCGCGCCGTCTGCCAAGGGGGCTGTGCCCAGGACGCCAGGGCAGGAGCCCGGACATGACGAAGCCCCAGGTCGAGACCTGGGGCTTCGATGGTGCGCGAGGGGGGAGTTGAACTGACGATGCCCCCGGGACGGCTCCGACCCCCGAGACCCCGGTTCACGCTCAAACTGAGCGTGAGAGCCGTGCCCATGCAGCAAACGACATCGTTGGGATACACGGACCTACAGGGCCGGTAGCACACGAGTTAGCACATGAGGTGCCGTCGCTGCTCGGCCCAGGTGCTAGCCTGTGTACACACGGTTGACACAAATCTTGGAGGAGCCATGACCGCGTCGAAGGTAGGCATTCGCGAGTTCCGCGCCGGCCTGGCGGACTTCGTGGACTCCGACGCGCCAGTGGCCGTGACTCGTCACGGCCAGACCGTCGGCTACTTCATCCCGGTCAAGCAGGATCGGGCGGCTGACGCGGCCGCGCTGCGCGCGGCCGGTGAGAAGCTCGACGCCCTACTCCAGCTCACCGAAGGTGAGGTCGAGGAGATGGTCGACGACTTCAAGCAGCTCCGCAAGGCCAAGGAGTAGTGGCTGCACGCCGACTCGTCCTGGACGCCAACATCCTGATCCGGGCGGTCCTCGGGAAGCGCGTCAAGAACGTCATCACCACCTACGCCGTCGAGGCGGAGTTCTTCGTCCCCGAGGTCGCGCACGAGGACGCGGAGCGACACCTCCCAGCGGTCCTCACCAAGTTCGACCGTGCTGTCGAGATCGATGAAGCGCTCGCCTACCTCACCCAACTACGCCAGACGATCCTGCCCGTCCCGGAGGAGATCTACCTCGACCAAAAGGCCGAGGCTCTAGCTCGCATCGAGCAGCGTGACCCCGAGGACTGGCCGATCCTCGCGACAGCGCTCGTCTTCGAATGCCCGATCTGGACCGAGGACAACGACTTCTTCGGCACCGGCGTCCCCACCTGGACGACGGACCGCGTCGAGCTCTACCTCAAGGCCGACACCTGACCTGCGGCTCCTTCCGTCCGCACAGATCCCCAACGCCTTCGCCCCTCCAATCCCTCACTCGTTCTCGACCAAGGGCCCTTCTGCACTACCGCCCATCTCGCGTCTCCCTGCCTCTCCTCCCCAGCGGGGCTCTGCCTTCACTCCACCTTTGAATGGACGCATGCTACCGTAGTAGGTACGAGTCGCGCGACACTAGAGACATGTGAGGAGCAGCGCTTGAAGGGTGGAGTGATCCTCTTCCGCGGTTCGGGTGCCGCGGCGGGCCGGTACCTGGAGTCGGATCGCTCGCGCGCTGACGACTACTACCTGGAGGACGGCACGACGCTG
This sequence comes from Nocardioidaceae bacterium, assembly GCA_025934895.1. Taxonomy (GTDB): domain Bacteria; phylum Actinomycetota; class Actinomycetes; order Propionibacteriales; family Nocardioidaceae; genus Nocardioides_B. Next base: position 35,744 of record JAICWH010000004.1, on the reverse strand, counting down.
GGCGCCTTCACCGTCACCGATGGAATCGGCGAGGTCGTAGCGACCGCCGAGCTAGACGCCGAGGCGTACGCCGGGTGGGTGGACTGGGTCGACCCACTGACCGGCACCTCGATGGGCAAGCCGCGGCTGCCCGGTGAAGAGGGCACCGCGAAGCACGGATCACCGCGTTTCGCCGAGATGGTCGTCAACACCCCGAAGTCGCTCTCGGTCGCCGCCGCGCTGCACTCCGACGTATCCGAAGCCCTGGACGCGGCACAGGCCGACGCGGTCGCCGAGATCCGCCGGTTCCTCGCGCTGCACTCGGTCACGCGGGTCGGGCCGCGCGGTCGGCAAGAGGTGGTACCGGTCGAGCGCCTTCAGTCGGTCGTGGTGGTCCACAAGACCAGCAGGGCCGGCGATCCGCACCGCCACGTGCACTTCCAGATCGGCACCCGCGTCTGGGCGGCCGGCAAGTGGCGTGGCCTGGACACCGCCGCGCTGTTCAAGCAACAGGGCGCGATCCGAGCGCTGGGGACCGCGGTTCTCGCTGCTCACCCCGCACTCGCAAGGACGCTCGAACGACACGGCTTGACCCTCGACCCGGTGACCGGAGAGGTGACCGAACTCGAGCCCTTCAACGCGCTGATGTCCAAGCGCGGCGCCCAGGTCGAGGCGAACCTCGCCGAGCTGGAAGCAACGTGGGACGAGGCACACCCCGGCGAAGAGCCCGGTCCCGTCGTCCATGCCCGGATGATCGCAACGGCGTGGGCCAAGGACCGACCACAGAAGCGGCCAACGACGCTCGCCCACGAAGAGGGTTGGCGGAGCGAGCTCGCCGCGGCTGGATACGACCCCGACCACTTCGTCCAGGGGCGGCTGCCAGTGCGCGTGCCGATCTCGCTGGACGATGTGGAGATCCAGGCGATCGCGTCCCGGGCGCTCGACCGGTGTGCCGCAGCGGCGTCGACCTGGACGCGCCACACGGTGCAGGAGCACGTGACTCGGGTCGTGACCCAGTACGGCGTCCGCGGCGTGCCGGTCGAGTTGCGCGAACTTGTCGACCTGGCCACCGGCCTCGCCGTAGACGACTGCCTCTCCGTGCTGCCGCCCGGGACAGTCCAACCCGGGCACGTCGCGAACCTGACCAGCCTCCAGGTCGTCGCTGCTGAAACGAGGCTGCGTGATCTGCTCACCACCAGCACCGCGGCCAACCGGCACGCGGTCCAGCCGGACGTGGCCGCCCTTGCCAAAGACCACGGACTCGACGAGGCACAGGCGTCGGCCGCCGCAGCCATCGCTTCCACCGACCCGATGGTTGTCGTCGAGGGAGCCGCTGGCGCAGGCAAGACCACGATGCTCGGCGCCGCCATCACCGCCGCAGCCGCTGAGGCACGCACGACCAGGGTTGTGACGCCGACGAAGAAGGCCGCCGACGTTGCCGCCCGCGAGCTTGGCGTGCCCGCCGAGTCGGTGGCGAAGCTGCTTCACGCCCACGGGTGGCGATGGAACAACGACGGCGTGTGGATCCGCCTCCAAACCGGCGACCGCGACCCCGACGCGGCCGGCACCTACGACGGCCCTCCGACCTGGGCACGGCTCAACTGTGCTGAGCGGATCGTGGTGGACGAAGCCGGGATGCTCGATCAGGACAGCGCCGTCGCCCTCCTCACGCTGGCAGCGGAAGCAGACGCCACCGTCGCACTGGTCGGCGACCGCGCCCAACTCCCTGCCGTGGGTCGCGGTGGCGTGCTCGACATCGCCGCGGCGTTGGTCACCGGGAGTGGCGGCACGGTCCACGATCTCGACACCGTGCACCGATTCACCGATCCTGGCTACGCCGACCTCACTCTCAAGTTGCGCGAAGGCCACAACCCGGCCAGCCTGTTCGATCGACTCCACGGTCTCGGTCTCGTCCAGCTCCACGCGACCGAAGACAGCGCGCACGAACAGATCGCCAACGCAACCACGGCGGCGATCAAGGCTGGAACGACGGTGGCCGCGACGGTTGCGACGAACGACGAGGCCCGAGACCTCAACGAGCGCGTCCGCAACCAGCGCGTTGCAGCGGATGAAGTCGACGACACGACCACCGTCACAGGCCGCGACGGCCTTTCCGTCGGCGTCGGAGACGTCATCGCCACTCGCAGGAACGACAGCAGCCTCGGCGTCGCCAACCGGCAGGTCTGGACTGTCCAGCACGTCGGCAGCGACGGCACTTTGTCAGTCATTGACGCCGGCACTGCCCGCAACCACCGCCGCTCGGTAGCCCTGCCGCCGTCGTACGTCGCCGAGCACGCCCATCTCGCCTACGCCGCCACCGGGTACGGCGTCCAGGGCGTCACCACAACGGCCGCTCACACGCTGCTGTCAGGCTCACTCGCCGCAGCAGGCGTGTATGTCGGCATGACCCGCGGCCGCGACTCAAACGTGCTCCACATCGTCGCCGAGAACCCCGCCGAGGCACGCCAACAGTTCGTCGAAGCCCTGCAGCGCGACCGCGCCGACCGCGGCCTCATCGCAGCAACCTCGGATGCCCAGGCCGCCGTGATCGGGCTGACTCGTGAGGGGCCGGTGAAGGTCGTCAATGAAGAACGGGCTCGGCTGGCCGAGGTCATCGCCCATGCCGACCGGGAGGCGGCGCGGTGGGGCCGTGCCGCCAGTCTGGTGGCCGCCCATTCGCAGACCCAGGCGCGCGAGGAAGCAGCCGCCCACGCGGCGCTCGCCAAAGCCGAAGCCCAATTGACGTCCGCCTTCGACGACGCCGTACGGCCATTGCTCGACGATGCCGCCGCCGACGGGCAGGTCTACCTCTCCGCGCACAGTCAACAGAACGCCGCACGCGACGCAGCGCACTCGACGGGCCGACTGGGCCGGCGCGGCGCCCAGCGGAGGCTGGCTTCGGTACAAGCGGAGACCGACCAAGCCCGTGCTGCGGCAGTGGGCCGATGGGGCAGCGTGCCCGCCACCGGCAGGTGGGCTGCCACGACCCGGGACGGGCTGGAGACGTGGGCCGCCTGGGTTGCGCACAAGCGCGCCGAGGCCGAGCCGTTGGTCGTCCACGCTCGCCAACAGGTCGCACGAGCGGGTGAAGCACTCCTGCGGATCCGCTGGCGGCACCGCAGGGAAACCGACGAGCTAGCCCTCAGCATCTACGGTCGACGCGATGCCGCCTCCCTCCGAACGTCAAGTGGAGCGTACGGCGCCGCGGGTCGCGCGCAACGGTGGCAGGAGTATGCCGACGCGGCACGCAACGACCTCGCCCACATCGAGTCTCTCCCGATCGAACGAGCTGTGCGGCTCATTGAAGCGAGGCAGGTCATGGCGCTCCAGGCTGAGGCCGAAAGCGTAGTCCCCGCCCGCAGCGCGACAACGGGCACGTCAACGGAATGGCGGCGGATCAACCAATCAGACCCGGATCTCGGCCGCACCATGTGATCCAGGACAGGGGCTCCCGAGAACCGCCGCGCCAATGCGGACGGGTTTTCGTCCGAGCGCGGGGGCATTCCGCCAAGGCGAATCCGCATCAGTCGGTGACAGCCCCGTGGCTCGCAGCCACCGGCACCGGTCGATTGAGCCGGTGCCGGCAGCTGTCAGCGGTACCACGTGCGACTCAGGCCGGGCAGCAGGCCGGTTCGGGCTGGGAGTACGCCTGAACGGCCCGTCCGTGCGAAGCGAGCCACCGGCCGAGGTTGGTGCGCAGCGACACGATGCCGGTCGTGATGCGACGCGGGCGCTGACCAGAAGCCCGGCGAGCGAGGCGGCGGCGGGCGGCGTCCCGGTGCAGGTCGGCGATGCGGACATGTGCGATCGCGGTGGAGATGATGGGGTCCATCGGTGTGCGATCGCGGTGGAGATGATGGGGTCCATCGGCGTGGCGTCCTTTCAGCAGCAGGCGGGCTGCTTGTCAGCAGCCGCGTCCGTCGTGTCGGTAGTGTCGGTCTGGTTGGTGTTGCAGCAGGCGCCGTCGCCGGCGACCTCGGACAGGGCAAGGTCGGTCTTGCCTTCGAGGTCGGGGCGAGCGTCGCCCGTGACGGTGTAGACCTCCCACGGCTCGTTGCCAGGGCCGGTCACCCAGACCTTGTCCTGCACGGCGTAGCAACAGGTGGTGTTGTCCTCGACCTCGGTGGCGAGCCCGGCCTCGGCGAGCCGGCTGGTCGCGGCCGTGACGAGGTCGGTGTGCTCCACCTCGACGCCGAGGTGGTCCATCCGGGTCTCTTCGCCGGGCTGGCCCTCGAGGAGGACCAGCTTCAGCGGCGGCTCGGTGATGGCGAAGTTGGCGTAGCCGGGCCGGCGCTTGGCCGGAGCGGTGTCGAACAGCTTGGAGTAGAACGCGACGGAGGCTTCGAGGTCGGCGACGCGAAGAGCGAGTTGAACGCGGGACATGGAGTGCTTCCTTCCAGTGAGGGGGTGATAGTCCGCCCTGATAGATCGACGTCTATCTATGTCCTAGGTTGCCAGTCGCATTGATGGCTGTCAACATAGATGTGTGTCTAAATCTCGTGTGGATCTCTCAGTCCTCAGTCCCGGCGACGCGCTCGCGTGCTGCACGCCGCTCTCCCGGGAGCCGATGAGCGCCGAGCAGGCAGAGACCGTCGCGCCGCTGCTCAAGGCAATCGCCGACCCGGTCCGGCTGCGGCTGATGTCGATGGTGCTCTCCCACGAGGGCGGGGAGGCCTGTGTGTGCGACCTGACCCCGGCCTTCGACCTGTCCCAGCCGACCATCAGCCACCACCTCAAGGTGCTGCACGAGGCGGGTCTGCTGGATCGGGAGAAGCGCGGCACCTGGGTCTACTACCAGGCCAAGCCGGAGGCGATGCAGGCGATGATGGGCCTGTTCGCCACCGTCGGCGCGGTCGCCCCGGCGGGTGCCTGCTGATGAGCGACACCGTCCACGAGGTGCCGCGCACCGACGTTGCCGAGGATGCCGCGGTCCTGAATCGACTGTCCACCCTCGACCGGTTCCTACCCGTCTGGATCGGCGCAGCCATGGCCCTCGGACTGGTCCTCGGCAGGATGGTCCCCGGCCTGGACACCGCCTTGTCCAAGGTCGAGATCGGCTCGATCTCCCTGCCGATCGCGATCGGGCTGCTCGTGATGATGTACCCGGTGCTGGCCAAGGTGCGGTACGACGAGCTCGGCCACGTCACCGCCGACAAGCGGCTGCTGGTCTCCTCCATCGTCTTGAACTGGATCCTCGGCCCAGCCGTCATGTTCACCCTCGCCTGGCTGTTGCTGCCCGACCTGCCGGCCTACCGCACCGGCCTGATCATCGTCGGCCTCGCCCGTTGCATCGCCATGGTGCTGATCTGGAACGACCTAGCCTGCGGCGACCGCGAGGCCGCCGCGATCCTGGTGGCGATCAACTCGGTGTTCCAGATCCTCGCCTTCGCTGGCCTGGGCTACTTCTACCTCGAGCTCCTCCCCGGCTGGCTCGGCCTCGGTGACGGCACCGCCACCGGCCTCGACGTGTCGGTGTGGGACATCGCTATCTCCGTGCTGATCTTCCTGGGCATCCCGCTGCTCGCCGGATTCTTCACCCGCACGCTGGGCGAGCGCGCCAAGGGCCGCGAGTGGTACGAGACCCGGTTCCTGCCCCGCATCGGACCCACCGCCCTCTACGGACTGCTGTTCACCATCGTCATCCTGTTCGCCCTGCAGGGCGACACCATCACCAGCCGACCGCTCGACGTGGCCCGTATCGCGCTGCCCCTGCTGGCCTACTTCGCATTGATGTGGGCCGGATCGTTCGCGCTCGGCTGGGCGCTCAAGATGACCTACGAACGTGCCACCACCCTGGCGTTCACCGCCGCCGGCAACAACTTCGAGCTTGCCATCGCCGTGGCCATCGGCGTCTTCGGCGTCACCAGCGGTCAAGCCCTCGCCGGAGTCGTGGGCCCGCTCATCGAGGTCCCCGCCCTGGTGGCGCTGGTCTACGTCGCCCTATGGGCGAGGCGCCGCTTCTACCCAAGCTCCACGCGTCAGGAGGTTTCATGACGAGCGATCCCGCCGCTCCATCGGACAAGCCCACGGTTCTGTTCGTCTGCGTGCACAACGCCGGGCGCTCCCAGATGGCCGCAGGGTGGCTCGAACACCTCGCCGGAGACCACGTCGAGATTCTCTCGGCCGGCTCCGAGCCCGCCGACCAGATCAACCCGGTCGCGATCGAGGCGATGCGCGAGGTCGGCATCGACATCACCTCCGCCCGACCGAAGGTCCTCACCACCGAGGCAGTCCAGGCCTCCGATGCGGTCATCACCATGGGCTGCGGCGACGCCTGCCCGTTCTACCCCGGCAAGCGGTACGAGGACTGGAAGCTCGACGATCCGGCCGGACAAGGAATCGAAGCCGTCCGGACCATCCGCGACGAGATCGAGGGACGGGTGCGAGCCCTCCTCGCCGACCTGCTACCGGGCCGATCCTGAGCCATCCTTCACTCACCCCGGCAAGGAACGCAGACCTCATACCACTGTCAAGACAGCTCACCCTCAATTCCCGCTATCCCGCCGCCCTAGTGGTCCGTCTGCGCATACATGAGGGACCACAGCCGAGTGCTCTGGAAGAACTCTGTACGGACCGCCGACGGCATGGCCCGGAGGTCACGTTCCAGGCCGGAAGCGGTGAAAGAACGGCTGGCGGGCCCAGTTGCCGTCGGCGTGGACCAGCAGCACGGCCAGGGCGGCGGCAGCCGCGAGGACGACCACCATCGTGGCGACCCGGACGACCCGGCCGGGCACCCGCCCGGCCCCGTGGTGGGTGACGATCCGCAGCGCCGGGACGATCCGGCCGAGCAGGTGCAGGGCGGTCGCCACCGCCCAGACGATGAACGCGCCCTGGTGGAGGGTGACCCAGTCGGCCCGGTGGCCCACGACGGCGAACAGTTGCGTGTGGCTGGCCTGGTCCCCCTTGAGAACCAGCAGGACTCCTGTGCCGAGGAGCCCGAGCGTCGACAGCACGACAAGGGGACCGAGGAGGCGCAGCAGGAGGGGCGGCGGGCCGGCCTGCCGGTAGGGCACCGCGCCCAGGTAGTACCGGGTCATCCGCCACCCCGTCGTGGCGGTCTTCAGCAACGCGGGTGGGATGAGGAGAGCTCCCAACGCGACGTGCCACGAGATCAGGCCGCGCACGTCGATCAGGGTGAGTAGCTCACCGACCGCGAGCACCAGCAGGACCAGGCCGGTCCAGGCGGTGAGGACGGCGTTGCCGGCCGGCCCGCCCGTGGACGGGAGGACCACGTCTCGCCGTCGGTGGTGGCCGACGGCTTCTGCGACGGCAGACGCGAGAGGTGCGGGGAGCGAGTCGTACGGCATGGGTCCAGCGTGCGCGATGAATCTGTGAACTTCTTCTGACGCGGCTCAGAGCGGGCCCGGCGGCGCCAGGCCACGGCTCGTCGGGCCGACGCGTCGGCGGCTCAGGAGTCCAGGAGGCGCAGCGCGAGCCGCGGGCACTCCCTGATGGCCTCCTCGGCGTAGCGGCGCGCGCGCGGCGGCACCTCCAGCGAGCGGTCCTCTCGGATCGAGAGCGGATAGCCCCAGTCGTCGGTGGTCAGCACCTCCGGAAGCAGCTCGGCGCACAGACCCCTGCCTTCGCAGCGCGTCCAGTCGATCAGCAGCGTCGTACCCATCACGCGCCCTTCCTGCTGCCCTGGAGCTCGGTGCACGCACCGGCGACGTGGAGCTCGACCTCGTTGCGGAAGGTCCGCAGCGCGGTACGGATCATCCGGGTGGTTCCGGTGGGGTGGTGGCAGGCGCCGCGCCCGTCGACCGTCCCGACCAGCCGGAGGATCTCCTCGTGGTTGTGGGCAGGACTCCTGCGCTGGACCAGGTCCTGCAGGTGGCCGGCCAGGGCGGGAAGCCCGTTGCGGCAGGGCCCGCACTGGCCGGCGTTCTGGCCGGCGAGGTACGTCGCGAGGCCGGCGGCCGCCTTCAGCCCGCACCGCCGGGCGGGGAGGGCCACGAGGATGCCGGCGCCCGGGTGCGCCTCGTACGCCGACAGCCCGGTCCGCGTCAGCGGGCACTGCGCCGCGTGGGCGGTCCACGGCACCCAGCCGCCGTGGTATCCACCCACGAGCACCGCCTGGATCGGTTCGAGGGCGCCCCCCGCCGCGCTGATCGCCTCGCCCAGCGTGGTCCCGCCGGCGACCTCGTAGACGTTCGGGCGCGCGACCGCGCCGGAGAGGGTCAACAGTCGCGTCCCGGGGTCGTCGTCGGTGCCGCGCTCCCGGAACCAGGTGGCGCCGTAGCGCGCGATCAGCGCGACCTGGGCCAGGGTCTCGACGTTGTGCACGAGGGTGGCTCGGCCCTTGACGCCCTTGACGTAGATCGGGGGCGGGGTGCTGGTCGGCACCGGTCGCAGCCCCTGGACCGCTGCCACGACGGCCGTCTCCTGACCGGAGATGAAGGTGTCGGCCGAGGGCACCGGTGTGATCGTGAGCCGGTCCCGACGCTGCGTCAGGGCCGGTCTGATCGAGCTGTCGAGCACCGACTCGGGGGCGTAGACGTACGCGGTGCGACACCCGACCGCCCGGGCCGCCAGGACCAGGCCGTCGAGGACGAGATGGGGGGTGTGGATCAGCAGCGCGCGGTCCTTGCTGCTCGCCGGCTCACCCTCGGCTCCGTTGGCCACCACCACAGGAGACCGTCGGGATCCGACTGCAGCGAGCTTGCGCGCACTTGGGAAGCCGGCGCCGCCGCGACCGGTCAGGCCTGCGGCCGCGACCAGCTGAACCAGCTGCTCCGCGCCCACCGCCGGCAGCGGACCGACGGTGTCGAGATGTTCACGGTAGGTGCGCGCACGCGCTCCCAGGAGTCCGCGGACGGGAGTGATGAGACCAGTCATGACAGTCCTGCCAGGTCGCGGGGCGGGGGGACGGGGAACGGTTGTTCCTCGGGTGCGAAGGAGCGCCCGAGCAGCCGCCACAGGGTCGCCACGCCGACGGCGAGGAGGCAGACCGCGAGGACGGCGAGCATCCACGTGCTCCGGCCGTCGGTGCCGTTGCCGAGGGCATGGAGCATTGCCGTCGGCCAGCAGAGGTAGGCGGCCCAGTGCAGCGCTCGCCAGGCCCGCAGCCCGATGTGCTGGCGCAGCAGGCTGGAGACCACGAGCAGCACGATCAGGTCGATTGCGACGGTGCCCAACCCCTGCCAGAACGGCCGGTAGGCGCCCCCGAAGGGGATCACGGCGTCGAGAAGGCGGAGCTGCGCGTACGGGTCGAGCATCAAGGTGACCACGTGGAGCGCGACGAAGAGCACCGCGGTCAGGCTGGTCGTCCGGTGGACCGCGGCGACCGCGAACCGGGGCAGGCCGGGCAGGGGCTGTCCGGAGCGGGTGCAGATGCCGAGCACCATCACCAGGGTCAGCAGGCACAGGGCGCTGACGCCGAAGCCGCGCCCGGCGTACCAGAGTGCGCTGGTCATGCCGGCCACCCGCCGACGTGGACGACCTCTCCGGAGGACCGGACGAGTCGCGCGACGGCGCCCACGTCCTCCAGCATCGAGACGGCCTCGCCTCCGAGCACCACCGCGTGGGTCGTGAGGGTGTTGGCGCGCAGGCACGTGTCGGCCGCGACGCTGACCGTGCGCCACACGGCCGGCGCGGGGGCCAGCGTGGCCGGGTCGATCAGGTGATGCATCCGTCGGCCGTTGTGGTGCCAGGCGCGGTGCAGCGTCGAGGAGGTAGCGATCGCCTGGGCGCCCGTGAGCCGGACCTGGCTGACGGGCTCGTCGTCGCCGTCCTGGACCAGCACGTTCCAGCCGGCCGCCGGCTCGGTTCCCGCGACGCGGAGGTCGCCGCCGAGGCTGACGAGCACGCCGCAGCCGAGCTGGCTGGCGACCCGCTCGGCACACCGGTCAGCCGCACGGGCCTTGGCGGTGGCGCCGAGGTCGAGGAGCGTTCCGGGAGGCAGCCGCAGCCGGCGGCCGTCGAGCGAGACGTCACGCCAGGTCACCCTCCGGTGAGCGGTGATCCGGAACGCGTCCGGCCGGTCGCGGGCAGCAGCGGTCGACCCGGGGCCGCCCGTGCCGCAACCCAGGTGCGTGAGCACAGTGCCGAGGGTGGGGTCTACCCCTCCGTCGGTCTGCGCCGCCGCGAGCAGGGCCGCCTCGAGCAGATCGCGCAGGACCGGGCTGACGGTGTGCATCTCTGCCGACGACCGGGCGATCAGGCTGACCTCGGAGTCGGCACGGAACCGACTCGCCGCGCGCTCCACCTCGGCGAGGTAGTCGGTCACCAGATGTCGCGCGGCGACCAGCTGGCGGGCGTCGGTCACGACCAGCCGCGCGGTCGTGGTCCAGAGGTCCCACTCCGCCGTGGTCGTGTCGACGACCGTGGCGAGGGCGGTCATGATCCGCTCGACTGGGCCTGGCTCGTGCCGGAGCCTCTGCTGAGCCCACTGCTCGTGCCGCTCGGGGCGGGGGCAGGAGCGGGCGCCGCGGTGTGCGCCGGCGCGCTCGTGCGAGGGGCCGGACGGACTCGCGTCCGCGCCGCGCGCGAGCGGGTGGAGCGGGTCGAGTGGGTGTTGCGCGCGGGCGGCTTCGGGGTGTCGTCGGTCGACGGTCGCGCAGCCGTGGCGGGTCGGGTCGTGCTGGCTGCGGCCGCCTGCGCGGCGAGGCCACCGGTGACACCGGCGACGACCACAGCGCCGCCGAGGGCGAAGCCGGCGGTGGTGAGCTGGATCCGGTCGCGAGCCGTTCGTCTGTCGGGGGTCGGCACGTCTGTCTCCTTGCTGCACTCGGTCTTCGTGGGCGGAATCGTCCACACCTCACAGTGCTCCGGTTGTCTGTGTAGACCCTCGACTTGACCTCTGATTTCCCTCAGCACGCCGGCCGTGCCGCGACCGATTGAGAGGAGATTCTGAGGTGCCCGAGCCCCGTTCCGGGGGCCGAGCGCCGGAGACCCCTGATTGGGTGGCGTCATGCGACGTGACCGCTCTGTGCTCGACGTGCGCCGCCGCGGTGCCGCCGGGGTGGCCCGGTTCACCAGGGTCGTCACCGTGGCCGGCGGTGCCGGCGCTGTTGTCGTCTCGATGGGCCTCGCCATCGCGCACGCTGCCGCGACCACCGTGCCCGCGATGCCCGCGAGCGCGGCCAAGAGCACGCCGGTGACCACGACAACGGGGGCGAAGGCGGTCGCCCGCGGGACCCGCTCCCGGGCGCACCATCGCCGGCGATCTCGCCCGGCGGTGGGCGTCCGAACGGCCGCCGCCACGCCAACGACGCCGCCCAGCACCGCGCCGCCGGTCGTGGCGGCTGCCGCGCACACGGCTGCTCCCGCCCCACGAGGGGCGAGCACGCCGGCCGCACCGGCCGCGTCCAGGTCCACCGCGCCGACCGTCCGGACGACTCCCCGGCCGACGCCCACGCCGGCCCCCCGGCCGAAGCCCTCCGCGCGGCCGACGCCGGTCTCGCCCGCGACCGCCCAGCCCACGGCGACGTCGCAGGGCTCGTGACCACAGAGCTGGCTCAGAGGACGCCCTGAGGTTCGTTGCGCCGCCCGGGCGGAGAAGACCGGGCATGCTGGGCGCATGAGCGAGACCCCGCCGCCGGACGCAACCGCGCGGCCGCCCACGTTGCAGCGTGCCGACGGCACCCCCCCGCGTGTTCTCGTGGTGGACGACGAGCAGAGCCTGGCCGACGTCCTGGCCAGCGTCTTGCAGCGTGAGGGCTGGCTGACCCGTACGGCGTACGACGGGACGGCGGCGATCAGCGAGGCGCGCGATTTCATGCCGGACGCGATCGTGCTCGACATGATGCTTCCCGACCTGAGCGGGCTGGACGTCCTTGCTCGCGTCCGGGCCGTCGACCCCGCCGTCCTGGTGCTCTTCTTGACGGCGCGCGACACCGTCGAGGACCGGGTCGCCGGGATCACGGCCGGCGGTGACGACTACGTGACCAAGCCGTTCAGCCTCGAGGAGGTCCTCGCCCGGGTGCGCGGCCTGCTGCGGCGTACGACGACCGCCGCGATCGACGGGCGCGCCACGCTGAGCTTCGCCGGGCTGACGCTCGACGAGGACGCGCACGAGGTGTTCCGCGACGGCGAGCGGATCGAGCTGACCGCCACCGAGTTCGAGCTGCTCCGGTTCCTCATGCGCAACCCGCGCCGGGTGCTGTCCAAGTCGCAGATCCTCGACCGGGTGTGGAACTACGACTTCGGCGGCCAGGCACACATCGTCGAGCTCTACATCAGCTATCTGCGCAAGAAGGTCGACGCCGGACGGGAGCCGCTCATCCACACCGTCCGTGGCGCCGGCTACGTCCTGCGGACGCCCTCTTGAGCGAGCGCGCCCGGCCGAGCAGGCCGTCGCGCCGCTGGTGGCATGCGCGCACCCTGCTCGGCCGGCTGACGGTCGGCATGGTCGTCGTGCTCCTCGTGGCCTGCGCCGTCCTCGGCGTCACGAGCGAGCTCGTCCTGCGCACTGTCCTGCTCAACCAACTAGACGCGCAGCTCGAGGCGGCCGGCGGGCGCTACTCGGCCAGCCTCGAGCACGAGGCCGCCGAGACCGAACCGTCCGCGGACAGGGACGACTCGATCCCGGGGCAGTCCGTCGGCACGCTCGGCATCCGGCTGGTCGCCGGCAGGATCACCGAGGCGGCCGTGGTGACCGAGGAGGGAACCAACCGGAAGATCACGCTCGACGCCTACGACAGGTTCTTGGTCGGCTCGATCAGACCCGGCGAGGCTCCGAAGAGCATCGACATGGGCAGGCTCGGCGACTACCGACTGCGGGCGGTGCGCGGCAAGGACGGCGACATCCAGGTCACAGGGCTGCCGCTGCACCCGATCAACCAGACCCTCGCCGAGCTCTTCGCCGTCGATGCCGCCCTGTTCGCCTTCCTGCTGCTGGCCGGCGGCTTCGCCACCGCCCTCGTCGTACGCCGCAACCTGCGCCCGCTTCACCAGCTGACCAGCACTGCGCTCGAGTTTTCCGAACAGGCGCTCACCGATCCGGAGTCGTCCTTGCCGACGGTCCGCCCGGACAGCGAGGCCGGCAGCGAGGTCGACCAGCTCAACGTCGCCTTCCACCGGATGCTCGACCGCATCCAGCAGGCCCTCAATGCCCGAGACGTCACCGAGGCGCGGCTGCGACGGTTTGTCGCGGACGCGAGTCATGAGCTGCGCACGCCGTTGTCGACGATCCAGGCGCACGTCGAGTACGCCTCCACCACCGACGCCGAGCTGCTGCCTGCGTCGACCGTGAACGCACTGGACCGGGTCACCGCGGCGACCGGCCGGATGTCCAACCTGGTCGCCGACCTGTTGCTGCTAGCTCGGCTGGACGCGGGCCGGCCCTTGGCGCGCACGTCCCTCGACCTGACCCGGCTGGTCCTCGAGGCGGTCAACGACGCCCGGGCAGCGGCGCCTGACCACCGCTGGAAGCTCGACCTCCCCGAGGAGGTCGTCAAGGTCACCGGTGACCCGGAGCGTCTACACCAGGTCCTGGCGAACCTGCTGGCGAACGCAAAGACCCACACGCCGCCGGGCACCACGGTCACGATCAGGATCCGGGTCGCCGCGCTGAGCGTCGACGTGTCCGTCGTCGATGACGGGCCGGGCATCCCCGAGGAGCTGCAGCCGAGACTGTTCGACCGGTTCACCCGCGGGGACACGTCGCGGTCACGGGCCCACGGCAGCAGCGGCCTCGGGCTTGCGATCGCGCACAGCATCGTCAACTCCCACGGCGGCACCTTGACCGTGCGCAGCAGCCAAGGTGAAGGAACCACCTTCACCATGCGGCTACCGAGGTCGTCGGACAGCTGAGGACCGGCGGGCCCACGCGGCGGTGACACTGGCCCACGGCTCGGCTCCGGCTCCGTTCCGGTGGCGGCACACCACGTCGCTATAGCGGTTGCGTCTTCGAGGGCGCCGATGGCTGCGCCGCGGCCTGTGGCAATCCCCACTGGCGCGCGGCGCTCACCTCAGGCACATCAACCGGAGGGACAGTCCCGGGGATCGCGTCGCGGGCGATGACGACTCCGAGCGGCCACTGCTCGTGGGCGCCGAAGTCGGCCGTCACGGCCGGCGTGTCGGCCAACATCAGCAGCACGTCGGCGTGCAGTCCCGGGAACCAAGAGAGGTGCCGCCAGCCAACACGACTGGCGGCACCTCACCATGCCCTTGACAAGCCGGGACTACGTATCAGTCGTCGGGGTCGAAGAGCCTGAGGAACTTCTCGCGTGGGATGACCAAGCGCCTCCCAAGCCTGACCGAGGGGATGGTGCCGTTCTCGACGCCCGCCGTCACCGTCCTCGGGTCCACCCCGAGGGCGGCTGCTGCCTCCGTGCGGGTGATGACAAGACTCCGCGAACCTCGCAGCGTGTCGATCGTTACCGTCGCCGTCCTCATGTCGCGTCTCCCGTCTCTCCCGCGGATGGAGATCCTCGATGCTACAGGCGCGCGCTTGCTGTATCAAGTGCAGCGCTGTATGTTTCTTTTATGGAGCAAAGGCAGCGAGGGAATCCGCCCGGGAACACGAACGAGCACGTAGCGGCAAACCTGCGCACCGCACGACAAGCGATCGGGATGGACCTGCGCACGTTCGCCGACCGGGTCAGGGACACCGGCCGGGCGATGTCAGCCTCGGCGCTGAGCAAGATCGAGAACGGCGACCGGCGCGTGGACGTCGACGACCTGACCGTCTTCGCCTACATCCTGCAAACCACGCCGGCCGCCCTGCTCACCCCGCCCACAGGTGCCAAGCCGTCGACCGGTGTGCCAGAAAGCCAGTTCAACGCGGAAGAGATCCGTGGGTGGGTCAGGGGCCAGGCAAAGCTCACCACGGAGGACCTCGCTCGCTACTGGAAGGACGAGTACTTCAACGCGGTCAGCCAGGTGCGCTACTACGACGGCCTGATGGCCCAGTACGCCGACGGTCGCGAGGGCAACACGATGCACCGCGCCACTTACGAGCAACGACTCACAGCCGCTGGCGCACGGCGCGATGAGGCGCGCCTGCGGCTGCTCGCTCTCGACCCGGACGCGCTGCCCGCGCCGCGCGACGCAGCTGCCGACGGATGGACCTGACATGACCGAGAAGCAGAATCTGGCCCGTCGCTCGCGGTCCCGGCACGCTGGGTCGCTCACGTCGTACGCCACCGAAGGCGGCCGGCGATGGAAGTTCCAGATCTACGTCCCCATGGACCCCGAGCGGCCCGAGCTTGGCGACACCCGCCTGACCCGTGGCGGGTTCAAGAGTCTCGACGAAGCACAGCGCGCGCTCGACGAGGCGCTCAAGAAGAAGCGATCCCACGCCCGTTTCCAGACCAAGACGCCGACCATCGGCGAGTACGCCGACCACTGGGTCACGACGCTGCGGCTGCAGAACTCGACCATCGACGGTTACAAGAAGATCCTGCGTAACCACGTCACGCCGTACCTCAGCGCCGTTCGCCTCGACAAGCTCACCGCCACGCGGATCGCTGCCCACTACCGGGAACTGGAAACCTCCGGACGTAAGGACAAGCCCGGGCTCGGCAAGCCGCTGTCGGCCAACACCGTCTCCAAGGTCCACGTGCTTCTCGCAGCCATGCTCGACGCCGCAGTCGACGACGGGCTGATCCTGCTCAATCCCGCCAAGAAGAAGCGCACCGTCAACCCACCCACGTCCAGCCAGATCCGGGCACAGAAGCCGGAGATCATCACCTGGACCGGCCGCCAGTTGCACGCCTTCCTCACCTGGAACCGCGACGAGCTGAACGACGAGCTCTTTCCGCTGTGGCGCACCATCGCCTACACCGGCATGCGCCGCTCCGAGGCGCTGGCACTGCGCTGGTCGGACATCAGCTTCAGCACCGGCAGGATCAGCCTGCGTCGCGCCGTCGACATCACCTCACCGCACACAACCAAAGTCACCAAGACGGGGAGCGCCCGCGTCATCGACATCGACACCGAGACGCTCAAGGTGCTCAAGGCCCATAGGGCAGACCGCGGCGCGGTCTCCCTCGACCTTGCTCGCGCCGATGCGTACGTCTTCGGCGACGACCAGGGCGCCGTCCGTGTCCCCGACGCGATCACCAGCCGATGGACGCGGCGACTGGACTGGGCGTGCGCCACGATCGAGGGCCTGCCTCGCGTAACGCTCAAAGGATTGCGGCACACCCACGCCACCCTGCTCCTCGAGCTGGGCGAACATCCGAAGGTCGTCCAAGAGCGCCTCGGGCACTCCACGATCACCACGACCATGAACATCTACAGCCACGTCACCCCGACGATGCAGAAGAGCGCGATCGACCGCTTCGCAGCGCATCTGGGCGAGACGCCGCCAGGGGCTTAGCACATATTTCGGCACATGGGCCGGGCGCAAACCTCCACCAAACACAAAGCCCCAGGTCACAGACCTGGGGCTCACGTGCGCGAGGGGGGAGTTGAACCCCCACGCCCTTTCGGGCACACGGACCTGAACCGTGCGCGTCTGCCTATTCCGCCACTCGCGCCTGAAGCCCGCTCAGGGTATCCCACCCCCGAGACGGCTCCCAAACGGGTGACGGGCGCCCGCGAGGTCGAGGACAGAGGCAGGCGGCACCGCCCGTTACGATGCGGACGACGGCAGACAGACCGAGTGACAACCGAGTGACAACCGAGTGACATCGGCCCGAGTGACTTCGACCAGGACGCGGAAGGAGCGGCATGGGGTTCCTCCAGCGGCTCGAGAACCGCCTCGAGCAGTCCGTCTCCACGGTGTTCGCCAAGCTCTTCCGCAGCGCCGTGCAACCGGTCGAGGTGGCCGCGGCGCTGCAGCGCGAGGTCGACAACTCCGCCCAGATCCTGTCCCGCAACCGTCGCCTGGTGCCCAACCAGTTCCACGTCGAGCTCTCCCCACAGGACCACGAGCGGCTGGCGCCGTACTCCTCGACCCTGACCCAGGAGCTCACCGACATGCTTCACGAGCATGCCGACCAGCAATCCTACGTCTTCACCGGTCCGGTCAGCATCGACTTCGCCCAGCGCGAGGACCTCTCCACCGGCCGGTTCCGGGTCCGCTCCTCGGCGTCGGCGTCGGTCACCCCGGCCACCGGCAGCTCCGTCACCGACACCGCCGTACGACGCGCACAGGTGATCCTCGAGGTCAACGGCATGCGGCATCCCCTGGAGCCACCCGGCATCGTGATCGGGCGGGGCACCGAGGCGGACCTGCGGATCAACGACCCGGGCGTCTCGCGACGCCACCTGGAGATCCGGGTGCACGAGGGGCCCGGCGGGTCGGAGGTCAGCGTCGTCGACCTCGGCTCGACCAACGGCATGCTGGTCAACGGAAGCAAGGTGACGCAGGCCGCCGTCGAGGACGGCACGATAGTCAAGATCGGCAACACCACGATGACGGTGCGGCTCGTGCCGCACCACGTCGACGAGTCCGGATGGGGAGGCGGCGGTGTCTGAGCTGACGCTGATGCTCATCCGGTTCGCCTACCTGGCGATCTTGTGGATCTTCGTGCTCGCGGCCATCTCCGTCGTGCGCTCCGACATGTTCGGCGCTCGCGTCGACTCCACCCCACGAGCGGACCGCAAGGCGGAGAAGCAGGCACGGCGACAGAGCCAGGCACGGGCCGCCCAACCCCGGGGCAAGCCGTCCCGCAGGCAGCGGGGGGCGCCGACCCACGTGGCGGTGGTCGAGGGAGCGAACGCCGGCCAGATCGTCTCCCTCGACGACGCGCCCATCCTGATCGGCCGCGGGTCCGACGCCGCGATCCGGCTCGACGATGACTACGTCTCCACGCGACACGCCCGGATCGCGGTCTCCAACGACCAGTGGTTCATCGAGGACCTCGGATCGACCAACGGCACCTACATGGGCTCGCATCGACTGACCCAGCCGACCGCCCTCCAGCTCGGGAGCACGGTCCGGATCGGGAAGACCACTCTCGAGTTGAGGAAGTAGGAGCGCCTCCGCTCCCATGGACGACATGGACCCGACCGCCCGCACCGGCGACCAGACGGCTGGCCCGACCGAGGAGCCGGCTGACGACGCGACCCCCGACCGGGGGCGCCTCGCCCTGCGCTACGCCGCCCTGTCCGACGTGGGCCGGGTCCGCAAGGACAACCAGGACTCGGCCTACGCCAGCGAGCGGCTGCTGGTCATCGCCGACGGCGTCGGCGGCGCCGCCCGCGGCGACGTGGCGAGCAGCACCGCGATCGACGCCCTGCGGCGCCTCGACACCCCGACGCCGGGCGACCTGCTCGAGGCGCTCGCCGGGGCGATCCACCGGGCCCACGACCGGATCGCCGAGCTCGTCGAGCAGGATCCGACGCTCGAGGGCACCAGCACCACGGTGACCGCGGTCCTCTTCGACGGCAGCCGCATCGGGGTCGGGCACATCGGCGACAGCCGCGGCTACCTGCTGCGCGGCGGCACCCTCTCGCAGCTCACCCGGGACCACACCTTCGTGCAGGGCCTCATCGACGAGGGCCGGATCACCGAGGAGGAGTCCCGCTCGCACCCGCACCGCAACCTGATCCTGCGAGCCGTGGACGGTGTGCACGAGACCGACCCGGACCTGTTCTACATCGAGCTGGCGCCCGGCGACCGGCTGCTGCTGTGCAGTGACGGCGCCTCCGGTGTCCTCCACCAGGACCGGCTCGCCGACATCCTCAGCACCGGGTCCGTGGACTTCGCCGTCGTGGAGCTGGTCCGGGCCTCGCTCGAGGCCGGCAGCTCGGACAACGTGACGTGTGTCGTCGCCGACGTCCTGGACCTCGACCAGGCCGACACGGGGTCGGGCGACCGGGACGGGGCCGACCGGGGGCCGGCGGGGTCGACCACCAGCGGGCCGATCCTGGTCGGTGCGGCGGCCGAGCGGTCCCGGCGCATCGGTGCGGGCAGCTCCTTCCGCGGGCACCGCGGCGGTGACACGGGAGAGATCGAGCCGGTCCCGGGCGACGAGCAGGCCGACACCGACCCGGAGGAGCTCCGCTACGCCCCGCAGCCACCCCGTCACGGCAGGTGGTTGCGCCGCCTCGGTCTCCTCCTGGTGCTCGTGCTGGTGCTGGCGGTCGCGGGGGCGGTGAGCTACCGCTGGAGCCAGAGCCAGTACTTCGTCGCCGAGCACGCCGGCAAGGTGGCGATCTACCGGGGCGTGCAGGCCGACATTCCCGGTCTCGCGCTGAACAAGGTCGAGGAGGACACCGACGTGACCGTCGCCGCCCTGCCGGACTATCCGACAGAGCAGGTCGTATCGGGCATCTCCGCGACGTCCCTGGCGGACGCACGCAGGATCGTCAGGCGGCTCACCAGTCTGGCCCGGGTCTGCCCGGGACCGCGCGCCTCCGCCTCTGCGAGCCCGTCCGCGACCACGTCGGCCTCCCCCGGCAGCAGGCCGACCCGCACGCCCACGCGCAGGAGCGGCGCTGCCGCCAATGCGACCCCCCGCTCGACGCCGACTGCCGGCCCGACCCCGAGTGCCGGCGCGACCCCGAGCCCCGGCCCGACCCTGGCCCCGCCCGACTGCATCGAGGCCCACTCGTGAGCGCCCTGGAGTCCTCGTCGGGCGCCCGCCGCTACCCGAGCTTCACGCATCGCCGCCGACGCGGCGCCGAGCTCGTGCTCCTGATCTTGAGCCTGGTCGTCGGCGTCGGCGCCTACGCCGCCGTCGGCCTCGGGACCAAGGGCACGGTGCCCACCGACATCGTCGGCTACGGCGGCTGGCTCGCCGCGCTGTGCCTGCTCTGCCACATCGTGGTGCGGCTGGTGGCGCCGTACGCCGACCCGGTGCTGCTGCCCATCGTGGCGGCGCTCAACGGCCTCGGGCTGGCGATGATCCACCGCATCGACCTCGGCTACGCGGCCAGCGGGTCCTCGATCGGTCCGTTCGCCCGTGACCAGCTGATCTGGATGACGCTCGGCGTGATCCTGTTCGTGCTGGTGCTCGTCGTCCTGCGGGACCACCGCAGGCTGCAGTCGTACACCTTCACCGCCGGCTTCGGCGCGATCGTGCTGCTCCTGCTTCCGCTGCTGCCGGTGGTCGGCAGCACCGTCAACGGCTCGAGGATCTGGATCCGGGTCGGGCCGCTGGGCTTCCAGCCGGGCGAGGTCGCCAAGGTGCTCCTGGTGGTGTTCTTCGCCGGCTACCTGGTGCTGCACCGCGACGCCCTGGCGCTCGCCGGCCGCCGGTTCGTCGGCATCGACCTGCCTCGCGGTCGCGACCTCGGCCCGATCCTGCTGATGTGGTTGATCAGCCTCGGAGTGCTGGTCTTCCAGCGCGACCTCGGTTCGTCGCTCCTGTTCTTCGGGCTGTTCCTGGTGATGCTCTACGTCGCCACCGAGCGGCCCGGCTGGTTGGTCGTCGGCGCGGTCATGTTCACCGCGGGCGCCTACGCCGCCTACCTCACGCAGGGGCACGTCCAGGTCCGGGTCGACGCGTGGCTGCACCCGTTCGACCCGAACAACAACACCTACCAGCTCGTGCAGGGGATGTACGGCATGGCGTGGGGCGGCCTGGTCGGCCGGGGCCTCGGTCAAGGGGACCCGACCATCACCCCGCTCGGCTTCTCCGACTTCATCATGGCCTCGATCGGTGAGGAGCTCGGGCTGACCGGGGTGATGGCGGTGCTGATTCTCTACGGCCTGATCGTCGAGCGGGCGCTGCGCACCGCGCTCGTGTGCCGTGACGCGTTCGGGAAGCTGCTCGCGGTCGGCCTCGGCGTGGTCTTCGCGTTGCAGGTGTTCGTCGTGGTCGGAGGCGTCACCAAGCTCATCCCGCTGACCGGCCTGACCACGCCGTTCCTGTCCTATGGCGGCTCGTCGCTGGTCGCCAACTGGGCGATCGTCGCGGTGCTGCTGCGGATCTCCGACCAGGCCCGGCGGCCGCTGCCCGACCTCAGGGCGCCGGACCAGGACGACGCCACCCAGGTGGTGCACCTGCGATGAACAAGCCCATCCGCGCGATGTCCATCTTCTGCCTGTTGCTGTTCGCCGCCCTCCTGCTCAACGCCACCTACCTGCAGTACGTCGACGCCGGCAGCCTGGACAAGCGGGCCGACAACAAGCGGGTCCGGGACGCCGAGTTCTCACGCAAGCGAGGAGCGATCGTCGCCGGCGGCACCTCGGTCGCGGAGAGCCGCCGGACCAACGACCAGTACGTCTACCAGCGGGTCTACAAGGAGCCGCTGAAGTACGCCCAGCTGACCGGCTACTTCTCTTACATCTACGGCCGCGCCGCGGTGGAGTCCAGCGAGAACGAGATCCTCTCCGGCAGCGACCCGCGGCTGTTCGTCAACCGGGTGGTCGACCTGCTCGGCAACAGCCAGCCCACCGGTGGCTCCGTGACGCTGACGGTCGACCCCAAGGCCCAGAACGCCGCCTTCGACGGGCTACGGGCGCTCGGCACGCACGTCCAGGGCGCCGTCGTGGCCCTCGAACCGTCGACCGGCAAGGTGCTCGCGATGGTGAGCAACCCGACCTACGACCCGAACCTGCTGGCCTCCCACGCGTTCGGCAGCGTGCAGGGGGCCTGGAAGTCGCTCAACTCGGACAAGGACCGACCACTGCTCAACCGCGGGATCCAGGAGATCTATCCGCCCGGGTCGACGTTCAAGCTGGTCACCGCCTCCGCGGCCCTGGCCAGCGGGCAGTACACCCCCGACACCAAGGTCAAGGGCGGCGCGAGCCTCAACCTGCCGCAGACCACGACCAACCTGGTCAACGAGAACGGCAGCACCTGCGGCGGCAGCTCGATCACCCTGACCCAGGCTCTCGAGGTCTCCTGCAACGTGTCCTTCGGCGACATCGGCCTGAAGCTCGGGGCCGCCGCGCTGCGTGCTCAGGCCGAGAAGTTCGGCTTCGGCCAGACCTACCTCAACGACCTCCCCGGCCAGGTGCCCAGCCGGTTCCCCGCCCACCTTGACCAGCCGCAGACCGCGCTCTCGGCGATCGGGCAGTTCGACGTCGCGGCCACCCCCCTGCAGATGGCGATGGTCGCCTCCGGGATCGCCGACGGCGGCACGGTGATGCGGCCCTACGTCGTCGACGAGATCCGCGCCCCGGACCTCTCGGTGCTCGACAAGACCAGCCCCGAGGCCTACCGCAGCAATGCCATCTCCTCGTCGGTGGCCCGCCAGCTGACCGCGATGATGGTCGAGGTCGTCGACCGGGGCACCGCCACCACGGCCCAGATCCCGGGGATCAAGGTCGCCGGCAAGACCGGCACCGCACAGAGCTCCCCGTCGCGGCCGCCGTACGCCTGGTTCGTGTCCTTCGCCCCTGCCGACAACCCGCAGGTCGCCGTCGCGGTGCTGGTCGAGGACGCCGGGGTGGCGCGCAACGCGATCTCCGGCAGCGGGTTGGCCGCGCCGATCGCGAAGAAGGTCATGGAGGCGGTGATCGGCAGGTGAGCCAGCCGCCCACCGAGCCTGACCTCGGGATCCCCGACGGGGGCCAGCGCTATCGGCTCGAGACCCGCATCGCGACCGGTGGGATGGGCGAGGTGTGGCGGGCCACGGACACGGTGCTCGGCCGCGAGGTCGCGCTCAAGGTCCTCAAGAGCGAGTACGCCGGCGACCCGACGTTCCGCAGCCGCTTCGAGACCGAGGCCCGCAACGCCGCCGCCCTCCACCATCCCAACGTCGCATCGGTCTTCGACTTCGGGGAGCTGCCGCCGGACGAGACGGGCGGGTCCGGGCGCGCCTACCTGGTCATGGAGCTGGTCCGCGGCGAGCCGCTGTCCGCGCTGCTGCGCGGCGGGGAGCGGATGCCCGCCGCGACCGCCGCCAAGCTGCTGGCCCAGGCCGCGGAGGGCCTGGCCGCCGCCCACGACCTCGGCATCGTGCACCGGGACGTGAAGCCGGGCAACCTGCTGGTCACGCCCGACGGGACCGTGAAGATCACCGACTTCGGGATCGCCCGTGCGGCGAACGCCGTAGCGCTGACCCAGACCGGCCAGGTCGTCGGAACCCCGCAGTACCTCTCTCCCGAGCAGGCGGAGGGGAAGTCCGCGACGGCGGCCAGCGACATCTACTCCCTCGGGGTGGTGCTCTACGAGTGTCTGGCCGGGCGACGCCCCTTCGGCGGTGACTCGGCCATCGCGACCGCCCTGGCCCATCTGCGCGAGGAGCCTCCGCCGCTGCCGGACGACGTGCCCGCCGCGATGCGGGAGGCCGTGCGGGTGGCGCTGGCGAAGAACCCCGCCGACCGGTTCGCCACCGTGCGCGACTTCGCCGCCGCCATGCGCGGCGACCTGCGGGTCGGGCCGTCGACCACCTCGGCAGCTGCCGCCACCACGGTGGCCGGCGCCGTTCCCGTCGCCGCCGGCGACCACGCCCCTCACGACACCGCCCCTCACGGCACCGCGCCGCCGGTCATCGCGCCACCGCCGGAGGCCGACGACGGTCGCGACCGCCCCGGGCTGGCCGGCTGGCTGCCCTGGGTCGGAGCCGCCCTCGCTGCGCTGGTGGTCGTGGTGCTGGTCGCGCGGGTCGCCGGCGACCGCGGGGCGTCGACAGGATCCGGGGACGGGACCCCGACCCCGTCGGTCTCGACGAGCGCGTCGCGGACGAGCGCCGCACCCACTGGCCGGGCGTCCAGGACCGTCGACGTGCGGGAGAGCGACTACCTCGGCCGACCCCGGGACGAGGTCCGCTCCGCGCTCCGGCGTCTCGGGCTCCGGGTCAGCGAGCGCAGCGTGGACAATCCGGGCGACAAGGTGAAGGACACGGTCGCCGGGGTCAGCCCGTCGGGCACCGTGGACGCCGGCTCGACGGTGTTGCTCACCTACTACGCCGCGGGCACGCCGTCACCCAGCGCCTCCAGCTCCGGCCCGTCCGGGACCCTGTCGCCCAGCCCGAGCGCGTCGACCAGCCAGAGCCCCAGCGGCAGTGTGAGCCCCAGCAACGGCCCATCCGGAAAGCCGTCCAAGTCCCCCAAGCCGTCGAAGTCACCCAAGCCGTCGAACTCACCCAAGGCAGCGGCCGCTCCGCCGCTGACGCCTGCGCCGTCGGCGTCGCCGTCGGCGAGTCCCGGACAGTCGGGGCAGCAGGCACCGACGCGAGCAGTCACCCGCACCGCGGTGGTGGGACGATGAGCAATGACCGGCCGGCACCTCCGCGGCAGCGGGTGGGTGGCCGCTACGAGCTCGGCGAGCTGTTGGGACGAGGCGGGATGGCCGAGGTCCGCAAGGGCACCGACGTGCGTCTCGGGCGGGTCGTGGCGGTCAAGCGGCTGCGCACCGACCTGGCCAGCGACCCGACGTTCCAGGCGCGGTTCCGTCGGGAGGCGCAGAGCTCCGCGTCGCTGAACCACCACTCGATCGTCTCGGTCTACGACACCGGTCAGGAGCTGTCCGCCGACGGGGTCCCGCAGCCCTACATCGTGATGGAGTACGTCGCCGGGCGCACCCTGCGCGACATCCTCCGCGAAGGCCGCAAGATCCTCCCCGAGCGGGCCCTGGAGATCACCTCCGGGATCCTCGCGGCCCTCGACTACAGCCACCGCGCCGGCATCGTGCACCGCGACATCAAGCCGGCCAACGTGATGCTCACCCCGAGCGGGGACGTCAAGGTGATGGACTTCGGCATCGCCCGGGCGATCGCCGACTCGTCCTCGACGATGACCCAGACCGCGGCTGTGGTGGGGACGGCCCAGTACCTGTCTCCCGAGCAGGCGCGCGGTGAGAGTGTGGACTCGCGCAGCGACGTCTACTCGACCGGGTGCCTGCTCTACGAGCTGCTCACCGGCCGGCCGCCCTTCGTCGGGGAGAGCCCGGTGTCGGTGGCCTACCAGCATGTCCGCGAGCACGCGCCGCCTCCGTCGTCGCTGGACCCCGAGCTGGCCCCCGAGATCGACGCCATCGTGATGAAGGCGCTGACGAAGACCGTCGAGGACCGCTACCAGAGTGCCGCCGCGATGCGCGCGGACATCGAGCGCTTCCTCGCGGGCAAGCCGGTGGTTGCGCCCGTCGTACCCAACGGTGGGGCCCCACCCACGGGTGACGCACCCACGTCGCTGTTCGAGCCGGTGCCGGTCCAGGAGGAGCTGCCGGAGCGCCGCAAGCGGTGGCCGCTCATCGTGACGCTGGTGGCGGCGGTCGTGCTGATCGCTCTCGCAGCGGTCGTGGGACCTCTGCTGTTCAACGCCTCGCCCGCGGAGAAGACCGTGCCGCAGGTGGTGAACCTGACCCGGGCCCAGGCCGTGGCCCGGATCAAGGCCGCCGGGCTGAGCGTCCGCACCGTCACCCAGGCCCCGTCCGACGATGTCCCCAAGGGCAGTGTCATCGCCCAGGACCCCGACCCGTTGAGCACCCTGACCGTCGGCGGCGGTGTCGACCTGACCGTGTCGACGGGCCGACCGGACGTGGTGGTCCCCTATGTGATCGGCGACGACAAGGAGACGGCCCGCCGGAAGCTGATCGACATCGGGCTCAGAGTCAAGCTCGTGAAGCAGACCTCCGACCAGGACCAGGGCACCGTGGTCCGCACGACCCCCAACCCGGCGGACAGCGTCTCCACGGGCAGCCTGGTGACGGTGTACTACTCGACCGGGCCGACCCAGGTGCCGAACGTCGTGGGGCTCGACGAGCGGTCGGCCCGAGCCAGGCTTCGGGACGCCGGGTTCAGGGTCGACGCGGTCACCGACACCACCACGGTCGCCGAGAAGGGCACGGTCATCCGGCAGAGCCCGAGCGCCTCGACGGCCCAGCCGCAGGGCACGACGGTGGTGATCACGGTGTCCGGCTACGAGACCCCGTCGACCTCGCCCACGTCCACCACCTCGCCGACCACACCGCCCCCCTCACCGGGAGTCACGACGTCCCCGAGTGCTTCCCCGACGAGGTAGGGCTCAGCTGCGGCCGCGGGTGCTCCCGTGCAGGGGCCGGGCGTACTCCAGCTCCGTGGACCCGTCGTACCCCTTCATGCTCAGCGCCGGGTCGACCTTGACGTTCCAGCCGAGACCCCTGCTGACCATGTCGAGGTAGAGCTTGATGTAGGGGTTCTGGTTCACCGACGCGAGCATCTCACCGACCGGCCCGATCGCGGAGATGCGGTACGGCGGGGAGTACGGCACACCGTGGAGCACGACCGTGTTGCCGACGCACTTGATCCCGGTGGTGGCGACGACCCGCTGGCCCTGCAGTGTCATCGCCTCGGCGCCGCCGGCCCACAAGGCGTTCGCCACCGCCTGGATGTCCTGCTGGTGCACCAGGAGCTCGCTGACGTGCGAGCCCGCGGCCTTGAGTGCGTCGTCGGGGGCGTCGTCCAGGGTGATGGTGAGGCCCGGTCCGTGCACCGGGGACAGCCCCGCGGGCCGCATGAGCGCGTCGACCCGCTTCTGCTCGGTGTCCGAGGCGGCGCCGTTCAGGTCCTTGGTGAGCCGGTCGACCTGGGCCGTCAGGTCGGCGGTCCGGGCGTGCAAGGCCTCGAGGTCCTGGGCCTCGGCGTTGACCAGGCCGGCCAGGTCGTCGTACCGGCCCGCCCTGAGGTCGGTGCCCTGCGAGCTCACCATGCTGGTGACGAACATCAGACCGGCACACACGAAGACCGCCGGTGCCAGCACCCGCCAGCCGAGGGACCGGTTGCGGTAGCCGCGTTCGCGAGTCGTGAAGGCCTCCGACAGCCGGGTCCGCCAGGTGTGCCGGTGCGGGGGCGGGGGCATGGCGCACGCTTTCGGAGGTGGTGCAAGATGACGACGACTAGGCTAGCCGAGTCGACCACCGCGGTGGCGCGGCCCGATCCGACCAGCCAGCAGCATCCAGGAGTTGAGCGTGTCCGATTCTCGAACGTCTCGCAGCAGCAGCCGGTTGGGTGGTCCGCCCGCGGTGCGGACGTCCGTCGTACGCACGGGTGTGTGCGCCCTGCTCGTGCTGGTGGGCATCGCCTGGCTCGTCGTCTACGTGGTCGCGGCGGGCCCGGACTCCACCGGCACGAAGCTCACCTGGATGGGTGACCTGGCCAAGTGGAACTACCTGATCGGGTTCGGGCTGATCTTCGTCGGGCTGGGGCTGGCCGCCCACCCGTCGACGCCGCTGGGTCGCGGTCGCGGCGTCGTGGTGGGGATGCTCGGCTGCTTCCTGCTCGGCCTGATCTGGATCGTCGTCTACTACGTGACCGGACAGACCGTGACCGTCCCCCTGCTCACCGACCTGAGCCAGTACAACCTCGTCGTCGGCATCGGGTTCATGGCCGTCGGCTTCGTCTACGCGACGCACTGGGAGTAGCGCCCGAGGGGTTCGATCCCGGCCCCTTCGTCGCGCGGGGGTGCCGTCCAAGGCAAATGACAGCCGTGGAATTCGTCCACAGGGGTTATCAACAGTGTGCACAAGTCCCACACCTCGCCGACCCGGCCCTGTTTCGGCCTGCGGACGGGCCGGGTCGGCAGCAAGGTCAGGAGAGGGCGGCGATCCGGACGATGGTGGCGAGCGCCACCAGCACCGAGATCGCACCCACGCCGACTGCCTGCCAGGTGGCGCGTCGCCGGCGAGGGGCGTAGACGATGGCCGCGCCCACCAGCAGGCCGCCCACGAAGCCGCCGATGTGGCCTTGCCAGGAGACGTTGGCCAGCAGGAAGGTCAGGACGAAGTTGATGCCGATCCAGGTGGCGATCCCGCGGACGTCGCCGCCGACCTTGATCGCGATCACCAGGAGCGTGCCCAGCATCCCGAAGATCGCGCCGGAGGCCCCGAGCGTCGAGACGTGCTCGGGGGCCAGCCACATCACCGTCGCACTCGCGGCCAGCCCGGACACCAGGTAGATCGCCAGGAACCGCAGCCGGCCCACGGCCAGCTCCAGCTGGGGGCCGAGCGTCCACAGCACCAGCATGTTGAAGCCGATGTGCCAGATCTCGACGTGGGTGAACATCGACGTGAGCAGCTGCCAGGGCGCACCGTCCGCGACCCCGGGGATGGACTGGGGCACGCCGTTCACGAACCTGAGGACCCCGGCCGGGGTCAGCGCCAGCCTGCCGATCAGCGGGCTGCTCTGCCATCCCGTCGCCAAGATCAGCACCCAGACCGCGACATTGATCGCCACCAGCACCCGCGAGGTCAGCGCCGGGTTGCCGGTCCGCTCCCCGCCGTACGGCGTCCGTGCCGTCCTCGTGCCCCGGGACCCCTCCCGCACGCACGACGGGCACTGGAAGCCGACCGAGGCCGGCTGCATGCAGTCGGGGCAGATCGGCCGGTCGCAGCGCTGGCACCGGATGTGGGCCTCGCGGTCGGTGTGCCGGTAGCAGACCGGGGCCTCCTGCGGGGAGGCCCCGGTCGCCGGCGTCTCAGGGGTGCTCATCTGACCTGCTTCGGAGGGGCTCAGCGCCGCTCGATCGACACCGACTCGATGACCACCGGGTCGACCGGGCGGTCGCCGGCACGCGTCGGGGTGCTGTTGATGGCGTCCACGACCGCCCGGCTCTGCTCGTCCTCGACCTCGCCGAAGATGGTGTGCTTGTTGTTCAGGTGCGGGGTCGGCGCGGTGGTGATGAAGAACTGCGACCCGTTGGTGCCCGGCCCGGCGTTGGCCATCGCGAGGAGGTACTTGCGGTCGAACCGCAGCTCCGGGTGGAACTCGTCCTTGAAGGTGTAGCCCGGTCCA
The DNA here is from genome assembly GCA_025934895.1 of Nocardioidaceae bacterium. Lineage (GTDB taxonomy): Bacteria > Actinomycetota > Actinomycetes > Propionibacteriales > Nocardioidaceae > Nocardioides_B. The sequence continues at coordinate 7,268 of JAICWH010000004.1, read as the reverse complement.
CCCATCCCGGTGCCTAGCGGGTCGCCGCCCTGGATCATGAAGTCCTCGATGACCCGGTGGAAGACGACGCCGTCGTAGAACGGTTCCGGTGACGTCTTGCCGGTCTGCGGGACCCGGTAGTCCTTGGTCCCTTCCGCGAGGCCGATGAAGTTCTCGACGGTCGCGGGGGCATGGTTGTCGAACAGGTGGATGACGATGTCGCCCTTGTTGGTCTTCAACGTCGCGTAGGTCTCAGACACCACGCCGCCTTTCCGTTGGTGGTCAGTGCCTCCCGATCCTCCCACGCGCACACCAACCCGGTGTCCGGTCCCTGGCGCCGGGCAGGCATGATCGAGGGTGGACGGGGCAGAACCACACGACCGGTCCGACGTCGTCCCGGCACGCGCACACGGACGGCGATCCACACAAGAGAGGACCCTCCCATGGGCAAGAAGAAGACCCTGAGTGACCACGCAGGAAACCTGGCGGACACCCTGGCCCCCCACGTGGAGAACGTCCGCGACCAGGCGGGCGCGAAGCTGGCGGACGCCCGCGACAAGGCCGGGCCGGCCATCGCTGACGCGATCGCCAAGGCGGGCCCTCTGCTGGACGAGGCGAGGCACCGGGCCGTCCCGGTCCTGCTGGACGCCCGTGACCGGGCCGTCCCCGTGCTGGTGGACGCCCGCGACAAGGCGACCCCGGTCCTGGTGATGGCCAAGGACAAGGCCGCACCCTACCTCGCCGACGCGCGCGACAAGGCTGCTCCGGCGCTCTCCCAGGCTCGCGACACCGCGGGCCCGGTGCTCGACAAGGCCAACCCGGTGCTCTCCGACGTCCGGGACCGGTTCACCGCGGAGGTCCTGCCGGTCGTCACGGCGGCCATCGCGGCGCTCGACGACGCCACCGAGGACGCTCGCGCCGAGGCCGCCAAGCGCACCAAGGCGCTCGCAACCGCTCTCAAGGGGGAGGTCGCGCCGCCACCGAAGGAGAAGCACACCTTCCGGAACCTGCTCGTCGCGCTCGGGCTCGGGGGCGCGGCGTTCGCGGCCGTCAAGAGGTTCAGCGGTGGCAAGCAGGAGAGTGACTGGAAGTCGTCGTACACCCCGCCGCCCGCGACGACCCCGTCGCCCACCAGCGCGCCGGTCACCGACGTCGGGGCGCACCGCGCCGACCTGCCCACGGACCTCGCCGCGTCCGACCCGGGTGAGGCGGTCGCGGACGCCACCGAGGTGCCCCACGGGGCTACGACGCCGGACAACCCCGTCACCGAGATCGACGTCGACCCGCCGGAGAGGGCCTGACCTGTCAGGGACCGGACCTGCCGCCCCGCCGCCGGAGCGGCAGGTCCCGGGGCCTGTTCTCGGCGATCCACGCGTCGATCGTCTCCCACCACGAGAAGAGCCAGTCGATCCGCTGCTCACGACCCAGGGGTATGTCGCTGCGCGGCACCCGCCACCACCGCATGATGATCTGCTTGTCCATCGGGAGCTCCCGCCACAGGTCGACGGCCGTGAACAGGTGGTCCAGGCCGGTGTGCGCGACTAGGAGCACGTCGGCCCCCGGAGCAGCATCGAGGGCCGCGATCAGCCCGCCCGGGCGGGGGGCGAGCACGTTCTGCATCCGCTCCGCGCGACGGGCCATGGACTCCAGCCCGAGGTGACGCAACCGGTCGATCTGGCGCTGCCGCCGGGCCGGGGTGAAGTTGCCGCCCTCGGGGAAGATCACGAAGGCGTCGTTGTGGTCGAGGTTCGCCGCGAGCTGCCCGACCTGGGTCTCGAGGTCGTCGCCGCGGGAGGGCTTTCCCGAGATGAACCTGTTCGGCAGCCGGTTGAGGATGATGTCGATGGCGGGGTCCCAGGCGAGGGTCTCCTTGAGTACGACGCGGGGCTCCCGGCCGTACCAGTGCATCAGCGCGTACATCAGCGTGAACGAGTCGCCCGGCCCGGCATGGCGGCAGCACACCAGCAGCGGCTCACCGGGATGGGCGTCCGGCTCCGCGCCCTCGGTGACGATCTCCAGCCGTGCCACCCGTCGGGCCTCCCGGAAGAAGATCACCAGGTAGGTCTGCACGATGTCGTAGTGGATCCGCTCGAAGAATGGGCGCCTGATGAACCATCCGAAGCCCGATGCCACCCAGAGCCCGAACAGCTCGACGAGCATGATGCTCTCCAGCGTCAGGTGCAGCATCAGCAGAGACAGCAGCCGCAACGGCCGCAACCGCCCCGGTACGACGGGCGAGAGCACGGCCGCGGCCAGCAGCCACACCGGGATCGTGGTCCACAGCGTGACGGTCAGCGCGATCAGGGCGGGGGCCAGGACCAGCCGCCGGAACCAACCGGTCACAGGCGCTCACGCAGGTAGACCGACGACGCGTCGTACGCTGCGTCGATCCGGCGGGTGACGGCCTTGAGGTCGCGGTAGGCGAGCAGCGAGTCGTCCTTGGCGGGCCCGCCTCCCGTGGGGAGCACGTGCGCTTCGACGTGCGGGGGGAGCGCGGCCATCTCGCGGTGGAAGCGGTGTCGACGGGCGATCTCGAAGGACACCCGGGCCACCTCCCACGGCCGGCGCGGCGGTCGGAGCGGTCGGTCCACCCGACCCACCTGCAGCACGAAGACCCGGGTCGCCCCGCACTCCACCGCTCGCCCCACCGGCACGGAGTTCACGATGCCGCCGTCGAGGTAGTGCTCGCCGTCCACCTCCGCAGGGCTCAGCAGCCCGGGCACGGCGGCCGAGGCCATCACCGCGTCGACAACGCGCCCGGTGGTGAACCAGTGCTCGGCGGCCCGCTCGATGCTGGCGGCGCAGCACTGGAACGGGACGGCGAGCTCGACGAAGGACAGGTCTCCCAGCTCCTGGGCGAGCCGCTGCCGCAACGGCTCGCTGGAGTGCAGGTGCGTCCCGGTGCGCACGGCGCGCCGCACCTGGCGGACCGCGCCCTCGCCGTACACGTCGCGGGTGGTCACCGCGCTCTGCCAGAGCCCGACCAGCCGCTCGATCACCCCGGGTCCCGGGTCGGCGGCGACCAGGGCGCCGTTGAGCGCACCCACCGACGTGCCGAGGATGAGGTCCGGCCGGACGTCGGCCTCGAAGAGTGCCTTGAGCATGCCGACCTCGACCGCACCGAGCAGCCCGCCGCCGCCGAGGACGAAGGCCGTCTCCCCTGCGGTCGGCTCGGTCACCGGGTCAGGTGGTGACCGGATCGTGGGGCCGGCCCTGGTCGGCCAGCAGACCCTCGACCTGCCGCACCGCCCGGAACTCGGCCCAGAACGAGAGGAACGGGATCGTGCCGCACAGCAGGGTCACCAGCGTGAACGTGATCGACCACCTGGCCATTCGGGACAGCACGAACGCCACGAACAGGAAGCCCATGTAGATGAACCCGTGGGCGGTGCCGAGGTACTTGCTGATGTCGTCGCCGAGCTGCTGGCCGCTGCTGCCGACGGGGAGGATCCCGGGCGACACGTCGTGCAGGTTGTTCAGCGGCAGTCCCACGACGATCAGCAGGATGATCGAGATGCCGACGACGGTGGCCAGCACGCGATACCAGGTGAGCACGGTCTTCACGCTTTTGAAGGTACTCCGGTGACCCGGGTCACCTCGTCGCGGCACCAGCGCCCCCAGACGTAGACCGCGAACCCGCCGAAGAACCACCACTCGATCGCGTAGAGCAGGTTTCGCACGGACGTGAACGCCGACGCGTTCGGCAGCGCGCCCGGGGTCACCCGCGCCAGTCCCTCGGACGTCGGGCTGGTCGTGCGGGCGATCACGTAGCCGCCGTACAGGTCCTGGTCGACCCGCTGCAGCGCGTCGGTGACCCGGAGGTCGGGGAACACGTCGTCGCCCGGCTTCGGGTCGGGGTTCCCGGACCCCTCGCCGGGCTGCAGCCAGCCGGTGACCCGCACGGACCCGGTCGGCGGGGCCGGAGCCGCGCGAACCGACGCCGCCCACCCGCGTACGACGAGCATGGCAGGTGCCCTCGCGCAGGCGGAAGCGGCACCGTCGCACACCGCGACCGGTGTCACCGCCCACACGCCGGTCCGCCCGTGCAGCTCGCGACCGGAGACGTAGATCGTCCCGTGCGGCACCCACCGCCCGGCGAGGCTGACCGGTCGGCCGACGTCGCTGCCCGGAAAGGCCTCGTCCGAGGTCAGCACCGAGCCGAGCGGCACCGGCCGCGCGTCCACCTTCGACGTGGTCTGGTCCTCGCGACCGTGCTGCCACACGCCGTACTGCCACCACCCCAGCAGCACCGCCGCCACCGTCACCACGACCGTCAGCGCGTGGAGCGCGAGCATGCGCGGAGCGAGCAGGACACGGATCACTCGGTCAGGCTACGTGCGGCACGCACGGCACCACGGCGCCCCGATGACCCCGACTGGTCAGGTGCCGGGGCTCGACGTGTTCGTCGAGGAGCCGCTGCCTCGCGACTCCGTCCTGGTCAGGAGCGGACGAGCCGACCCACCAGACCCTTCTGCACCTCGGAGGCGCGCTGCTGCTCGCCGGCGAAGGACGAGACGACGACCAGCGCACCGGTCAGTGCGGGGATCACCCACTGGAGCGCGGCCAGCTGACGCTGGGCGTTCGCCACCTTCGTGGGCGTGGTGGCGGCCGGCTCGGTGCCCGACCGGACGGGTACGTCGGTCTGCTGGGTCACCTTCTTGCCGAGGGCACGGCTGTAGGCCGTCGCACCGAGTGCGGCAGCCGTCAGCGCCGTCTTGCCGAGCACCATCGAGCCGACGCCTGCCTGGTTGGCGATCCGGCCCCGGTTGCCGGCGAGCTGGCCGACGCTGCCTGCCACGTGCAGGGCGATCGCGGCGGCGTTGACGGGGGTCCACCGGTTCCATCCGGTGTTCGCGACCGCACCGGCAGCGTGGGTGCCGTCGGCCTGGGCGGCGGCCGGGTTCAGCGCGACGGCGTTGGCAAGGGTGCCGCCGAACCACGCGGAGAGGCCGAGGTCGTGCAGTGAGCGGGACACGGTGTTGCGAGCCATCAAGTTTCCTTATTGTCCGGGATCGGTTGGTCCACGCCGGTACCCGGGCAACCGATGCAGCAAACGGCCGGGTGGGCGTTTGCCGCGCCACGTCTCGGCCGGCGGCAGACGATCTAGCCGTCTCACCTGATGATGTCCCGGGGCGGGGGTGTCCTTGACCAGGTACCCGCTCGAGGCCTCGCGCTGTGACGATCCCTGGACCCGGCTCTACACTCAGCCGGCGACTTCCCCTCTCGGGGAGGAACCAGGGAAAGCCCCCATCCACGAAAGGCCTGATCCGAGGCAGACTGGAGCTGCGCGACCGACCAGGTGCCCCGCGGGCGCAGACCTCGCCACCTCGAGACAGTGACCGTGTTGCCGCCGGTCGACTCGCGCACCAGACAGCATCCTCGTCGCCGGCACCCGGTGGCGACGGGACGGCCACCAACTGAAGGGAAGACCATGCTCGGCTTCATCGTCGCGGGCCTCGTGATCGGCGCACTCGCCCGCCTGATCAAACCTGGCAAGCAGGACCTCAGCATCGCGATGACCCTGCTCCTCGGCTTGGCGGGCTCTGTCATCGGCGGCGTTGTCGCCGGCCTGCTGGGCACGGGAAGTGTGTGGGAGCTGAACTTCCTCGGCTTCGTGGTCGCCGTGATCGCTTCGGTGGCTCTGGTGGGAGTGTTCGAGGGCTTCTCCCACCGACGGGCGATCAGCGGCAGAGCCAGCACCCGCTTCTGAAGGGGCTGACGGGCCGGAGCCGGGGGTTCGACACCCTTCGTGGGGCTGACGGTTCGCCGACCCCCTGGTGGCGACCGGATGGCATGGACGACCCGCTCCGTCGAGCCGCTCGTTGCGGGACGTCCTCAGTCCCGTCGGGTGCATCCGGGTCACGTCACGTCAGTCCGTGAAGGTAGGCGTAGCGGACGGCCTGCGCTCGGTCCCGGGAGCCGGTCTTGGTGAAGATGTGGTTGACGTGTGTCTTCACGGTGGCGTTGCTGAGCACGAGGGTCGTGGCGATCTCTGCGTTGGACAGGCCAGCGGCCATCAGCCGGAGCACCTCGGCTTCCCGGGGCGACATCCCGTCCGGGAGTTCTCGATGACCCGAAGGAGCTGGCGGGTGACCATGAAGGGCCGCCGAGACGAGGCGTTGTTGGATGTCGGGAGCCAGGTGGGTCTCTCCGGCCGCGAGGGCTGTGATGGCATGCTCGATCTCCTCGGCGGTGGCGTCCTTCGTGAGGTAGCCGCGCGCTCCGGCGCGCAGAGCCGGGAAGAGAGCGGTGTCGTCGGCGTAGGTGGTCAGCACCAACACCTGGGTGGCGGGCAGCTCCGCGCGGATTCGTCGGGTGGCCTCGATACCGTCCATCCCCGGCATCCGCAGATCCATGAGTACGACGTCCGGGCGAAGCTCGCCCGCTTGTTCAACCGCCTCGACGCCGTTGGCTGCTGTGGCGACGACGTCCACGCCTTCGATCAGGCCGACCAGCATGGTCAGTCCCTCCCGTACCACACGTTGGTCGTCGGCCACGACCACACGAATCCTCGGGCTGGTCACGCCGGTACGACCATCTCGACTCGCCATCCCGCTCCGGTCGGGCCGGCATGCAGGGTGCCGCCCGCCCGGTCCAGCCGTTCCCCGAGCCCGGTCAACCCGTGACCACCTCCGACGTTGGGTAGCCCAGCGTCAGCTGCCATCTGGGCTGGCTGCGAGTTCTCCACCGACAGCATGGTCCGGTCCGGGTCGTAGCAGAGCACAACCCGCGCGGCGGCGCCGGGCGCGTACCGGGCAACGTTCGTCAACGCCTCCTGGGCGCCTCGGTACAAGGCCAGACTGGTGTCGGCCGGAAGGTCATGGGCATGGCCCTCAATTCGCAGGGTGACGTCAAGGTGCATGTCGTTCCTGAAGCCGTCGATGAGAGGTCCGAGCTGGGCGATCGTGGGCAGTTGTTCCCCGCGCAGCGCACCTACTGCCTGGCGAGCATTGCTCAGTCCGTCGTTGACGAGCTGGCTGGCGCGGTCGATGGCGGTGCTCAGCCGGCTGCCCGCACCTTCGCGGACGGCGAGAACCCGTGCGCCCTGAAGTTGGATCGCCGCGGCCGACAGCGACTGCGCCAACACGTCGTGCAGCTCCGTGGCGATCCGGCCTCGCTCGGCGGTCGCCGCGGCCCGGGTCTGTTCGTCGCGGGCGTCAGCCAGCTGTGCCAGAAGCATCTCGGTGCGGTCCTGGCCGGCACGCGCCTGGCGCAGCTGGTAGGCAACCAGTCCCAGGAGGCCGCTCAGCAACGTCGCAGCCAGTATCACTGCCGGAGGGGAGCCGCTC
>JAICWH010000217.1 GCA_025934895.1 Nocardioidaceae bacterium | reverse complement strand
TCGTCGCTGTCGCGCCACTCGGGGCGGCCGTGCACGGTGAGGTCGATGCTCCAGCCCGGACTGACCCAGCAACCCGACCACGCCCGGATCGGTCTCCTGCGGCAAGTCCTCGGCCGCGATCGCGTTCACCAGCGGCGCGATATCACTTGCTTTCTCTCCGAGAGTGCGGGCGATCTCCTTCACCGACATCCCGCGCTCGCGCAGGTCGCGAACCTGCCGCCTCAGTGAAACCGGCTGGGCGCCGATGGTGCGTCCGCCGAGAACCTTCATACATCGCCGACCACCTGGCTGGAGGTGCCGTCGATTGCGTGGCGCGCTTGGTGGTGAGAACACTGGGGAGGCTGCGCGAGTTGGTGCGCCCCTCGTGCCAGGGGATTTTCAGCAATTCCGTCGAGATTTCTTGTCTCATACGCCGAGTGGTGGTGGCGTCGTCGGTCTGCAGCGCTCGCCGCTGGGCATGGGTCTGCTTGGGCCAAGCGGCGGGTGCGGGTCGCGCCGCCGCGCTGGCGGCCCGGTGGGGGAATCTACTTGCCCTCTCCCTATCGCGTGTTGGCGGGCGAGACGCAACCGGACGCTTTGAGCGTGAACTGCACTCGTCCCATGCTCGTCCGAAGCTCTGCACTGCGTCGAGTTGCGGGGGAGGGGACGGGAGGACTGCATCGAACGCAGCCGCCGACGTACTTCTCGGGCCTGACGGGGAAGCCGGCGAATACCCTCTCCCGCCCGCTCGGTTGCGTGGGTGCGCACTCGCGCCGTTGGATCGCTTTGGGTGTCGTTCCGTGCTCTTGTGTGTGAGAGTCGTTGCTGACCGGACTCGAATGGTGCCTGGGTCGAGGGAGGGGTTCGTGCATGTGTCAGGCGGCTACTGGTACGGGATCGGACGTGGCACTCGTTGCCCCTCGACCAGTGCTTGATGATGCGATTGACCCGATCGCACTCGAACCGGTCGATGAGGTGGTTGTGACCACACTGGTCGACAACGTGTACGACGCGCTGCTGCCCGACGATGAGCGGACTACGCGGGTCTCCTTCGGCGTGGGTCTCGCCGAAGCATGGCAGTTCGAAGGTGGCCAGACAGCGGTGGGTCTTCGCGCGGAGCATGGATTCTCCGCGCTGGTGTCCGTTCGACGCGACGCCACCACGACCTCGCTGTTGTTCGACACTGGCCTGTCTCCCGACGCGATGGTGGTCAACGCGGACCGTCTCGGGGTAGATCTGCTCGGGGTCCAGGCAGTGATCCTCAGCCACGGTCACTTCGACCACGCGGGAGGACTCGCAGGGCTGATGTCGAGGTTCGGGACCCGGTCGATACCCATGGTGGTGCACCCGATGGCTTGGACGCGGCGCCGGCTGGCCATCCCTGGCGGCGAGCCGTTCGACATGCCGACGTTGAGCCGGCACGCGTTGGAAACGGAGGGCTTGTCGCTCGTGGAGAGGCGTCAGCCATCGCTGTTGGTCGACGACTGCGTCCTGATCACCGGGGAGGTAGACCGGACCACGGAGTTCGAGCGAGGCATGCCAGCGGCCCACCAGGCGTGGACGGGAAGCGGGTGGCGCCACGACCCCGACATCGTTGACGACCAGGCCCTCGTGGTGCACGTACGCGGTCGAGGACTGGTAGTCCTCACCGGCTGTGGCCACGCCGGAGCGGTCAACATCGTCAGGCACGCGCAGCGGCTCACCGGAGTCTCCATGGTGGCGGCCCTGGTCGGAGGTCTGCATCTGGGCGGCCCTGCCTTCGAACCCGTCATCAGACCGACCGTCGAGGCATTGACTGCGATGGCACCGAGCCTCGTCGTACCGGGGCACTGCACGGGTTGGCGAGCGCAACATGCCCTCGCCGCAGCGCTCCCAAACGCTTGGGCAGCTGGCAGTTCCGGGTCGTCGTACCGCGTTGTCGCGGCCTGAAGCGAGTCCCGATATAAGACACGGACGTTTCGCGCGAAGTGACGCGGGTCGGCAGGTGCTGTCTTCGCACAGGATGAGGGAGGCCGTGAGGGAAGTGCACGAGGCCGACGCGGCAGATCAATAGGACGCGTTAGCGGGAGATGTGCAGCACCATGCCGAGCATCAGTTCGACGGCAGACCCATGGGACAAGCCCTGCGTACGGCAGAGCGACTGCCAGGTGGTGAAGGCGGTGGCGTGTGCTACGGCGGCCCGAACCGTCTTGCGGGGGCTGGGTTGAGGCGCTAGGAGTGTGTCGATCCAGAGCTGTTCGCGTGCGCGGCGGGCCGCTGCGACAATCGCCGGCACGACGTCCGTGTCGCGGTGGATGTTGGCCATCATCTGCTCGCTGCGCCGGTAGAACCGGTAGATGTTCATGAGGCCGGTGCGCAGCCGCTCGACCGGGTCTTCTATGGCGCGCCAGGCATCAGGCTCCGGAAGGCGCTGCCGCGACAACCAGTGGCGCGAGCAGGCGAGGAACAGCGATTCCTCGGTAGGGAAGTGCCGGTAGACGGTCGCACGGGCGACCCCGGCTCGTCCAGCGACGGCCGACACCGTCGTATGTGCGGGCCCGAGGGTGCCGTGGAGGTATTCCGTCGCGTCGACGATCCGTTCCCGAGTGCGCCACTCACCCTCCGCGCGCTTGGCCTTGTGGTAGGTCCGCTTCGGCGCCGAGCCTATCTGATCGCTCACGGCGTTGACCCCCGCTCTCTTCCGGGTCGACACTTTGGTGAGACGTAAGCGTATTGCCAAAATGGAGGGGTGTGAGCCGGGTGAGCGGTGTCGAGACACCTGAGTTGACCGTCGTACGCCCGGGACAAGGCGAGGAGCGGGACCTCGGCAGCATCGGCGTGGTCTTCAAGCTCTTCGGTGAGCAGACAAACGGGCAGGTGTCCGTCGTGGAACACCCGTTCCCCGTCGGCGCCTGCGTCCCGCCGCACATGCACACGCGGGAGGACGAGTACTCCATCGTCACGGAGGGCGAGATCGGATTTCGGTCAGGTGAGCGGGAGGTCGTCCTCGGTGCAGGCGGTTACATCACCAAGCCACGAGGCGAGACTCACGCCATGTGGAATGCCGGCAGCGCGCCGGCGCGGATGATTGAAATCATCAGCCCGGCAGGGTTCGAGCACTTCTTCTGGGGCGTCACCGAACTGGCCTTGACGGGGCCGCCCGACCCGGATCGCATCGCCACTCTCGCCGCCGAGCACGGGTTGGTCTTTGAGAACGCACCCTGGCTCGAAGACGTGATCGCTCGCTACCACCTCACGCCTCCCCCCGGGCGCCGTTGACGGAGGCTCGTCGCAAGAAGCTCACTGCCAACATCGTTTGGCTGACCGGACAACTCGCCCGCGACACCAGCATCTGGACCGACGACGTGGGGGTGGTCGACTCCAACCCAGTCGAGTGCGCCTGGTCCCGGGAGACCGTGCGCCGATCCGACCTCGCCGGCTTGGCCGAGTACGGCGACTGCGCCAGCCACTCCCGGTTTTTCTGGGGATTGCGACTACATTTGGTCGCCACCCTGCACGGGCCACCGGTCGGATTCGCGCTGACCGGCGCCAAGGCCGACGAACGTCAGGTCATTCTCGGCGCCGACCCAACCCTGCACGCCGACCGGCACGGGGCAGACCCTCATCGGGGATAAGAACTACTACGGACACGACTTCGAGGCCACCTTGACCCGGGCCGATCTGCGGCTGCTCCGACCACAACGCAAGGGGGAACGCACCCTAGTCTTGCCCAGGGCCGCCGCTGCAGCCAGCGTGAGTTCGACACGCCGCGTCCGTGCGGGGCCAAGTCTCCGCATGAGGAAAACCTCGGCATCAGCGGTGCCGGGGGCTGCTTACGTCAATATGGGTTATGCCGAAGTCCCTTCGGTCGCCGTTTGCGAGCGGCCACCCAGCTCAACCGTCGTCGTGCATCGGAGCTGAACGGCGGCGGGCCAGCGCGGGAACTGGGTCCGACGGGGTCCGGCATCCTTCTCGTCTTGTCCAGGTCCGCCGCGACCGTATGACGCTATGT
>JAICWH010000184.1 GCA_025934895.1 Nocardioidaceae bacterium | reverse complement strand
CCCTCACCGGGCTGCTGGCGACGATGCCCTACATCGCCCTGCAGCTGGTCGGCATCCAGGTGGTGCTGCAGATCATGGGAATCGGTGGCGGCGCGAATGCGTCGTTCCTGGCGAAGGACGCCCCGCTGCTGATCGCGTTCGCCGTCCTTGCGGCCTACACCTACGCCTCCGGCCTGCGGGCGCCGGCGCTGATCGCGTTCGTCAAGGACACCCTGATCTATGTCGTGATCATCGCTGCGGTGATCGCTCTGCCGATCAAGCTCGGTGGGTGGGACGGCATCTTCCGGGCCGCCACCGACTCCTTCACGGCCTTCAACAAGGACAACGCGAACCTGATCGCCTCAGGAGGCGCGGCCGCCAAAGGGGCCATCCCGCCCCCAGCGGCGCACTGGGCCTATGCCTCGCTGGCGCTGGGCTCTGCGCTCGCGCTGTTCATGTACCCCCACTCGCTGACCGGGGTGCTGGCCTCGAAGAACCGGTCCGTGATCCGTCGCAACGCGGCGCTGCTGCCGGCGTACTCCTTCCTGCTCGGGCTCCTGGCCCTCCTCGGCTTCGCCGCCATCGCTGCCGGGGTCAAGGTCGACAACCCTCAGCTGTCGGTGCCGGCCCTGTTCGACAAGCTGTTCCCGGGCTGGTTCGCGGGCCTCGCGTTCGCGGCGATCGCGATCGGCGCCCTGGTGCCGGCGGCGATCATGTCGATAGCGGCCGCGAACCTCTGGACCCGCAACATCTACACCGCCTTCATCAACCCGGACGCGACACCCAAGCAGGAGGCCCGGCAGAGCAAGCTGGTCTCGTTGGTGGTGAAGTTCGGCGCCCTGGCCTTCGTGCTCGGGCTCGGTACCCAGCAAGCGATCAACTTCCAGCTGCTGGGCGGCGTCTGGATCTTGCAGACCATGCCGGCGCTGGTGTTCTCGCTCTACACCCGGTGGTTCCACCGGTGGGCGCTCCTCGGCGGCTGGGCGGTGGGCATGGTCTACGGCACGCTCACCGCCTACAACGTGGCTGCGGTCGGCAAGCCGGGCAGCCACTTCGGCGGGCCGTTGCAGCTCATCCCCTTCACCCAGACCAAGGGCTACATCGCGCTGACGGCGTTCGTCCTCAACGTCCTGGTCGCGATGCTGCTCACGCTGGTGCTGCGGGCGGCCAAGGTGCCCCCCGGCTCGGACGAGACCTCGCCCAGCGACTACCACGCGGACGCCGGTGACCCCGGGGTCCAGGAGGTTCTCGAGGGCGAGCCGGGCACCGCACCCACCACCCCGTAGCCTCGGCCCATGAGCGACCCCACTCCCCCGTCGGAGGGTCACGGAGGCGAGCACGCCGTCGCCGTGGCTGCCGCACACGGCGTCGGGACGCTGTTCACGCTCTCCGGCGCGCACGTCTTCCCGATGTACGACGGAGCGCTGCACGCCGACCCGCCGATGCGCATCCTCGACGTGCGGCACGAGCAGACCGCCGTCTTCGCCGCCGAGGCCACCGGGAAGCTGACCCGCGTGCCGGGGCTGGCGGTGCTCACGGCTGGCCCCGGGGTGACGAACGGCGTCAGCGCGGTCACCCAGGCCTCGTTCAGCGGGTCCCCGCTCGTCGTGATCGGCGGTCGGGCGCCCGCGAACCGGTGGGGCATGGGCAGCCTGCAGGAGCTGGACCACCCGCCGCTCCTCGCGCCGGTGACGAAGTCGTCGCGCACCGTGCACCAGGTGGGCGACCTCACGTCCGCCGTCGACGAGGCGTTCACCCGCGCCGGGACATCGCATCGGGGACCGACGTTCCTCGACGTGCCGATGGACCAGTTCTTCGACAAGGCGACGATCCGGCGGCCCGCAGTCGCCCGCCGGGCCCGGGTCGAGCCCGACGACGACGCGTTGGCCAGGGTCGGCGCGCTGCTCGCGGAGGCCTCGCGCCCGGTGCTGGTCCTCGGCACCGACGTCTGGGCCGACGGCGCAGAGGAGGCCGCGCTGCGCTTCGTCGAGCAGGCGGGGATCCCGGTCGTGACCAACGGCATGGCCCGCGGCGTCGTACCCGGGGGTCATCCGCTGCTGGTGACCAAGGCGCGCAGCAAGGCGTTCGGCACCAGCGACCTGGTCGTGGTCGTCGGCACCCCGCTGGACTTCCGGCTCGGCTACGGGGTGTTCGGCGGCAAGGACGGAGCCGAGCCGGCGCGAGTGGTGCACCTGGCCGACTCCCCCGGTCAGGTCTCCGGCCACGCCGTGCTTGCCGCGTCGGCCTCCGGCGACCTGACGTCCGTGCTGGACGCGGTGCAGACCGCGCTCGAGAAGCAGCCGCACCGACCGGACTGGTCCTCGTGGGTCGGGTCGCTGCAGGACGAGGTCACAGCGGCGGTGCGCCGGGACACCGGGCTGCTCGGCTCACCGGCCGACCCGATCCACCCGGCCCGGGTCTACGGCGAGCTGGTCCCCCGGCTGGCCGAGGACTCCGTGGTGATCGGTGATGGCGGCGACTTCGTGTCCTTCGCCGGCAAGTACGTCGAGCCGAAGCGGCCCGGCGGCTGGCTGGACCCCGGCCCCTTCGGGTGCCTGGGCGCCGGGCTCGGCTCGGCCATCGCGGCGCGGATCGCCCGGCCCTCCGCGCAGGTCGTCCTGCTCCTCGGGGACGGCGCCGCGGGGATGTCGCTCATGGACGTGGACACCCTGGTTCGCCACGACCTGCCGGTGGTGATGGTGTGCGGCAACAACTCGGCATGGGGGCTCGAGAAGGGCCCGATGCAGATGATCTACGGCTACGACGTCGCGGCCGACCTGGCCCCGCGGACCCGCTACGACCAGGTCGTCACGGCTCTGGGCGGTGGCGGAGAGACCGTCACCGACCCGGCGCAGATCGGCCCCGCACTGGACCGCGCCTTCGCCGCCGGGAAGCCCTACCTCGTCAACGTGATCACCGACGTGGCGGCTGCCTACCCGCGCGCCACGTTCGGCGTCTGAAAGCGATGACCGTCACGGTCCGCCCGGCGCACGCCTCCGAGCTCGCAGCCGTCGGGGAGCTGACCGTGGAGGCCTACGCGGCCGACGGGCTGCTGATGGAGCACGACCCCTACGAGGACCGGCTGCGCGACGCGGTGACCCGCGCACGGGAGGCCGAGGTCTACGTCGCGTCGCTCCCCGGTCGCCTCGACGAGATCGCCGGGACCGTGACGTTCTGCCCCGACGGCTCGCCCTGGTGCGAGCTGGCGACACCCGGCGAGGGCGAGTTCCGGATGCTCGCCGTCGCACCGGCGGCCCGCCGCCGCGGGGTCGCCGAGGCCCTGGTCAGCGTGTGCGTCGAGCGGTCCGTTGCGCTCGGCTACCCGGCTGTGGTGCTCTCCAGCCTGCCCGAGCAGCAGTCCGCGCACCGGATCTATGAACGGCTCGGCTTTCGTCGTACCCCCGGTCTGGACTGGTCCCCCCACCCGGGTGTCGAACTGCTCGCCTTTCGGCGCGATCTCGACTAGTTTGTCCGGACCCGTCCGCGGGTGTCACCCGAGAACTGCCAGGCCGCGCACCGCCTGGCTCGGCTCACCTGGGAGTCCTGGTGCACCACACCGAGCACTCGACCGTGTCGCTGCTGCGCGACCACTGGGAGTGGCGACCCGAGTGGGTCCCCGACCGGGCCTGCCTGCTGTGGTACCTCACCTTCGATCGCCAGCCGGAGCTGTCACGTCAACTGGAGCAGGTCCACGCGTGCCTGAGCGACGTGCCCCAGGTCGACGTGGTCCCGCCGCCGTGGCTGCACCTGACTATGGACGACGTCGGGTTCGCCGACGAGCTCGCACCCGGAGAGGTCGAGCAGGTCCTCGCATCCGCCCGCGCCACGGTCACCGGCTGGACACATCCTCCGCTCGCGCTGGGCCCGCTGGTCCCGATGGAGGACTCGGTCGTCCTCGCGGCCGGGCCCGTCCCCGAGCTGGTCGGTCTGCGCGACCGGCTGCGTGCGGCCACCTCGAGCGTCCTCGGGGCCGGGACCGCGAGCCGCCTCGACGAGTTCCGACCGCACGTCACGCTGGCCTATCTCAACGACGCCTGCGAGCCGAGGGAGGTGATGGACCCGTTGGCTCCGGTCGCGGGCGTCCGGGTGCCGGTGACCGGGCTGCGGCTGACCCTCGCCTCGGTGACCCGCCGCGACCATCACTATCAGTGGACGGCCCGGGCAGAGGTGCCGTTCCCCGATGTCGGTGTCGGTGTCGGTGTCAGGGAGTGACCCGTAGGTGACTTTCAACCCTCCGAGGTCGGTGGGTCGAGGCTGGACATGAACCGGGCGCTGTCCACGAGGACCCGCGTCACCTCACCGTGGGCGACCAGCTGGTCAGCCTGGCCGGGCCGGGCCTGGTGGGCGACCACCTCGAGCCGGACCAGCCGCCCGTCGACGTGCACCACGGTGGCCCCGACCTGGACGCCGGCACCCACCTGGCTGGCCGCCACGTGCTGCAGCAGGATCCGGGTGCCGACGCTGGTGCGGCCGGCAGCCATCCCCTCGCCACCCGCCTCCTCGGAGAGTACGACGCAGGTGACGGCCTCACACCACGCCAGCAGCCGGGGCGTACCGAGCACCGGCAGATCACCGGACCCGAGGGCTCGGGCGGTGTCGGCCGTGGTGACGGTGAACGAGCGGGTCGCGGTATCGCCGATGCGCATGCCCCCATCCTGACGCCCCGACCCGGCCCGATTCGCCGGGGCACGCAGCCGGATGCGACACTGGGGTCACACCTGCGTCGAGGAGGACACCATGGGCAAGACCGGCCGCAAGCGTCGCGCCCGCAAGAAGAAGGCCGCCAACCACGGGAAGCGCCCCAACGCCTGACGGCGGCCCGCCTCACTCCACGCGGGAGTCGATCCCGCTCTGGACCTCGCGGATCCGCAGCAGCACCTTGTCGCGCAGTCCCTCGGGCGCGTGCTCGGAGCAGGAGCGCTGCACCAGCAGCTTCACGGTGCGCTCGAGGTCGTACTTGGCCAGGCACGGCCCGCACTCCTCGAGGTGCCGCACGATGACCGTCCTGTCGGCCGTTTGCAGCTCGTTGTCGATGAAGAAGAACATCCGCTCGAGCACCTCTGAGCAGTCGGTGTCGTGGTGCTTGCCGCAGCTCATGACGCCTCCCCGGTGGGGGTCGTGCCGGCCGCCACGCCACGGTCTCGCGCGTAGCCCTGGAGCAGCTCGCGCAGCTGCCGCCGACCGCGGTGCAGCCGCGACATGACGGTGCCGATCGGGGTGTCCATGATCTCGGCGATCTCCTTGTAGGGGAACCCCTCGACGTCGGCGAGGTAGACGGCGAGTCGGAAGTCCTCCGGGAGCTTCTGCAGGGCGTCCTTGACATCGCTGTCCGGGAGGTGCTCGAGAGCCTCAGCCTCCGCCGACTTGAGGCCCGTCGAAGAGTGCGACTCGGCCCGCGCCAGCTGCCAGTCCTCGACGTCCTCGGCCATCGACTTCTGGGGCTCCCGCTGCTTCTTGCGGTAGGTGTTGATGAACGTGTTGGTCAGGATCCGGTAGAGCCAGGCCTTGAGGTTGGTCCCCGGGCGGAACTGGTGGAACGCCGCGAACGCCTTGGCGAACGTCTCCTGCACGAGGTCCTCGGCGTCCGCCGGGTTGCGGGTCATCCGCATCGCGGCCGAGTAGAGCTGGTCGAGATACTGCATCGCGTCACGTTCGAAGCGTGCGCTGCGCTCGAGGTCGCTCTCCTGCCCCAACTCGACGGGGTCCTGCGGTTCGTCGTCGCGGATGCCGGTATCGATGCCGGACTCGGCTGCGGGGTTGTCAGTCATCATCTGCCAGCCTACCGGCAGCGAGGGGTACGACGGCCCGCTCACCGTCGGTACGCCGCCGACCGGCGCCCGGATCTCCGGCGGCCTGTTGCAGACTGCTGTGCTCACTGCCGCTCCTTCGCGTCCGTGGGTAT
>JAICWH010000077.1 GCA_025934895.1 Nocardioidaceae bacterium | reverse complement strand
GGCGCGACCCGCGCCCGCTGCCGCAACGTGAGTCCAACACCTCCCGCCCCCGCCGTAGCGACTGCGACGACACGGAGCCGTGCGCGGTTTCACTCAACCAGCTTGCGGATCGGTCGGCTGAGCAGGACCTGGGCCCGAGGACCGGTCGGCTGAGCACGGTCTGGGCCTGCGGATGCGCCGGGTCGACGGGGTCCGGGCCTGCGGATGCGCCGGGTCGACGGGGTCCGGGCCTGCGGATGCGCCGGGTCGACGGGGTGTGGGCCTGCGGATGCGCCGGGTCGACGGGGTCCGGTGATCAGGGCGTGCAGCCTGCCACCGGCGAGGGACCGAACAGGACGGGGGGGCAGCCGCCACGCCTCGAACAGCACGCTGGCGGCCAGGGACACCGCGACTACGAACGCCCGTCCGCGAAGGGACCGGGCCGTCGGTGACCCCGGGCCGTCGGTGACCCGGGCCGTCGGTGACCCCGGCCGTCGGTGACCCCGGGCCGTCGGTGACCCCGGACTGTGACGTGGACGTCGTGGCACGCCTGAGCGGGACATGAGACACTGGTGGCAGTGGAGGGGAGTATTCCTGCGCTTGGGTGCCGTCATCACGGTCACCGGCTCTGGTGAGCCGGTCCCGGTTCCCAGGGTCCGCGAGAAGGTGGGCGGAAGAGACCTCCGGAAACATGCTCATACGCGGCGCGACGCGCCGCCGTCGGCTTTTCCGGAGAGGTGCTTGTTGTGGACGTTGCCCCGTGGGTCTGGTGGACCACCATCATCGTGACCGTCTCAGTGCTGCTGTTCGACGTTGTCGTCATCGGCCGGCGGCCACATGAGCCGTCCACCAAGGAGGTGTCGCTTGCGCTCGGTGGGTACGTCGCGCTCGCCGTCGTCTTCGGCATCGGGGTCTGGGTGTTCTCCGGTCACCAGTTCGGCACCGAGTTCTTCGCCGGCTGGTTGACCGAGTACTCGCTCTCGGTCGACAACCTCTTCATCTTCATCATCATCATGGCGAAGTTCGGGGTCCCCCGGCAGTACCAGCAGGAGGCGCTTCTCGTCGGCATCGTGCTGGCGCTGGTGATGAGGGCGGCCTTCATCGCCGTGGGTGCCGCCGCGATCAACGAGTTCAGCTGGGTGTTCTACCTCTTCGGGCTCTTCCTGGTCTGGACGGCCGTCAAACTCGCCAGGGAGGGACAGGACGAGGACGGCGACTACGAGGAGAACCGCCTGATCAGGTGGGCAGAGCGGCACCTGCCGGCGACCCAGGAGTGGCACGGCGTGAAGATCCTCGCGAAGGAGAACGGCCGACGGCTGGTCACCCCGATGTTCCTCGTCGTGCTCGCGCTCGGGACCACCGACCTGTTGTTCGCCCTGGACTCCATCCCGGCGATCTACGGGCTCACCAAGGAGCCCTACCTGGTGCTGACCGCCAACATCTTCGCGCTGATGGGGCTGCGCCAGCTGTACTTCCTGATCGGCGGTCTGCTCAAGAGGCTGGTCTTCTTGTCGTACGGCCTCGCGGTGCTGCTCGGGTTCATCGGCGTCAAGCTGGTCCTGCACGCCATGCATGAGAACGAGCTGCCGTTCATCAACGGAGGCAACCACATCACCTGGGCGCCGGACATCCCGATCCTGGCGTCCCTCGGCGCCATCGTCGCGATCCTCGCCGTGACAACGGTCGCCAGCCTGGTCGCCTCGGCCCGTGGGGTCGGGGGCCAGAGCGCTCTCGCCGAGGCGCTTGACGACTCTGACGCTCCGCAGCACCCAGAGTCCTCGTCGGTGAGGCGCACCGACCGATAGGTCACTCCCGGCCACCGGTGCCGGAAGGTGAGCGGTACGGCGCACGGGCGGGCGGTGAGCGCCGATGGCTGGTCTGCATACTAGGACGCGTTCATGTCAGCGCGGCCCTCGAGGCTGTCCAGTGTGTCGGAGGTCGGGTTGCGTGTCGCGTTGCTGTCCTATCGCAGCAAACCACACTGCGGCGGCCAGGGCGTCTACGTCCGGCACCTGAGCCGTGAGCTCGTGGCTCTCGGCCATCACGTCGAGGTCTTCTCCGGGCAGCCCTACCCGGCCCTCGACCCGGGCGTCCGGCTCGTCGAGGTGCCGAGCCTGGACCTGTACCGGGAGCCCGACCCGTTTCGAACGCCCCGTCCGCGCGAGCTCCGCGACCGGATCGACCTGCTCGAGGTGGCGACGATGTGGACGGCCGGGTTCCCCGAGCCGCGCACCTTCAGTCTGCGCGCCGCCCGGCTGCTCCGGAACCGCCTCGGCGACTTCGACGTCGCGCACGACAACCAGACGCTCGGCTACGGGATGCTGGACATCCAGCGGGCCGGCCTCCCGCTGGTCACCACCATCCACCACCCGATCACGTTCGACCGGCGGGTGGAGCTGTCCGCGGCCACCACGTGGCGCTCGCAGCTCACCCTCCGCCGGTGGTACGCCTTCGTCCACATGCAGGCCAGGGTCGCCCGCCAGCTCGCCGGCATCCTCTGTCCGTCCGCGAGCTCCGCGCGCGACGTCGTGACCGACTTCGGTGTCGACCCGGCACGCGTCCAGGTCGTCCCGCTCGGGGTCGACCACGTGTTCCGGCCGCCTTCTCTGCCGCGGACCCCCGGCCGGATCGTGGCGATGGCCAGCGCCGACACGCCGATGAAGGGCATCGCGACCCTGCTCGAGGCGTTCGCCAAGCTGCGCACCGAACGGGACCTCGAGCTGGTCCTCGTCTCCCGGCCCAAGCCCGGTGGACAGACCGAGCAGCTCCTCGACCGGCTGGCGATCTCGGACTCCGTGCGGTTCGTCGGCGGGATGTCCGACACCGAGCTCGCGGCCGTGGTCGGCTCGGCCGAGATCGCGTGCGTGCCGTCCCTGTACGAGGGGTTCTCCCTTCCCGCGGCGGAGGCGATGGCCTGCGGGACGCCGCTGGTCGTCAGCCGCGCCGGTGCCATCCCCGAGGTGGTGGGTCCCGCGGGCGAGTGCGCGGACCTCGTCACCCCGGGGGACGTCGGTGAGCTGGCGGCGGCCCTGGCACGGCTGCTCGACGACCCGGACCGGCGCGCGCGGATGGGCAGTGCGGGGCGGAGGCGGGCGCTCGCAGAGTTCAGCTGGCGCGTGGTCGCCGAGGCCACCGCGGCCGCCTACCGGCAGGCGGTCGACGTACGACGAGGAGGCGACCCTGATGCTGACCGTTGACTTCGACCGCCTCGGGCTGCAACCGGGGGACCGGGTCCTGGACATGGGCTGCGGCGCCGGACGGCACGCGTTCGAGATGTTCCGGCGGGGCGCCCACGTCGTCGCGTTCGACCAGGACGCTGACGAGCTGGGCGCAGTCCTGGACCTGTTCGGCGCGATGCGTGAGGCGGGCGAGGTGCCGGCCGGCGCCGAGGCGGACATCAAGGAAGGAGACGCGCTGGCCCTGCCGTTCGCCGACGGCGAGTTCGACCGGGTGGTCGCCGCCGAGGTCCTCGAGCACCTGCCTGACGATGCCACGGCGGCAGCCGAGCTGACCCGGGTGCTGCGTCCGGGCGGCACCCTGGCGGTCAGCGTGCCGCGCTGGCTGCCGGAGCGGATCTGCTGGGCCCTCTCCGACGCCTACCACCAGGTCGAAGGCGGCCACGTGCGGATCTACACCCGCGGCCAGCTGGTCCGCACGCTCGAGGCGACCGGGCTGGTGCCGTACGGCCACGACCACGTGCACGGCCTGCACGCGCCGTACTGGTGGCTCAAGTGCGCGGTCGGTGTGGACCGCGAGGAGCAGCCGCTGGTCAGGGCCTACCACCGGCTGCTGGTCTGGGACATCGTGCGGAGGCCGCCGGCCACCAGGCTGGCCGAGCGGGTCCTGGACCCCGTCATCGGCAAGAGCCTGGTCGTCTATCTGCGCAAGCCAGGGTCCCTTCGGTGAGCGGCGACCTCCCTGCCCTGCCTGGGGTCCTGACCCGGCAGGACGTCGCGCAGACGGCGGTGTCGATCGCCCGGGTGCAGCAGGCCGACGGTGCGGTGCCGTGGACGAGCGGCGGGCACACCGATGTCTGGAACCATGTCGAGGCGGCGATGGCGCTGCTCGTCGGCGGACAGGCCGAGGCCGCCCAGCGTGCCTACGACTGGTGCCTGGCCACCCAGCGGGCCGACGGCTCGTGGCCGATGCGCTTCCTCGCCGGCGTCGTCGAGGACGCCGGGTGCGAGACCAACATGACGGCCTACCTCGCCGTCGGCGTCTGGCACCACTGGCTGGTCCGACGCGACGAGGCGTTCCTGCGGCGCTGCTGGCCCGCCGTACGCCGGGGCCTGGACCTGGTGGTCTCGTGGCAGCTGCCCTTCGGCGGCATCGAGTGGTCACGAGGCCTCACCCCAGGGGCCGCGACGGCGGGAGCCCTGGTCGCCGGCAGCTCCAGCGTCTTCCACGCCCTCCGGGCCGGGATCGCGCTCTCGGAGCTGATGGGCGCCGCCCAGCCCGAGTGGGAGCTCGCGGCGGGCCGGCTCGGGCACGCCCTGCGCCGGCACCGCGACCTGTTCCTGGACAAGTCGTCCTTCTCGATGGACTGGTACTACCCGGTCCTGGGCGGCGCCATCCGGGGCGACGCGGGCCGGGCCCTCGTTGACAGCCGTTGGGAGGACTTCGTCGTTCCCGGGCTCGGAATCCGCTGCGTGGACACCAACCCCTGGGTCACCGGAGCGGAGACCTGCGAGCTGGCGCTGACGCTCGATGCCCTCGGCGACCGCGACCGCGCCACGGCCCTGGTGCGCGACATGCAGCACCTACGGGCGCCCGACGGCGGCTACTGGACGGGCTACGTCTATCCCGACCGTCTCCACTGGCCGGTCGAGCACACGACGTACACCGCCGCCGCCGTGGTCCTCGCGGTCGACGCCCTCTCGCACAGCACGCTGGGCGGGGACGTCTTCCGGGGTGCCTCGCTCCCGAACCGGTTCGCCGAGATCGCGCTCGAGTGCGGCTGCGACCCGGCGCTCAGCCCGGCCCACCGAGGGCCGGTGCCGACGTGACGTCCGAGCGGGTCCTGCTGCTGGCCGACACGCACCTGCCCACGCGCGCGCGGGATCTCCCGGTCGAGGTGTGGCAGGCGGTGGAGGCGGCCGACGTCGTCGTGCACGCCGGTGACTGGGTCGTCGCGTCCCTGCTCGACGAGCTCGAGGAGCGGGCTCGGCGACTGATCGGCGTCTTCGGCAACAACGACGGTGCGGAGCTGCGTCGGCGGCTCCCGGAGGTCGCCCGGGCGACGATGGGCGGGGTCCGGTTCGCCGTCGTGCACGAGCCCGGCGACGCGAAGGGGCGGGAGCGCCGATGCGAGCAGGCGTACGACGATGTGGACGTCCTGGTCTTCGGGCACAGCCACATCCCCTGGGACACGGTGACCGCGGGCGGGCTCCGGCTGCTGAACCCGGGCTCCCCGACGGACCGCCGGCGCCAGCCGCACTGCACCTACCTGACGCTGACCGCCCAGGAGTGCGCGGTGGACGACGTCGTGCTGCACCGGCTGGCGCCGCGCGGCGCCGACCGGCGATGACGGCGTACCGGCTCCACCTGTGCCACCATCATCGGGCGGCGGCACCCGAGCGGTCGTCCCGTCCACCCCACGCTGCGGCGTGTCGTGGGGTGGCTGGTGACCAGGACGGCGCTGATGGAGGAGTCTTCTAGTCGATGACAGACACGCCGACATCGCGGGGCGCGGTCGTCGCTGCCTGGCTGGTGCACGTCTACACAGCCGCCGGGGTGGCGCTGGCGCTGCTGATCGTGATGGCCGCCTGGCACGGGGACACCGTGCGTGCCCTCTGGCTCGGGCTGGCGGCTCTGGTCGTCGACGGCACCGACGGCATGCTGGCCCGGCGGCTGCGGGTCAAGCGG
The DNA here is from genome assembly GCA_025934895.1 of Nocardioidaceae bacterium. Lineage (GTDB taxonomy): Bacteria > Actinomycetota > Actinomycetes > Propionibacteriales > Nocardioidaceae > Nocardioides_B. The sequence goes on along the minus strand of JAICWH010000077.1, from coordinate 13,386 downwards.
GTGGTCCCGTGGTTCGACGGCGCGATGCTCGACAACATCGTGGACTACCTCACCTACGCCTTCGTCCCGATGGTGCTGCTGTGGAGCACCGGCTACCTGGGCACCGGCACCAGCGCGACCGTCCTCGGCATCATCCCGCTGATGGCCTCGGCCTACCAGTTCTGCCGGGTCGACGCGAAGACCGAGGACCACCTGTTCCTCGGCTTCCCGAGCTACTGGAACATCGTCGCGTTCTACGTGATCGTCCTGAACCTGCCGCCGGCGACGGTGACCGTCCTGCTGCTGGTGTGCGCCGTGCTCGTCTTCGTGCCGGTCGGCTACGTCTACCCCTCGCGGACCACCACCCTGCGCACGCTCACCCTGGTGCTGACCGCGGTGTGGCTGCTCAGCTATGCGGTGCTGCTGCGGGAGGTGCCCTCACCGAGCGACACCTGGCTCGTCGTCTCGGTCGCCTACGTCGTCTACTACGTCGCCCTCAGCATCTGGCTGACCGCCCGACGCGGCCGGCAGCCGGCTCTCAGCTGACCGCGTCTCCCGCGTCCCCTCGGACCCTCCTCAGCACCCGCATCGAGCCGAGCGCGCGGGTCTCCTCGAAGTGGCCGTCCACCGCCCGCAGGTAGATCCGGTACGGCGCCTGCCCGCCGTCCGCCGGGTCGGGGAACACGTCGTGGATCACCAGGGTGCCCTCCTGTCGCACCCACCGGCCCCAGCCCGCGTAGTCGTTGCCGGCATGCTCGTCGGTGTGCCCGCCGTCGATGAACACCAGCGACAACGGCGTGCGCCAGTGCGACGCGACGGTCGTTGACCGGCCCACCACCGCGACGACCTCCTCCTCGAGGCCGGCGTCCTTGATCGTGTGGCGGAACCACGGGAGCGTGTCGAGGCGGCCGAACTCCGGGTCGGCAAGCGCCGGGTCGTGGTAGTCCCATCCGACCTGGTTCTCCTCGGAGCCGCGATGGTGGTCGACGCTGAAGACGGTGCTGCCGGCGACGCGGGCGGCGGCTCCGAGATAGACCGCCGACTTGCCGCAGTAGCTCCCCACCTCGAGCCCCGGGCCGGAGCGCAGGGCCCGGACCGCGACGTCGTAGAGCAGACCACCCTCGTCCTCGGGCATGAACCCCTTAGCGGCGCGGGCCTTGGCGAGCAGGTCCGCCGACATGCCGCTCACGCCGCGCCCTCCCGCCAGCCGTCGTACGCTGACCGCAGGAAGCGGTCGACCCCACGGACCACGTGGGCACGACGGGCCGACGCGAAGACGTCGAGGGGGTGCTGGGTGCCCGGCAGCCCTCTGGAGGCGGCGGTCTGCTTCGACACGTCCCGCAGCGCCGCGAGGGACCCGTCGCGCATCTGCCGTGCCTTCCTCGACGCGCCCGCGAGGTCGCAGACGCCGCAGTGCGGAACGGCCGGCAGGGTCGTGCCCGCGTCGGTGAGGGCCGCTGTCACCAGGTGGCGGTTGAGGTAGCACACGGCGGTCACAGTACGTGCCGCGCGCTCGGCGCCTGGCTGCGAGGGGCCGCCGTGTGGCCCGTGCAGGTTTCGGGTACGCCGTCGGAACCTGACCCCATCGGAAGGAGCTGGCGTGACCGTACCCAGACTGGTCGGGCTCGAGGCCGGACCCGCGACCCTCACCCTGGTCAGACACGGTGAGAGCCTCGGCAACCTCGCCGACTCGGACGCACAGCGACGGTCCGCGGACCGTCTCGACCTCGACACGCGGGACGCCGACGTCGAGCTGTCCGACGCCGGGCGACGCCAGGCGGACGCCCTGCAGGGCTGGTTGCGCCGGGCCTCCGACGACGAGCGCCCGACGGTGGTGGTCAGCTCGCCGTACCGGCGCGCGCTGGACACGGCCCGACGTGCCACCGACGGTCTCGACCTCGAGGTGGTCCTCGACGAGCGCCTGCGGGAGCGGGACCTCGGTGTCTTCGACGGCCTGACCGGGCAGGGCATCCGCTCCGAGTATGCCGAGGAGGCGAAGCGGCGCCGCAAGGTCGGCAAGTTCTACTACCAGCCGCCCAGCGGCGAGAGCTGGGCCGACGTCGTGCTGCGGGTGCGGTCGCTGCTGGCGGACCTGCGGCACGGCTTCGAGGACGCTCGGGTGTGGCTGTTCACCCATCAGGCGGTGATCATGGCCCACCGCTACGTGCTCGACGGACTGACCGAGGAGCAGCTGATGGAGATCGACCGCCGGGAGCGGCTCGGCAACGTCTCCTTGACGACCTACCGTCGGCCGAAGGGCGACCTCGAGCTCGAGGCCTTCGGGGACACGAGCATCGTCGACGCGGCGGACGCGGAGACCACGGCCGAGCCGCCGGCGCAGGAGAAGGCGACCGCCGATGACTGAGCCGACGCACGTGACGCGGTCCGTGCTGGCCGACTGGCCGCTCGCCGACCCGGGGTCGAGCAAGCAGTCGCGGGGGACGGCGCTGCTTGTCGGTGGCAGCTCCAGCGTCCCCGGCGCGATGCTGCTCGCGGGCGAGGCGTCCCTGCGCGCCGGGGCCGGCAAGCTGCAGGTGGCGACCACCGACAGTGTCGCCGCCCAGATGGCTGTGTCGATCCCCGAGGCGCTGGTGTCCCGGACCCCGGAGCTGCGAGCCGGTGACATCTCCCCGGAGGCCGCCGACCAGGTGCTGGCGCTGGCCGAGGGCGCAGCGGCGATCCTGCTCGGGCCGGGCATCACCAGCCCGGAGGCCGCCACCGACCTGCTGCGCGAGATCGTCCCGAAGCTGTCGGACCAGCGGGTGGTCGTCGACGCGCTGGGCTCCGCCTACGTGACCGAGGAGACGGAGGGACTGCACCATCTCGAGTCGACCGCCGTGCTGACGGTGAACCCGACCGAGATCGCGCTCACACTGGGGATCGAGCAGGACCAGGTCGACGACGACCCGCTGGCCGCGACGCTCGAGCTGGCCCGCCGGGCTCGGGCAGTGGTGCTGTGCGGAGGCAGCGAGAAGTTCGTCGCCGACCCGGAAGGTCGCTGCTGGCGAGTCAGCGCCGGGTGCCCGGGCCTGGGGATCTCCGGCTCCGGTGACGTGCAGGCAGGAATCGTCACCGGGCTGCTCGCCCGGGGTGCGGAGCCGGCCCAGGCGGCGGTGTGGGGGGCGTGGCTGCACGGGACCTGCGGCGAGGTGCTCGCCGACTCGATCGGGCCGCTCGGGTTCCTGGCTCGCGAGCTGCCGGCCGTCGTGCCCCGGCTGCTCGGCGAGCTCGCCGGCTGAGCGGCGACCGGCACGCGTCCTCGGCCGTCGCGGAGCTGATGCGGACCGGGCTGATCGCGGCCGGCCGGGGGCACCGCTGAACCTGTTGTCGTCGGGTCAGGGGGAGGACATCTTGTCCCACCGTGCCCGCAGGAGCGCCTCGCGGTGCGCGTTGCCGTGCAGCCCCAGGTACCGGCTGCCGAAGATCGCCAGGAGCGCGTCGTCGAGGCGCCGGACGGCGCCGGGTGGGTAGCGGTAGCCCATCCGCGCGTTGATCGAGGCACTGTCGACCGACGCGAGCAGGTCGGCGAGCTCGTCGAGCGAGGTGACGCCGAGCTCGAGCAGCAGGCCCGACACCCAGGAGTAGTGGTCGGTGCGCGACCAGCCCGCGTCTGCGTACTTCCCGGCCAGGAACGTCGCGAGGTCCTGGGCGCTGATCCGCGGGTCGGTGACGTCGGGGTCGGGCCGCGGGTCGGCCACCGAGGCCTGCAGCCGGTCACGGATCAGCGCGAACTCCCGGTCCGCGAGCTCGAGCAGACCGGCAGCCAGGGTGAACCGGCGGTCTAGGTCGGGCGCGTCCGCCGCCGGGATCCTGCCCTTGTAGCGGATCGCGTGCTCGAACTCGGCCCACGCGTGCTGCAGCACGGTGCGCACCTGGACCTGCGCGCGCCGCTCGGTGCTCGGTACGTCGACCGACGGCTCGACCAGCGCGACGAGCAGATGCCGGCTCGCGTAACCGAACCGTCCCTGGCTCGCGGTCTCCTGCCCCATGTCGCGGTCGTCGAGGACCCGCAGCCCGCTGCCGACCGGGTCGCCGAGCAGGTCCGCCACCGCCGTCACGTCGCTGTGCAGGTACGTGATCACCCGGACCCCGATCTGGTCGGTGATGTCCTCCAGCGGCTCGGCGTAGAGCGGCTCGCCGTCGAGCGTCCGGGCGGCCTTGGCGGCGAACGACGCCACCGTCTTGGCCCGACCGGTCACGCTCAGGTAGTTGATCCCGGCGTCGTCGAGCAGCGTCGTCACCAGGGCGACGAACCGGTCGGTCGCCGCCCGGAGCTCGGGCTGGCGGGCGGCGTAGGCCTGGACGGCGCCGCGGACCGGGTCGCCGCCGGCGTCCGGCTCCGGTTCGGGCACCGGTCGGGCCACCGGATCGGTGACCGGCGGGCGCGCCGGCCGGGGGGTGTGCCGCACGCGCGGCGACGGGCGGAGGTCGGCGGGAAGTGTCGGGGTGACGATGTAGCCGCTGCCCCAGTCGTCGTCGCCGTAGGTCGTGGTCAGCGCCGGCCGCCGCTGCGCGAACAGCGCCACGTAGGCGCACACCACTGCGTCGACCTGGTCCTCGGCCCGGCGCAGGTCGCTCTTGCGGGCCGCGCCCTCGACCTGGGAGACCAGCACCTGCCAGGGCTGGTGGACGTCGAGGACGAGCGGGACGGAGGCGTCGCGCAGGCTCTCGAGGAGCCGCACCAGCCGCAGGAGCTCCGAGCGCAGCTGGGCCAGGGGCCGGCCCGGCCTGTTCTTGTACTTCAGGGTCCGGCCGAGCCGGAACAGGGCGACCGTGGCGGGATGCGGGTATACCTCGATGACGCGCCGCGCTGCGGTCGACCCGGGGTCCATGTCCAGGCCCAGGAGGGTCGCCAGCCGGGCCCCGCGGGGCGTCCGGGCGAACTCCGGTTTGGCCGCGTTGGCGGGGTGGGCTCCTGCGTCGAAGCGCGCGAAGTCCCGGTTCAGCGCCGCCTCCGCGGGCCGGTTCCCGGTCTCGTTCACGACCACCAGCGGCGCGTCGACCGCGACCAGGCAGGGACCCTCCACGTACGGCGTCAGGGCGGCCACGATCGACGCGTCGTCGGTCCGCGCGGACACGTGCACCAGACGGCCGTCGTCGTCCAGCACGGCCACCCCGGTGGGGCTCCGCTCACCCCAGGCGAGGTCCACGCCGACGAAGTGCATGTCTTCACCCTGGCACGGCCCGCTGTCCTGGGAAGTGGATCTCGGAGCGTCAGCCCGGTGCGCCGCGCGTGGGTCGGAGTGGTGCTGAGGTCACGACCTCGAGCGGGACGTGCTCATGCTGCTCCTGCTGGGGTGGTCGGTGTGGGCGCCGTACGCCCGGGGTTGCAGGGCGTAGCCTCGAGACGAGGAGCCTCCAGAGCTCCACGAGGAGCGCCGTCATGGCCGACAAGTCACCCCGTCAGAGCATGTCCAAGAAGGACGGGAAGTCCCTGAAGGAGAAGCGGGCCGCGAAGCACGCGAAGTCCGACGCCAAGAGCTCCGTCAGCGGGAGCTCGGTCAGCGGGATCGAGGCCGTCGCCACCAAGGGCAAGAAGCGCTGACCCGTCCCACAGGCCGACGCTAATCCGCTCGCGTACGGCCGCCGAGCAGGGCAGCCTGGGGTCATGGCAGCCCTGGAGATCCATCGCTTCACCCCGCAGGACACCGTCGACGTGACCGCGGCGCGTCAGCTCAGCGACGCCGTGGCGGCGGTCGACGCGCCGTGGGAGCACCCGTGGCTGCCCGAGCAGTTCGACGCGATGGTGCGCACCGGCTGGGACGGAGAGCCGCCCACGCCGTACCTCGCGAGCGTTGCCGGGACGCCTGTCGGTACGGCGCTCGTCTTCCTCACCGAGCGCGACAACATCCACCTGGCGCGGGTGTGGCTGGCGGTGCATCCGGACCACCGTCGCCGGGGCTACGGCAGCGAGCTGTTCGGCCACCTGGTCCGCGAGGTCAGGGCCGCTGGACGGACCAGCGTCGTCGTCGACGCGTGGGAGTCCGAGCGCTCCACCGCGTTCGCCGCGAGGTTCGGCCTCGAACGCCGGTCGCAGGCGGTGATGCGCCGCCAGCACCTCGCCGAGGTCGACCCGGCGATCGTCTCCAAGCTGTACGACGAGGCGGCGCGGGCCGCGGCGGACTACGAGCTGCTGCGGGTGGTGGGTCGGACGCCGGCGGACCTGGTGACCGGCATGGTGGCCCTGACGTCGGCGATCAACGACGCGCCCACCGACGACCTCGACATCGAGGACGAGGTGTTCACCGCCGAGCGGCTCGCCGACTACGAGGAGTCGGTGCAGGCGGGCGGATCGCGGCTGCTGCGGCTGGTCGCCCGGCACCGGCCCACCGGGGAGCTCGCCGGTCATACCGTGGTCGCCGTGCAGGTCTCGCGTCCGACGGTGGCCGACCAGCACGACACCGCGGTCGCGCGGGCGCACCGAGGCCACCGGCTCGGGATGCTGCTCAAGGCCGGGATGCTGCTCTGGCTCGCGGAGGCGGAGCCACAGGTCGAGACCGTGGACACCTGGAACGCCGAGTCCAACCACCGGATGATCGCGGTCAACGAGGCGCTGGGCTACCGGGCGCTGGGCCGCGAGCTGCAGTTCCAGAGATCCGTCTGAGTCGCTCAGCGGGCGGTGAGGACGAGCGGCCCCCGGTCGGTGATCGCGATGGTGTGCTCCATGTGCGCCCCCCGGGAGCCGTCGCCGCTGCGCAGGGTCCAGCCGTCGGGGTCGGTGTAGAGCACGTCGGTGGTCTGCAGGAACCACGGCTCGATGGCGATCACCAGCCCCGGCTTGAGGGGGTAGCCGCGGCCCGGTCTGCCGTTGTTGGGCACGTGCGGGTCGCCGTGCATGGTGCGGCCGACGCCGTGGCCGCCGAAGTCGGTGTTGATCGAGAGCCCGTCCGCGTGGGCGACGGCGGCGATGGCGGCCGAGATGTCACCGACCCGCGCACCCACCTGGGCGGCCGCGATCCCGGCGTCCAGGGCCCGGGACGCCGTGTCGATCAGGTCGAGGTCCTGCTGGGCCGCCGTGCCGACGACGACGCTCACGGCCGAGTCCGAGACCCAGCCGTCGACCGCGGCCGCGAAGTCCACGCTGAGCAGGTCACCGTCCTGCAGCGTGTAGTCACGCGGCAGCCCGTGCAGCACCGCGTCGTTGACCGACGTGCAGAGCACCTTGCCGAACGGCATCGCCCCGAAGGAGGGGTGGTAGTCGATGTAGCAGGACTGCGCGCCCCGCGCACGGATCATCGCGTGCGCGAGGGCATCGAGCTCGAGCAGGTTCACCCCCACGTCGGCGACCTCGAGGAGCCGGGTGAGCACATCGGCGACGAAGCGCCCCGCCGGCTTCATCTGCTCGATCTCCGCATGGGTCCTCAGCTCGATCACGAGGCCGAGCCTACGGGCCGGGCACCACCCGGAGCCTGCGGGCCTCGGTGACCCCCGCTGCCGCGGCCCGGGCCAGCAGGTCCGCCGTGGAGGTGGCGCCGGTGACGCGGAACAGGTGTCGCACGTGGTCACGGACCGTGTGCGGCGAGAGCCGGAGCGCCGTCGCGACCTCGGCCCGGGTCAGGCCGGCGAGCAGGCAGTGCAGGACGTCGGCCTGTCTCTCTGTCAGCCGGCGGACCAGCCCGTCCGCGACCGCCTCGTGGGCCGGTCCGCCGCGGCGGCCGGTCGGCAGTGTCAGCACGACGGCCTGGGGCTGTGGGACCGGTGCGGCTCCAAGGTCCCGGCCGGCGCCGATCACCCGCAGCAGGTCGCCGAGAGGTGACTCCTTGGAGACCCATCGACACCCCACGGGGACCAGATCCCGCCCAGACTCGCACGTCCCGTCGCCCAGCACCACGACCTGCGGGCGGCTCGGAAGCACCTCGAGGTGCCGGACGAGGTCGAAGCCGGAGGCTCTCGCGAGGCCCGGGTCCAGCAGCACCACTTCGGGCTCCCGGCCGCCGGCGGCCACCATTGCCTGATGCGCGGTGAACGCTGCCTGGGCGTCACCGATCGCGGACACCAGTCGCAGACGGCGGGTGAGAGTCTCGGCGAAGACCCGGTGGGGGTCGACCACGAGCACCAGGTCGACCACCCGCGGGGCGCGGGAGACGACCGGTGCCATCACACGATCCCCAGAGGCACGGCGCTGCTGATGGCGTTCCGCCGGTCGTGCACCCGCAGCTTGCGCAGCACGCTCGCCACGTGGGTCCGGACCGTGTTCTTCGAGACGCCGAGCTCGTCGGCGATGGCGGTGGTCGGCAGACCCTCCACGAGAAGGTCGAGCACCTGGCGCTCCCTCGGGGTCAACGACTCGAGGTCCCGGTGCGGCGGCAGGATCCGCGGGGTCGGGCGGGCGAACCCGGTGACCACGCCGCGGCCCATCCGGGCGGCCCGGAGCACGGCCACGACGTCCGCGAACGAGCTCGACTTGCTGACCACCGCGTCGACGACCCCGTCGTCGTAGGCCCGCCACACACAGGGCTCCGCGTCCCCCGTCAGCAGCACGATCACCGTCTCCGGCACCGAGGTGCGCACCGCGGCCACGGCGTCGAGCCGCGTCGTACCGTGGTAAGAGGCTTCGAGCAGGCACGCGTCCGGACGTCGTCGGGCGACCAGCCCGGGCAGGACGTCGGGCTGCGAACACACGTCGGTGACGTCGTGGCCGGCGTCTCGCAAGGCGGGGGCGAGGACCTCGAGCAGCATGCGCTGGCCGTCGCACAGGACGAGTCTCACCTGTCGCCTCCACTGGTCGGCGCACGTGGCGCGCGGGAAGTCGGGCAGCAGGGTCTGGGCCGCGGACGTCGAGTTGCTTTACGAGTCTACGCGTATCCGGGGCGACAGCCACGACTGCAACCCGGTGCTCGGCCGCTAGACTGTCCCTCCGAACCGGGGGCTCATGCCGCTGTCCATGCCGCCGTCCCGGGCACACCCTTCGAGGAACGGTGGATGCCATGGAGGGGCGTGACTCGGCGCCGAGCTCGGACCCGTGGCTCGGCAAGGTCCGCCGGCACATCATCCCGATCTGCGACACCTGCGTCGCCGATGCAGACGTTGATGGAGGAGCCGTGGCGCTGGTGTCGTCAGAGGGGGTCCGTGCCGTCGTCTATGCCACCGACGATGCGTCCGCCAGGCTCGAGACGCTGCAGGTCGACCTCGCCGAGGGGCCGTGCGTCGACGCCGGCACCGGTTCCTCTCCCGTGCTGGTCGGTGACCTGCAGGACCCGCGCGAGGGGGTCGTCGACCGGTGGCCGTTCTTCCTCCCGCAGGCGGACGCCCTCGGGATCAGGGGCGTCTTCGCCTTCCCGGTGCGGATCGGGAGCGTCGTGCTGGGCACGTTCGAGCTCTACCGGCTGCGCGCCGGCGGGATCCTGGGTCCGCAGCTCTCGTCGGCGCTTCGGGCCGCCGAGGACATGGGCGCCGCGATCGTCGACCTCGGCCGGCCGGCGGAGGGCAGCTCCACCGACGGCGTGCTGCTCGACGCCGGGGTCCTGGGACGCTCGGCCGCATCGGTGCACCAGGCCGCCGGGATGGTCCTGGTGCAGTCCGACTGCACGATCGACGAGGCCATGGCCCAGCTCCGGGCGAACGCGTTCGCCGAGGGCGTCTCACTCGTCACCCTGTCCGCGGAGGTCATCAGCGGACGTCGTCGATTCTCGAAGGAGCAACTATGAGCGCGCAGTCGCCCGACGCAGACGTGGCCGGCCGGGTCGCATCCCGCGACGTCCTCCTGGCCCAGCGACTGGTCGAGCTCGCGGACACCCTCGTGGACGACTACGACGTGGTGGACCTGCTGGACACCCTCGTGCACGCGGCGGTGGAGCTGCTGCCCGTCTCGGAGTCGGGGCTGCTGCTCCTCGACCAGGACGGGGTGCTCGAGGTGATGGCCTCGACCAGCGAGGCGATCCGGGTGATCGAGCTGCTCCAGCTGCAGAGCGCCGAGGGCGGTCCCTGCGTGGAGTGCGTGCGGACCGGGACCGTCGTCTCGGTCGGGGATCTGGCAGCCGAGGAGCAGCGCTGGCCGGAGTTCGCAGCCCAGGCGCTCGGCGTCGGCTACCACACGGTGCACGCCGTCCCGATGCGGCTGCGGAGCGAGATCATCGGTGGGCTCAACCTGTTCGGCGACGAGGGTCCGGCCCTGAGCCCGGCGGACCGCCGGGTCGCCCAGGCGCTGGCGGACGTCGCGACCATCGGGATCCTGCAGCAGCGCTCGATCCACCGGGTGTCCCTGGTGGCCGAGCAGCTCCAGGCCGCCCTCACCACCCGCGTGGTCATCGAGCAGGCCAAGGGCGTGCTGGCCGAGTTCGGCAAGGTGGACATGGAGGTCTCCTTCGGGGCGATGCGTGCGTTCGCCCGCAGCTCGAACCGCAAGCTGGGCGACGTCGCGCGTGCCCTGGTGCAGCGCCACATCGACCCGGCGACGGTGCTGACCGGAGCCCGGCAGCGGCGGGGCTGACCCCTGTCCGTCGGGGTATGGACCAGTCCGGAGTTCCTCGACGAGGTCCGCAGCTGGGTCGACCGCCAGGTCCGGCTGCACGGTCTGGCGCGGACGGGGGACCTGGACCTGGTGCACTCCCGCCCGTGGTCCAGCGCGATCCGCGTCGAGTCCTCCCGTGGCCGGCTCTGGTTCAAGGTGAACGGTCCCGGCACCAGCCACGAGCCGGCTCTTCTGCAGGTGCTGGTGGACCGGGTCCCGGGTCTGGTGCCTGAGCTGCTCGCGGTCGACCCCCGACGCGGCTGGTCGCTGTGCCGGGACGCCGGTCCGGTGCTGCGGCAGGTGGTCTCACCTCACGAGGCCTGGGCCGCGTGGGAGCAGGTCGTGGTGAGGTACGCCGATGCCCAGCTGCAGCTTGCGGCGGAGCGCGACGTCGTCCTGGGGACGGGGCTCCGGGAGGTCTGGCCGCGCACGGTCCCCGGCCAGGCCCAGGTGCTGCTGGACGAGCTGGCCCGGCTGCCGGTTGCAAGCGGCGGCCTCCGGAGCAGGGACGCCGCGCGGCTCGCCGGTGCTCTGCCACGTCTGGAGTCGTGGTGCGGCGAGCTCGCCTCGTCGGGGCTCGCGGAGTCCGTCCAGCACGACGACCTGCACGCCGGCAACGTCTGTTGGAGCGGCTGTGGCGAGACCGCCCGGGTGATCGACTGGGGAGACGCCGTCTGGGGCTTCCCGCTCACCACGATGTACACCACGATGCGGTCACTGGCCCGGCACGCCGGCCTCCCGGTCACGGGGCTGTACGTCGACCGGCAGCGCGCCGAACGCGGTCAGGTCGAGGCGCCCGAGGTGCTGCGCGTCCGGGACGCCTACCTCGAGCCGTTCACCAGGTCGGTCGACCATGCCGGCCTCGTGCACCTGGTCGACGTCGCTCGTCGGACGGGATGCGTCGGGAAGGCGCTCGCCTTCCGGGCCGCTCTGCAGGGGGCGCCGCTCTCCGTGCACGCGGACCTCGGCTTCCCGGTGCGCGCCTGCCTGCTCGAGCTGCTGGGTTGACGGGTGCGGCTACCAGCCGCGCTCGCGCCACTCCCGTAGGGAGGGCCGCTGCTCGCCGAGCGTCGAGTCGTCCCCGTGACCGGGGTAGAACCACGTCTCGTCCGGGAGCCGGTCGAACACCTTGGCCTCGAGGTCGTCCATCAGGTGCGTGAAGTCCTCGGGGCTGGTTGTCCGGCCGGGACCGCCGGGGAACAACGAGTCCCCGGTGAACAGGTGCGGCGGACCGTCCGGGTCGTCGTACAGCAGGGCGATGGAGCCGGGCGTGTGCCCCACGAGATGGATGACCTCCAGGCTGCAGTCGCCGACGGTGAGGACGTCGCCGTCCGAGACCCGTCTCCCGACGGCCACGGGGAGGTGGTCGGCGTCCTCGGTGCCGGCCACCGTCTCGGCGCCGGTGGCCGACACCAGGTCCCGCAGGGCACGGTGGTGGTCCCAGTGCTGGTGGGTGGTCACGACGGTGGCCAGGCCCGTGTCCCCGACAACCTGCAGCAGGCGGGACGCGTCGTCGGCGGCGTCGACCAGCAGCTGCTCGTCGGTCCGCCTGCTGCGCAGCACGTAGACGTTGTTGTCCATCTCGCTGACGGACAGCTTGGTGATGATCAGCCCGGCCAGCTCGCGGACGTCTGGGCGCCCTCCCGGGCGGACCCTTCCGGTGTAGGACATGGCAGCCATCCAACCATCAGCGCCGGTCGTCACCGCCAGGGGCCGAGGACCGGGAGCCGGCCGGAGGAGCACTCCGGCCCGGCGCCGCCACCGCGTCCCACGAGCCACCAGGCGAGGTCCCCGACGCTGCCCTGACCTCCGGGCCGTGACCGGACCCGAACCTCCAGAGGCCCTCGACGTCGGTCGAGGACAGCACCATGGAGGGACCGCCCTCCGGCAACCGCGCCAGCTCGTCCTGCCGCTGGGCGACCATCCGCAGCGAGAAGTCGGTGGGCCAGGCCGACGGAAGGTATCCCAGGTCGAGGTCGGCGTGGTGGATCTCCACCTCGACCCGGCGCCGGAACCCGACGGTGTGCAGCGGGAACGTCTCCTGCCCGTCCGGGCAGCCGGCCCAGGTCTGTGCGAGCCGTGTCCTCGATGTCGTCGTCCCGGGTGGCCTGCGCGTCGTACATGGACCCGCGCTCGCCACTCACGGCCTGGGTCAGCGCCCGCTCGAAGGCGTCCGCGTTCCGCGAGAGATGGCCCACCAGATGGGCGCGGCTCCACCCCTTGAGCAGCGACGGACGGCGCACGGACTCCTCGTCCAGAAGTGTCAGTGCCTGCAGATAGCGTGTCGTCGCGAGGAGGGTCTCGTCGAGCTGAGGGAGGGTCGCGGACGTGTCCATCAGGCCAGCCAACCGGTCGCTGCGGCCTTGCACCACCCCGCTATCATGGCGAACGTCTGTTCGAGAGCGTCCGGCCGGTGTGCCGGCCCTCGACCCCGTCCCCCACCTCCCGCCGCACGACATCCACCTCATCTCGATGGATCCGAGGACTCATCCGTGGCTGACCAGCTGATCATCCGGGGTGCTCGCGAGCACAACCTCAAGGACGTGTCGCTCGAGCTGCCACGGGACTCGCTGATCGTCTTCACCGGGCTGTCCGGGTCCGGCAAGTCGAGCCTCGCCTTCGACACCATCTTCGCCGAGGGGCAACGTCGCTACGTGGAGTCGCTGTCGGCCTACGCGCGGCAGTTCCTGGGCCAGATGGACAAGCCCGACGTCGACTTCATCGAGGGGCTGTCCCCGGCCGTCTCCATCGACCAGAAGTCCACATCGAAGAATCCCCGCTCTACGGTGGGCACCATCACCGAGGTCTACGACTACCTCCGGCTGCTCTATGCCCGCGCCGGCCGTCCGCACTGCCCGACGTGCGGCGCGCCGATCTCCCGGCAGACGCCGCAGCAGATCGTCGACCGCATCCTCGCTCTCGAGGACGGCGCCCGGTTCCAGGTGCTCGCGCCGGTC
>JAICWH010000221.1 GCA_025934895.1 Nocardioidaceae bacterium | reverse complement strand
CTGCAGAGCAGCCCGGGCGAAGATCTGCTGCTCGGTGGCCGTTCGCTCCGAGCGGCCGCGGCCCAGGAAGCTGACCGTCCAGTGGCCCAGCGCACCCAGCCGGTGCGTGAAGCCCGTGAGGTCGACGAGGTGCACACCGAGCCACATCACCCAGGCCACGAAGCCACTCAGCCGCAGCTTGCCGACCAGGGCGACGGCGCTGAACCGCGAGATGGTGGCCATGCTGCCCTTGTCGAAGTAGTGGAACGGCTTCTGCGGGCTCTCGGAGTCCGTGAGCCGGCGGATGATCTCGTGCGCGGCGTACTTCGCGCCCTGGATGGCCACCTGCGCGACCCCGGGAAGGTGGTCCAGGCTCATCATGTCGCCGATCACGAAGACCTCGGGGTGCCCCGGCAGCGTGAGGTCCGGGTTGACGCTGATCCTGCCGGCGCGGTCCACGGGCGCGCCGGACTGCTCAGCGAGCATCTTGCCGAGCGGACTGGCCTGCACACCCGCGGCCCACACCTTGGTGCTGGCCTCGATACGCCGGCGCGTCCCGTCCTTCTCCTGCACGTCGATCCCCCACTCGTCGAGGTCGACCACCATCGCTCCGAGCTGCACCTCCACCCCGAGCTTCTCGAGGGCCGCCTTGCTCTTCTCCCCGAGCTTCGCGCCGAACGGCGGCAGCACCTGCGGCGCGGCGTCGAGCAGGATGACCCGGGCCTCACGGGTGTTGATGCGCCGGAAGTCGTGGCGCAGCGTGCGGTGCGCGAGCTCGGCGATCTGCCCGGCCATCTCCACACCGGTGGGGCCGGCACCGACGACCACGAAGGTCAGCAGCCGCTGGATCTCCGCCTCGTCCACGGAGATCTCGGCGAGCTCGAATGCACCGAAGATCCGCCCACGCAGCTCGAGAGCGTCGTCGATGCTCTTCATCCCGGGCGCGAACTCGGCGAACTGGTCGTTGCCGAAGTAGGACTGGCCGGCGCCGGCTGCGACGATCAGCGAGTCGTAGGGCGTCACCATCACTCGGTTCAGCACATGGGAGGTGACGGTCCGGGCCTCGAGGTCGATATGCGTGACCTCACCCAGGATCACCGTCGCGTTCCTCTGGCCGGACAGGATCTCGCGGGTCGGCGGGGCGATCTCGCCCTCGGACAGGATGCCGGTGGCGACCTGGTAGAGCAGCGGCTGGAAGAGGTGGTGACTGGTCTTGGCGATCATGGTGATGTCGACGTCGGCGCCCTTGAGCGCCTTGGTGGCGAACAACCCGCCGAATCCCGAGCCGACCACGACCACCCGGTGCCGTCCGGTGCTGCTGAGGCTCTGCGCGTTCGTCATGGGGACCTCTCCCTGGTCTCGGTTGTCTGCTGGGCTGTCGTGTCCGGGCGCTGTCATGCAGTGGAGCGGTTGGGTACTCCCTACCCAGTTTCGACCATCACCCGCCTGAACGCATCCCCGCCCCGTCTCCATACCACGTCAGGCCCACGTCAGGCCCCCGCTTGCCTCCCGGACAGGGGAGGATGGACCGGTGAGCACTCACTTCGACCTGGTCGTGATCGGCAGCGGCTCGGGCAACTCCATCATCGACCATCGGTTCAGGGGCCGGCGGGCTGCCATCGTCGAGCACGGCGTCTTCGGCGGCACCTGCCTCAACGTCGGCTGCATCCCCACCAAGATGTTCGTCTACCCCGCCGACCTCGCGCGGTCCGCGCGCGTGGCACCCCGGCTCGGCGTCGAGACCCGGTTCGAGCACGCCCGGTGGCGGGACATCCGGGACCGCATCTTCGGACGCATCGACCCGATCTCCTCGGCCGGGCGCACGTGGCGCGCGGAGGGCGACCCCGACGTCACCCTGTTCGAGGGCCACACGCGCTTCGTCGACGTACGCACCCTGCACATCGAGACCGGAGGCGCCGGCAAGACCATCACGGCGGACCAGATCGTGGTCGCGGCGGGCGGCCGGCCGGTCATCCCCGACATCGAGGGCCTCCAGGACGTTCCGTTCCAGACGAGCGACACGGTGATGCGTCTCGACGAGCTGCCCGAGCGGCTCTTGATCATCGGAGGCGGCTTCGTGGCTGCCGAGTTCGCGCACGTCTTCGGCTCGTTCGGCACCCAGGTCACCGTGGTCAACCGGTCGGCGCGGCTGCTGCGCGCCGAGGACGACGACATCTCGGCCCGCTTCACCGAGATCGCCCAGCGGCAGTGGGACGTCCGGCTCGGCACCCACGTGCACAAGCTCGAGGCGTACGACGGAGGGGTCCGCGCACAGCTCGACGACGGCAGCACCGTCGAGGCGGACCTGGTGCTGGTCGCGACCGGCCGCCGTACCAACGCCGACGGTCTCGACCTGGACCGCACCGGCGTCGAGGTGGGCGTGGACGGTGTGATCGTGGTCGACGAGCACCAGCACACGAACGTGGACGGCATCTGGGCGCTCGGTGACATCGCCAACCACTACGCGCTCAAGCACGTGTCGAACCACGAGGCGCGGGTGGTGCAGCACAACCTCTTGCACCTCGAGGACCCGTCGGCCTGGATCCGCGCCCGGCACGTCGCGGTGCCCAGCGCGGTGTTCTCCAACCCACAGGTCGCCAAGGTGGGGCTCACCGAGCAGGAGGCGGTGAAGAGCGGAGTGCCCTACGTGAGCGCCCGCAAGGACTATGCGGCGACCGCCTACGGCTGGGCGATGGAGGACACCACCAGCTTCGCGAAGGTCCTCGCCGACCCCGACTCGGGCCTGATCCTGGGCGCCCACCTGCTCGGCCCGCAGGCCTCGAACCTCGTGCAGCCCCTGATCCAGGCGATGTCCTTCGGCCAGACCGCCCTGGAGGTCGCCCGGGACCAGTACTGGATCCATCCCGCGCTGATGGAGGTCGTCGAGAACGTCCTGCTGGCCTTGCCGGACCGGACCGTCCCGCTGAGTCCCCCGGCCGGCCCGGACGGAACCTGAGCCCCAGGCCCGGCGCTCCGACGTCGCTCCTACCGGGGCGAGATCACCTCCTCGGTGATGGTGGTCAGCTCCGGGTGCAGGTGGTCGGCCCGCCGCCACAGCCCGCGACCGACCGTGCCCGCATGCCAACGGAAGACCAGCCCGTCGGGTCGCTCCTCGAGGACCGCGATGCTGTTGTCGAACCAGGGGCCGGCGAGGTAGTGCCACGAGAAGGGCGCCCGTGGCACCTTGGCCGAGCGGGACATCAGCTTGCCGATCGGGCCGGCGACGGCGTAGGACAGGGCCGCGGTGGCGAACCGCATGCGGCGCTTGAGGGGGTTGCGGATCGGTGAGCAGACGGCCTGGACGATCCGGCTGCTGCCGGCCCAGTGCTGGCGTCGTACCTCGGCGAGGTAGGAGTGGTGCACGTCGCCGGAGAGGAAGGTGACCGTCTCCGGGGCCTTGCCCCGCTTGCCGTCCGCAACCTCCTCGACCATCCGGGCGACGGCCTGGAAGGTCTCCTGGAAGGCACCCCAGTGCTCGAGGTCGACGAGCCGGCGCAGCTTCTCGCCGAGCTCCGCGGCACGGCGTCCCCAGGCTCCGCCGGCGACGGCCTCGTTCCACGCCTCCAGGTAGTGCATCCCCGCCGGCAGCAGGAAGGGCAGCGACGTGCCGATCAGCAGGTGCCGCACGTCGCCGCGCAGCTGGGCGTCCAGCCAGCCCAGCTCAGCGTCGTGGAGCAGCTTGCGCCGGTCCGGCTCGAGCACCCGGGCGGCACGCGAGTCGACCACGACCAGCCGCACGTCGCCGAGCTGACGCACATGGCTCCACCGGAACGACATCGGCTCCGCGTAGACCCGCTCGGCCTTGGCCTCGAGTGCGGCGGACAGGTCCAGCTCGGAGGTGCCCGGGTCGCCGGCGTGCTCGGCCTGGTGGGCGACCACCTGCTGCCACAGGTCGTCCTTGTCCCGCTCCTGGGGTG
>JAICWH010000233.1 GCA_025934895.1 Nocardioidaceae bacterium | reverse complement strand
GGGAGAGGTTGCTGAGCGAGCTCCAACGCGGCAGCGACACGGGCACCGCGAGTTGGGACGTCGGCATCGACTCCACGGTGATCCGTGCTCACCAGCACGCTGCCGGCGCGCCTCACACACCGCCGAGCGACGTCCCCGCCGAACGGCTCGCCGTTGCTGTTGAGGACTTCGACAGCACCAGAGCACGCCCGCGTCCGCGCCACACAGGGGGCTGGCTCCCGGTCCATCCGTTGCCCGGCATCAGCGACTTGCCCGAGGATGGAACCTTCGGCCCGTGGACCATGGCCGCCCTGATGAGCTTTCAAGAGAACAACCGGCTTGAGGTTACGGGTCGCCTGGACCGGAGCACCCGTGATGTGCTGCTTCGAAGGTCCAAGGAGTCGACATTACCCAGCGTGAAAGCTGGCCCTCACGAGCCGCGAGATGATGAGCTATTGCGCGCGAAATTGTGCGGGGACCTTTTCGACTGAGTGCGGATGGCGCCTTTGAATTCGACTCGTAGAGCGCCGCCGCGCAGTTGGACTCTTGGGGAGCCCCGGGGCAACCTGTTCGCGAGTAAGGGCGAGTGAACGGAGTCGACTTGACATCCGGTCGCGCACGGCACCGGTGTGTGTCTTTCCGGCGACGTATGACTGTCAAGCCAGCTCGCGGGGGGCACGTAGCCGCCCCAGCGGCAGCCTCGGAGCGCGGGGAGGCTCTGGCTCGATGCTTTTGTCCATTCCGTCCTGCAAGCGGATCCCACATTCGGTGACGGCGACGACCTCGACAAGGACCGAGTCGATCTGCCTTGCAGTCGCCGCATGCCGTTCGTGCTGGAGCATTAATGGGCGCGCCAATGGCGGCATACAACCATGCTTATCTGCGAGGTGGGAGGAGGGATTTCAGGTTCCCGGCCCTTACACGCGGAGTGGACCCTGTGCCGATGGGGTCGGTCGGAGCAATGCGCCGACTGTGCGACGAGATATGAGCGAGGACCGGAGGTGCTCTTCGTGGTGGCCAGGACGTCCTGAGCTCGGGTGCGGACGGAACCCGGGTCACGCGTCCGAAAGCGATTGGTTCGAGTAGGACGACTCTGCTTCAGAGGGTCGGAGGGGGCGGGTCGGACACGACCCGCCTCTCGCTGGCGCTCTGGGTTCCGTCGGCGTGGGTGGTCACCCGTGCCGAGGTCGTACGCCGGCGCAGGTTTAGCTGCACCGCGGTCAGCACAAGGACGACGACGCCACCAAGCACTAAGATCCAGCCGAGTGTCTGGATGTCGATCCCGGAGACCGACGCGTTCACAGCGAGCGCTAGGACCAGCCCGATCACCAACAATGCAATTCCGAGTCCGTAGCCCATCAGATGCCTCCCGGCCCGGGTCGTCCGGTCGACGACCACCTGGGGTCAGGATAGGACTCGAACTGCACGAACAGCGTCAAATCTAACAATCCCGGCCGCGTAATACGCGCGCGTCGCCTTGTGCCTCCGTTGACGCGGTTTGCCCAGGCCGTCCCGCACGGGGATCCGTTTGCGGTTACAGACCGGCAGCTCGGCGAGTTGCGATGACAACGAGATTGTGGGGCATGTCGGCCCAAGCGATCTCGAAGTAGTTGCCCTCGGGGTCACACAGGTAAGCCGAACGACCGGTGAAGAACTCCGCGTCGACGGGTTCCTTCGTCACCTGGGCACCGGCCGCGCGCATGTGCGCGGTGAGTTGGTCCACCTCCTCGGCACTGTCGACCTGTATGCCAATGGTGAAGCGGATGCCACCGCTGCTCGGCTCGGGCTCGGTGTTCCCGTCGCGCGCGAGCTTGGCGAGCGGGAACAGGGCGAGCACGATGCCCCGCAGTTCGAAGACCGCGAACTCGCCGTCGTCCATCACCTGCGGCCAGCCCACCCGGCGGTAGAAGTCTCGAAGAGTCCCGAAGTCGCGGGCGCCGAGAGTGATCAGGTTGGCGAGCGGAAGCCGGCTGGTCATGCCTCCATTGTCCGTCGGCGCGCCGACAACGGGTCCATGTGCACAGGACGGAACTTTCTAGCGGACGACGGCCACTATGTGTAGCCCAGGTTCCGCGAGGTCGGGATTTCCCTGAACCTGGGCCATCCTCCGGACCTGTCCAGGTTCGATGCCGCCGGTGGCGAGACGCCAGAACATGTCCGCTGGCATCGCGATCGCCGCGGTCGGAGCCGGTGGGCGGGCGTGAATGAGCGTCCAGCCCATGGGCTCGCGCCACAACGCCCAACTCTGGTCTCGGCCGTCCCCGTGGACGGCGACGACGACCACGCTCGCCCCGGCGACGGGTGCGTCGCGATATACATGTGGCAAAGCACGCGCGAACGTCTCCAAAGCCGCGTCGATGAACACCGCGTCGGTCAGCCTCGGGCGCCGAGTCGCATCGCGGATGTGCTGTTGATGCGTCCACTCCTCGCTGTAATCGCGGGCCAGATCTAGCCAGGTCGGGGCCGGGTCGATCCCAGCCCACCACACGCCCTCACTCGCAGCGTCGAGATCGGCAGCTCCCCACATCGCCTCGATGACACGACCGGTGTGTCCGAGCAGTTCGGTGACCAGGTGAGAGCTGAGGAATTGGTCTCACGCACCCAGCGCTCATTCGCGTTGTTCAGGAACTCGACCAGGTCGCCAGCAGTGGTCGGGGACACTCCCTGGCTGTAACGGCATCCGGGAGGTCTACGAGACCGGCCGCGGCGCGTTCCGGATGCGGGCCACCGCCCGGGTCGAGAGCGTCAACGCCAGACGCAAGGGCATCGTGGTCACCGAGCTCCCCTACGGGGTGGGCCCGGAGCGGGTCATCGAGCGGATCAAGGGCCTGGTGCAGGGCAAGAGGCTGCAGGGCATCTCCGACGTCAAGGACCTCACCGACCTCGAGAAGGGCCTTCGCCTCGTCATCGAGGTGAAGAACGGCTTCGTCCCCGAAGCGATC
>JAICWH010000152.1 GCA_025934895.1 Nocardioidaceae bacterium | reverse complement strand
GGCCGCCAATGAGCGCGCCCAGGTCGGCAAGGGCCTGAGTGCGGACCTTGTAGTAGACCCACACGCCCCGCTTGCTGCGATCCAGGAGCCCCAGTTCGTGGAGCACCTTCAGATGGTGGCTGATGGTGGGCTGAGTCAGGTCGAAGGCCTCGGCCAGATCGCACACGCAGGCTTCGCCGCCGGCGTGGGAGGCGACCAAGGACAGGAGGCGCAGGCGCACCGGCTCAGCCAGGGCCTTCAGCAGCGGTGCGACCCGTTCGGCCTGGGCGACGCTGAGGGGCTCACGTAGGAGAGGCGAGCAACAGGCGACAGTCTGGACGGGCGTCAGCTCGATCAGAGAGTTAGGCACCCATCTATGTTGACACATATCTATGTCCGTGGCAATATCTGAGACATAGACATCTGTCGATACTCAGAGAGGGGTCACACCATGTCCCGAGTTCAGCTTGCCCTCAACGTCAACGACGTCGACGAGGCGGTCGAGTTCTACACGAAGCTGTTCGGCATCGAGCCGGCCAAGCGCCGCCCCGGCTACGCCAACTTCGCCATCGCCGAGCCGCCCCTGAAGCTGGTGCTCCTGGAGAACCCCGGCCAGGGCGGATCGCTCAACCACCTGGGCGTCGAGGTGGCCGATGTTGACACCGTCGACGCCGAGCAGACCCGTCTCGCCGCGCAGGGTCTTGCCTCCATCGACGAGCGTGGCACCACCTGTTGCTACGCGAAGCAGGACAAGTTCTGGGTCCAAGGCGCTCCTAACGGCGAGCCCTGGGAGATCTACACCGTCCTTGCCGACAGCATCACGTTCAGAGACGAGACCGAAGGTCATGACCAATGCTGCGGCACGACGAGCGCCGAGGCTGACGAGCCAACGGCGACCGCTTGCTGCTAGGTGCTAACCCGGTCCGCACTTGCGTCCGCGCGAGGCCGCTCAGCGCTGCACAACGTTGCCCGGGCACTGCACAGCGTCTGCGCAGGTCAGCCCTAGGATGACCGGGCGGGGCCTCTAGCTCAATTGGCAGAGCAGCGGACTTTTAATCCGCGGGTTGTGGGTTCGATCCCCACGGGGCCCACAAACCTCCAGGTCAACCGCACCGACGCCACCGCGTGGCAGATCAGGTCGGCCAGGTGGCCGGCGTCTATGGCGGGCGGTGCGGGTGTGAACCCGTCGGCGGTGCGGGCACCGTCGAGGCGGATCAGGGCGTGGAAGTGGACCACGCCGCGCAGCCGGTGCTCGGCCACCTCTGCGTGCTGGAGCGTGGCGACCTCGGGAAGTCGGGTGGCCGGCGCGGAGAGGGTCTTGGCGACCTGTCGCCCGCAGGGAGATGGTGAAGCGGCGCCACAGGTCCGGCGCCCACCACTGCCACACCACGTGCGACACGTCGGCTATCTGCTGTCGGTCCTCGTCGGCAGCGCGCGCAGGCCCAAGAGGCGCCTGGTCACCGAACCCCGGAAACAGCCCGGCAATGACCTCAGGGAGGGCGTCGTGGACGACGTGACGCGTCCTCGTGCTCACCGGCCTCACCCCCCGAAAGAACGGTGTCTCGACACGGGGATCGCTGCAGCCGGGACACGACAAGCGAGAAAACCTTCGCGGACCGATGTCTTGCCGTTTCTGCGGCGCGCTTTGTCGATGGCCACTGGCCTGGATGGCGAGCCGACCCCGGGGAGTATCCCACTCGTGTCATGTCAAGTTGTCCAGATTTGCTGCTTGCTCGTTGCTGACCACAGGTTCACTGGGGAGCGGCCGGACGCCGTAGCGCAGGTGAGCCTGCTGGGCAGCGGGGCAGCGCAGACCCGGCTCGCGCAGGCCACTCGTGAGGAACGTCACCCAGGTAGATTTGCCCACCTCGTCCGAATTTAGACCGGTATCGTGTAATCTTCAACTGTTCATTCGGATGCCCTGCCTCCGGACACCCAGTGATGGAGAATTTCATGAGTACGAGCTTGTCCAGGACTGATGCTGGGCCAACGGAGGAGATCGAACGGCGCCAGACGTCACCGCTGTATGGCAGGGCTTCCTCCGACGTGGCTGGAGGACTTCGTCCGTCGTCGGGCACGGTGGAGTACCAACTGGTGGCGCGACGGCGCGACCGGGTCGCCATTGTCGCCGTTGGGACCCTTCAACTGCTGGTGACCGCGGCGCTGCTCGGCTACATCCTTTGGCCCAGCCACTGGCCGGACCTGCAGTCCGGCCGATGGATCTCCAACTCACTGGCCGTCATCGGCCTGACGGTCTTGGTCCTCGTTCAGGGCCTGGTAGCTTTCCGCGGCCTCGTCACCACCTACTTCGTCGTCAACGGCCGCGACCCCATCCCCATGCAGTCACCGCCTGGCCTGAGAGTCGCCGTTCTGACCACCATCGTGCCCGGCAAGGAGCCCGTCGACTTGGTGTTCAACACGCTGCGGGCGATGCGCCGTCTCCGGCACAACGGTCCGCTGGATGTGTGGCTGCTCGACGAGGGCAACAGTCCTGAGGTCAAGGCTTTGTGTGAGGAGATTGGAGTCAGGCACTTCTCCCGCAAGGGAGTCGAACGATGGAACCAGCCCGATGGACGGTTCAAGACGAAGACCAAGCACGGGAACCACAACAGCTGGCGCGACAAGCATGCCGCCAACTACGACGTGGTGGCGCAGATGGACCCGGACCACGTGCCGTACCCGCACTTCCTCGAGCGCACGATCGGCTACTTCTCCGATCCTGACGTCGGTTTCGTCGTCGCTCCGCAGGTGTACGGCAACATCAACGAATCCTTCGTCGCCAGGGGCGCAGCCCAGATGTCCTACATCTTCCACGGAGTGACACAACGCGGCGGTAACAAGTTCGGTGCCCCCATCCTGATCGGCACCAACCACCTATACCGCCCTGCGACCTTCGACGTGATCGGCGGATACCAGGACAGCATCATCGAGGACCACCTGACCGCCATGGTCGTCTACGCCAGCAAGAACCCAGATACGGGCAACCATTGGAAGGGCGTTTACACCCCCGATGTCCTGGCCGTCGGCGAAGGTCCGGCAACCTACTCCGACTGGTTCAGCCAGCAGAAGCGCTGGGCCTACGGCATGTGGCAAGTCATCCGCCAGCACTCGTTCACGGTGATTCCAAAGATGCCTAAGCGATCCCAGCGGGTCAGCTTCATCCTCCTCCAGACGCACTACCCGTTCACTGGTTTGGCGTGGCTCGGCGGAATCTTCCTCTTCTGCCTTTACCTCATCGGGGGGATCTCGGTTACTCAGCTGTCGGTGTGGATCTGGATGGGGCTCTTCCTCGCCAACACAGCCCTCGCCTTCGCGATCGTTCAAATGCTCTCCCGCTTCAACTTGGCAGCCCATGAGCGGCAGAGCTGGAACCTCACTGGTATGGCGCTCGACATCATCACCGGTCCGGTGTTTTGTGCCGCGGCGCTCGCCCAGCTCGCCGGCCGCCCGTTGGTCTACGTCGTGACCGCAAAAGGCAGCGCCTCCACGGGAGACACCTGGCGAACGTTCCGCCCGCACCTACTCTGGTTGGGCGTCTCTGCAATGGCCGTCATGGGCGGCGTGATCCTTCGACACAACTACGCACCACTTCAGTTCTGGGCCGTCATCACCGCGCTCATCTGCCTCGCGCCCATGATGCACGTAGCCGTGCGACGAGCGACACCCGCCGCGGTGAAACGGGGCCTCATCACCGTGACAGCAGCCGCGCTCATCGCAGCGACCGTGGGTTCGGTCGCGCTCGTTCGAAGCGGGGTGCCCACCCCTGACCCAGCATCCCACGCGGCCGCAGACAGCCGCTCAGCCGCCGCACAGGCCGGATCGTCCCACAGCGGCTCGGGTCCTTCCACATCCAAAGTCACATTCGGAGCCCACGACACCATGACCGTCTCTCAGCACATCAAGCTGACCGAGCCCTCCACGGCGGTCACCCTCACCGTGCCGTCAGCGACGAGGCATCAGTCATCACTCTTCGATCCGACTATCACCCGGCTGCGGGTGACGTCCGGCACCGTTCCTGTCATCATGCGTCAACGGGCGACCGCTTCGGGTTCCACCACTGTTTCGGTAGGCGAACCGGTTCGAGCTCTCGACGTGACCTATGCCGTCAGTGGCGCTATTGCGCGTACGTCACCTTCGATTGACGGCTGGGCAGTGGCCCTCGTGACGCCGTTCGCGGTCATATCCGGGGACACGAGGAAGACGACGGTGACCCTCGACAGCCCATCCGTAACAAACATCGGCTGCCGCACCGCGGACGGGTCGAGTACGGCCTGCGGGTCCAAGAGCCGGCACTCCTGGTCGGCTACGGTCCCGCACGGCACTGACCTCATCGCACATCTCATCCCCAACCAGCGGGCCTGAGACCACTGCTTCATGTATAGATTCGCACGTAGTCCACGAGCAGCTGGGCCGGCATGGCGTCTGGCGTTATCAGCGTGTCCCTCAGCGCGAGGTTGACAACGGGATACATCGGAACGGTGGGGACGTCAGTGGTCACCCGATGAACCAGTCGTCCGTCCACGTACCAGCTCAGGGACGACGCATGCCAATCCACAGCGAACACGTGGAAGCCACTATCGAAGGTCGCTCCATCCGGTAGTCCGTACGCGAACTCCGCGGTCGTTCGTCCGGGCCGGTGCAGGTTGTGGTGCGAGGTCCTGGGATGGTTCTCCGCCCCGAACATCTCCACGATGTCGATTTCCGGCGGCCACGAGAAGTCACTCGCAACCAGCCAGAAGGCAGGCCACAGGCCCAAGCCGGAAGGCACCTTTGCCCGCATCTCAACATATCCGTATGTGAAGTCGTGGCGGTCGTGGGTCTGGACAAGCCCTGATGTGTAGTGCTTGGTCAGCCCATCACAATTCTTGGACTCGTGGCGGGCAGTCAGGACCAGGCGACCCTCAGCCACGTGCACGTTGCCCGGCGTATAGCACTGCGCCTCGATGTAGTCGCCGACATTTCCTGTGTTTGTGCAGGCCGACTGGTCGATCGAGTATGGGTAGCAGGTCCCCCACTTACCAGCATCGAGCTTGTCGCCGCTGAACTCATCGGACCATCGCAGGGTGCGGCCTGCAGGCATAGAAGCAGTCGGCGACATCACGGGCAGAAAACCTGCCCCGACGAAGACCACTCCAAACACAGCGACCAGAACAAGACACGCACGTCTCACGGGTTCGCACGATCAGGAACCGCAGAGCTATACGCGCTACTGCTGACCCACGACGGATCATCCACCAACATGTTGACGACGGTAGGCCCTCGATCGGATGTGGGCAAAGGAGCTCTTCAGAGTTGAGGAAAGGTGAGCGGCGCGCCAGTAGGGGTGACCTGAACGGTGAGAGGGGTCGAGGCCTCACGATCGGAAGCGACCACGCTACGCACCCGCCTCCTCGACCGCACGTTGAAGCAGTGGCGCTCGGCACTTGCGGCGGCGGGCTCAAGCACCCTCACCTCACCTCGGAAGAGCCGGCACATGTGTGGTCGCCTGCCTCGCGGCAGCCGGCCTCGTTGTCCTGGCCGACGCAGCGGGCGAGCCCGAGGGACCGGACTCAGTGAGTGTGGGGGCCCGGTCAGGCATGCGAAGCGCCTGTCCGGGTGCCTTGGTCACGAGCCTTCGAGGATGTCGCGCCGGATTGCCGCCGGGTTGTTGGTGATGATGCCAGTGACGCCGTCCTCGACGAGGTGGTCGACCTGCGCCTCTGTCACCTGCAGGCCATGTGCTGGCCAGGCGAAGACCTGGAGGTGCTCGGCGCGGGCGTGATCGACTCCGGCGCCGGTAACTGTATTGGCGGTCGGGTTGACGGTCCTCAGCCCTGACCTTCCGGTTGCCGCTGAGATGCCCTGGTGAGTGAGTAGTCCCAGGGGGACGGTCGGAGCGTCTTTGTGGAGCAACATGAGCGCGGAGATGCTGAAGCTGTGCACGTAGACCCGGTGCGCCCTGATGTAGCCGGTCCGTCGCAATGCTCGGGCCACTTGTGCCTCATAGCCCGGGTAGAGGTCGGGGTTCTTCAGCTCCAACAGCAGGTTCGTCCGAGTGGGCCGCATGACAGCGAGCAGTCGGCGGAGAGTCGGGACCCTGGTGCCGGTGAACCGCGGCGCCATCCAGGAGCCGGCGTCGAGTCGTCGGACCTGACCTAGGGTGAAGCTGCCGACCGGGTCGAACACGCGTCGAGGAAATGCTCGGGCGACGTTGGTCGTCCGCGCGAAGGTGCTGTCGTGCACCACGATGAGGTGGCCGTCGCTGGTGCGCTGGACGTCGAATTCCACCATGTTGGTGTGCGCCTTGGTTGCCGCCAGCATTGCCGGGATGGTGTTCTCCGGCGCCACAGAGCTGGCGCCTCGATGCGCGATCACCAAGATCCTGGCTCGATCAGCTGCTGTGATGTGCGGTCGAGCGTGCGTGGGGGTTGGTTCGACTAGCTCGAGTCCCACGACCAGTGCCAACCAGATCAGCGCCAAGATGGGGAGTGCCGCGTTCCAGCGCACCTGGGCCGGACCCTGCCGTCCCGAGGTTCGCATCCACAGACGTGTGCACTTCTTTGTGCCCATGCAAAGACGCTAGGCAGCCGCGCTGACCGGCGCCTGAACAGGACCTGCCCAGTGCTGTGCGAAGGCTTCGAATCGTCTGAGACGGCGCTGAGACACCATCTCGGATGGTCTGGGCACGTGGTTGTCTCGATGGAACTCTTTCACGACACCGTCGGCCAGCTGCTACGGCCTCCCTGGGCCTGACGGACATGGCCCATTCCTTCCCTGAGGTCGCGCACTGAGTGCGGTCGTGTGGATGCTGAGCAACCCCATCACGGTGTGTTGTCGCGCACATGTCAGGGTGGGCGGGTGAGTGCGGCGGCCCAGGGTCAGGCTGTGGTCAGGTAATCCGTTCGATAGTGAAGGTATGACGACTACCGAGCCATTGACGACCCGCAGCCGCCTGATGCTCAACAAGGTTCCCGAAGTCACCGTGTTCTTCTGGGTCATCAAGATCCTGTGCACCACGGTCGGTGAGAGTTTCGCGGACTACATCAACGAGACCCTGGGCTTCGGCCTGACGACCACTACGGTGGTGTTCTCCGCGGCACTGGTTGCGGTGCTGGTCGCTCAGTTCCGTTCGAAGCGTTACATCCCGGGGGTGTACTGGCTCGCGGTGGTTCTGATCAGCGTGGTGGGCACGCTCCTCACCGACATTCTCACCGACGCCCTCGGCGTACCGCTGTGGGTCAGTACGACGGTCTTCTCGCTGCTTCTGGCCACGGTGTTCGGCATCTGGTACGCCCGGGAGCGGACCTTGTCGATCCACACCATCGTCACCCGGCCTCGTGAGGCCTTCTACTGGCTCACGGTGCTGGTCACCTTCGCCCTGGGCACCGCAACCGGCGACTGGACTCTGGAGCTCACCGGCTGGTCTCCTGGTGCCGCGGTGTTGCTGCCGACCGGGCTCATCCTCGCTGTGCTCGCTGCGTGGAAGATGGGCGCCGGACCGGTGCTGTGCTTCTGGCTCGCCTACATCCTGACCCGCCCGTTGGGCGCCAACATCGGGGACTACCTCGGCTCAGCCCCCGCAGACGGCGGCCTCGGCCTGGGCACGCTCGGCACCAGCGTGCTCTTCCTCGCCACCATCCTGGCCGTGGTGACCTACCTGACCAAGACTCAGAAGGACCAGACCGAGGTCGTCGCGCACCACGAGGACTGGGCTCCCCGGGGAACGCGTCATGCCGAGATCCGATAGAAGGAACCCACTATGGGGGAACGGCGCACCACCCGGATCCTGGTCGTGACCGATCGGGCCCTGCCTGCACCAGGGCTGATCGAGGCGAGGCGGCACCGCACCGACGCCGGCGACGCGCAGTCCGGCTCGTCGTGCCCAACCCAGCACGGGCGCTGCACCTGTTGCACCCCGAACGCCATGACAGGGCAGACGAGGCAGAGAAGGTTCTTCACGAGACCGCTTTCGGCCTGGAGTTGGCCGAGATCATCCTCTCGGTCGTCCCGCACGGTCTCGCGACCCGGTTCCACCAGGACCTGGCGCACCGGCTTGCGCACGTCGGCCTGCCGGTGACCGTCGTACCGCATGAGGACGACGCGAGCACCTGACGCCGGCAGCGACCGGCGAACGACTCGGTAGGCCTGCATGTGTGCCATCCGAGCGGCTTGCGCCTCGTGACACCAGGCACCCCGGCCTCCCCCGAGCTCGGAAGCCCGCGGTTTGCGCCGGT